>NZ_CP101323.1:3000000-3300000 GCF_024300825.1 Natronomonas gomsonensis | reverse complement strand
AATTGGTTTCGGGCCTGTTCGCACCGCTCGATATACGCGTGACCCTGTATCACGTCGCTGAAGCGGACGAATCAGACGAGGACGTCGAGACGCTGCTGGACGGAATCGCGACTCGACTCTCCGAAGAAGGCGTCTCCCCGGAGTTAATCGAGACTCAAATCGCGCGTGGAGACGACTCTCAGGAGTTAATCCTCGATGCTGCCGACGACAACGACGCAATCGTCATGGGCGAATCCGACCCATCGGTGACGACCTTCCTGTTCGGGATGACCGCAGACCAGGTCGCCAAGCAGTTCCTCGGTCCGGTCTTCGTCATCCAACACGAGGAACCGGAGGTCGAGGAAGCGGCGACCGATACGGAGTGACGGTTCCGATAGCGAAGTCCGCACGCGTTTTCGAGGCTCACCGACACGACAGATAGGGCCATGCTACCGGCTATTGAGTCGGGTTTCGCTGGAAAAAGGCGTGAGTCGTTCGATGGGGTCGGCGTTTATCGAAGCTCGAACTCGATGGCTGCGCCCTGCCCGAAGCCGACGCATTCGGTGGCGAGGCCGAGTTCGGCGTCGTCGCGCTTGCGCATCTCGTGGATGAGCGTGACGGGCAGCCGCGCACCGGTGGCACCGAGGGGGTGACCGATGGCGATGGCGCCGCCGTTGACGTTGTAGATGTCGTCGTCGAAGCCGAGTTCCTGCTGGCAGTAGTAACACTGGGAGGCGAATGCCTCGTTCAACTCGACGAGGTCGTAGTCGTCGGCGGTCGTGCCGGAGCGCTCGAACAGTTCCTCACACGCCGGGATGGGGCCGATGCCCATGACCTCGGGTTCGACGCCGGCGACGGAGTTGTTGCCGACTTCCGCGAGGATTTCGAAGTCGTGTTCCTCGGCGAACTCCTCGGAGGTGACCAACAGCGCGGCGGCGCCGTCGGTCGTCTGGGAGGCGTTGCCGGGCGTGACGGTGCCGTCGGCCTGGAAGACGGTCGGCAGTTCGGCGAGTTTCTCCGCGGTGGTGCCGGGACGGAGCCCCTCGTCTTCCTCGACGAGAATCTCGTTGCCCTCGTCGTCGTGGCCCTCGATGGGGACGATTTCGTCGTCGAAGCGGCCCTCTTCGGTGGCGGCGACGGCGCGCTGCTGGGAGCGGGCGGCGTACTCGTCCTGTTCTTCGCGGCTCACGTCGTAGCGCTCGGCGACGGTTTCGGCGGTGATGCCCATCTGCAGGGCGGCGATGTTGTGGTGGTCGTTGAGGCCCGGGTGAATCTCGTTGTTCTGGCCCATCTTCACGCGGGACATCGACTCGACGCCGCCGGCGATGATACAGTCACGCTGGCCGGCCCGAATCGCGTCCGCGGCGGAGATGACCGCCTGCGCTGAGGAGGCACACCAGCGGTTGATGGTCGTCGCGGGCGTGTCCTCGCCCAACTCGGACATCAGCGCGATGACGCGGGCCATGTTGTTGCCCTGCTCTTCGCGCTGTTGGGCACAGCCCCACTGGAGGTCGTCGACGTCCTCGCCGGTGAGGTCCGTCTCCTCGAGGATGCGGTTGATGAGCGGAATCGAGAGGTCCTCCGGACGGACCTCGGAGAAGACGCCGTCTTCCTTCCCGAACGGGGTGCGATACGCTTTGACTACGACCGGTGTGTTGGCACTCATACGAACCCTCATTATTTTTGCTCGCACGTTAAAGCTTCTACTCGGTCATTTTTCTCATGTTAGCGCATTAGGGACAGTAGACATATTCTGTTAACCTCGTGGAGAAGGTAATTTATAAAGAACGAAGGTGTCCGTGAGTGACCGCCGGCAGCGAGCGGCGGAATTGCCCGTTCCGAAACCGTGGGCGCATATCAGCGCCTTTCGACGGGCTTATACTTCCGACCCGGTAAGGTTTCGGGGAATGAGCAGCCCCGAGCTCGATGTAGTCGAGTTTCTGTTGACTGCGGCCATCTACACGGAGAACCACGACCTCGACGAGCGAGACCTTCCACCCCGCTATCGTCGGGTGTTCTGGGAGGATGGCGAGGTCGAACGGCCGCTGACGACCACGACGAACACGGCGGCGGCGGCGACCGGCGTCGAACGCCCCTGGGAGGCCGTCTCGGGGCTGATGTTCACCGACCGTGACGACTTCTCCGGGAAGATAGAGTTCACCGACCGCGGGATGGCCGAATCGTGGCTCAAAGAGCGCCTCTCCGAGGAACAACTGCTCGGCAATCCGACGCTCGCTTACGCCTTCGGCGAGGAGTTGGGCGTCGACTACGAGGCCGCCCGCGAGCAGAACCGACCAATCCACGCCGACCGGGTGTGGATAGACTCACTGTTGGAGGAGATGTTCGACGAGGACGAAGAGGAGATGCTCGACCTCGTGGACGTGCGCGCCCCCGAGGAAATCGAGATGACCCTCGACGACCTCGTCCTCACAGCCGACCAGGAAAACGAGATTCACAAGGTGGTCAAGGCCATCGAACACCGCGATTACCTCGCGGAAATCGGCCTGCGTGAAATCGGGAAACTCCTCTTTGTCGGCCCGCCCGGAACAGGGAAGACCTCCGTCGCCCGCGCGCTCGCACAGGACCTCGATTTGCCGTTCGTCGAAGTGAAACTCTCGATGATAACGAGTCAGTACCTCGGCGAGACGGCCAAGAACGTCGACAAGACCTTCGAGGTCGCAAAGCGGCTTTCGCCGTGTATCCTCTTCATGGACGAGTTCGACTTCGTCGCGAAGACACGCTCGTCGGACGAACACGCCGCCATCAAGCGCGCCGTCAACACGCTGCTGAAGAGCATCGACGAAATCTCGTTGATTCAAGACGACGTGCTCCTCATCGGCGCGACGAACCACCCCGACCAACTCGACGCCGCGGCGTGGCGCCGCTTCGACGAAATTGTCAACTTCCCGAAACCCGACCAGGGAATGCGTGCGGACATCCTCCGCATCGTCACCCGGCGGATGGATGTCGACGACTTCAACCCCGACGAACTCGCCGAGGCGACGGAGGGGCTGACTGGGAGCGACCTTCGACTCGTCCTGCGTGAGGCCGTCCTCGATGCCCTCACCGAAAACCGGACGACGCTCACCCAAGAGGACCTCCTGGACGCCATCGAGGACTTCGAAGAGCGTGACAACCTCAAGAACATGGACATGATAGAGGGCGACGCGGACGCGCTCGTCGCGGGCGGTTCGGATAGTCCCAGCCACGATCACGACCACGACTGATGGAAGTCACGCTGCTCGGAACCGGCGATACGACGGGGACGCCCACGCCGAACTGCGAGTGTGACACCTGCACCGAGGCACGAAAACGGGGCGTCGAGCGCTCTCGGTTTTCGGTCCACGTCCACAACGAACGCACCGGCGAGTCGCTGCTCGTCGACGCCAGCCCCGACTTCCGCCAGCAGTTCCTCGACAACGACGTCGCGTTGCCCGACGCCATCTGTATCTCACACATCCACTTCGACCACCTCGACGGACTGGGCAACGCCTACCGTCTGCTGGAGGACGTGCCTGTGTTCGCGGCCGACGAGACCGACCCGGTCACCGGCGAGAGCGTCGCCGAGACCATCGAAGAGAAGTACGATTACCTCGACGCCGTCACCGTCTCGCCGGAGTCGCCGTTCGAACCGTTCGAGACTTGCGGGTTCGAGGTGACCCTCGTCCCCGTCGAACACCCGCCGCTGGTGTGTTACGGCCTGCGCGTCGAGGACCCCGAGACGGGCGCAGTGCTGTCGCTGTCGGGGGATACGAACTACGGCGTCTCCGAGCGCTCCCGAGGAGTGCTGTCCGGCGCCGACCTGTTGTTCGTCGACGGCATCGTTCCGGCCGCGTACTGCGAGTACCACCCCTACGGCGGCGACCACGCCGACGAGAACGGTATCCCCCGGACCTTCGGGACGAAACACATGACTATCGAGGGCGCACGCGCCTTCGCCGAGGACCTCTCCATCGAGGAGTACCGTCTCGTCCACCTCTCACACTACATCGCCGCCGAGGACGCCTTCGACGACGATATGGCGCTGGACGGCGAGCAGTTCGTGGTGTAGACGCGTTACGTCCTGGAGAAGCGGTCCAATCCCGTCTGTTTTCGGTCAGTTCCCGCCGGGTCGGCGGTCCACGGCGTGTGACGTTCGCGTGCCGCCTCGCCGTCGGCGTCCGGTGGGTCGGCGGGGTCGTACCCGCCGCATTCGGCGCCGCACTCCCGGGAAGGGTCGACCAGTCGACCCTTCCACTCGCAGTAGGGAAGCGCATCGTCCGTCCGGAACGGCGGGCCACGCGCGTCGGCTTGGCTACAGGCCGGAAGCGTCCCTGGACGCCAGCCCTTTCCGTAGGCGCGTTCCGCGATTCGTCGGCGGAGGCGAGCCTTCTCGGCGGCGGTGACGGGTTCGATATCGACCCGGGCCGGCGACTCATCGAGGACGGCGATTCCCGGTTCGTCGGTCGGCAGCGGCGTGGCCTCCCGGACCACCTCGATATCACCCGCTTCGGCGTCGAAGCGCCACACGCCGACGGAGTCGGGGATGCGATTGAGGTGTGCGCCCGTGACGTAGGATTCGGTGACGAGGATGACTTCGTCGAACAGCGCGAGCGAGACGTCCTTCCGCAACTGGAGTTCGAGGTCACCGGGACGGCCGAGGTCGGGTTTGTTCTCGAAAGCCCGCAGTCCGCCGACCCAGTCGGGGTATCGCGCCGTCTGTCGGACGTATCGGCGGCCGTTGCGGCGCTCGGCCTCGAAGAAACCGATTTCAATCGCTCGGTCGACGGCCCCCCTGGCGCGGTCGGGAGCGGCGTCGATGGCGTCCTTCCAGTAGCGGGCTCGCCCCGCGCCAACGTCGCTCTCGATGGCGAGGTCGGGAATCGACTCGGCGGTGATGGCGATACGGTCCTCGAACTCGGGGCCCGGACGGATTTCGACGGCGTCGACGATGCGCGTGTGCGTGCCGAGTTGTCGGGCGATGAGGCCGTCGCTTTCGGATTCGACGGCGGCACACACCGCGAGTTCGAAGGGGTACTCCCGCACGACCGAACGTGGGGTCGCGAGGAGCAAAAACGGTCGGTTACCGACGGAGGCCGTTGGAGGGCCGAGCGTCGGGACGGCTATCCGAGCAACGTGGCGGCGACGCCTACGGCCGCGAAGGGGGCGACGAAGCCGACGGCGAGCAACGCGGGGAGGGTGAGCAACGCCAGCGGCGGCGTCCCAACGACCGAGAGAACGCCGACGACGGCGGCGGGAACGGCGATACCAGCGACCAACACGGCGAGTACCGACAGCACCCGTACGGCCAGCGCCGGAATGGTGACCACGAGGTCCCCACGTTGGGTTCGTGTGACACGTTCCGATGCGGGCGGAGCGGAGGCGGTGCGTCCGGCCTGTGTGGTTCCTTGGTTCATATCAGTACGAACGACCCACACCAGAATATATGTTCGCAGAAATACACTTTTGTAGACGAACCGACTGAAACACAATTAGGTTAGCTAGTTGATATTTACGCGTACAAACGCTCGGCATCGACGACCGAAAGCGACTCGTCGAGGACCACGCTGAGTCGTTCGTCGTCCAGCGGTATCTCGACGGCCACTCGCCAGGGATCGTCGTCGACGATTTCGGTGTAGCGGTCGGAAACGCACCACTCGAGCGTCCAGAACGGGACCGCGTTGAGGTCGATACCGTGGTCCCGATAGAAGGAGACCACCTCCGCGTCATCGAGGAGGGCGATGCCAACGGTCGTCTTCGTCGTGTTCTCACATCGGCGGCATCGGTGGGTCACCGCAACGTCGATGTCGTCTTCCGCGTCGGCGTGGGCTATGGCCGTCTGCATGCGCCCGTTGCAGGCCGGACAGACGCCGTCGGCGGAGAGACACAGCAGGTGTCGAACCCGCTGATTGAACGCGTCCATCACCGCCTCGCGGTCACGCCCTTCGAGTCCACCGGGCGGGAACTGCCAGTCGGTGTGAGCGCGGCCACAGGCCGGACAGTCGACGTAGAGCAGTTCCTCTTCGTAGTGGGCCTGCAGTCCAGCCCCACAGTCGATACACTCGCCTTCGACCGGGAACGGGCCGAACTCCGGGTTCTGGTTCAGCGACCCCGAGAGAATCGCCTGGATGACGGCGCGGCCGGCGCTCCGGAAGTCGTAGCCGTCGTCGGTCTTGCGGACGAACTGGCCCGTCAGTTTCTGGAGGTGGTAGTTGAACTGTGCGCTGTCGCGAATCCCGACGCGGTCTCGGAGCGCCGAGAACGTCACCGGGCGGTCCGGAGCCTCCCAGAGCGCCTTGAGGATGGCGAATCGGGTCTCGTTGCCGACGACCGCGAAGGCCTCTGCGGGGGCGAGACACGCCTCACAGTCGAACGGCGAGACGGCGCCTCGGTCCTCGGGCTCCGTAGAGGTTCCCTCTGCGTCACTCATACCCACACGAAGAGCAGCCTCCGGCTAATATCTTCGCTCAATCGCGTTTTTGTAGTACGTCTATCACGTCGCGGATATCCGAGACGGTCGCGTCGGGGTCGCCGGCGAAGCCGTCCCACGGGACCTTCCCGCGGTCAAGCCAGACACCGGTCATGCCGGCGTGTTGGGCGCCGAGCACGTCGAAGAAGCCCGCGCTGACGTGAGCAATCGCGCCTATCGGTGTTCCCGTTCGAGCAGCGGCGTGGCGGTAGATTTCGGCGTTCGGCTTGTAGGTCTCGACCTCGTCGGCGCTGATGGTATCTTCGACGTACTCGTCGATACCGGCGGTTTCGACCAGCGAATCCAGCATCTCCGGGTTGCCGTTGGAGACGACGTACACGTCGTAGTCGGCATCGGTCAGAGCGGCCATCCCGTCCTGAACGTCGTCGAAGACCCGCAGGTCGTGATACGTCGCGAGAATCTCCTCGCGTTCGGTCTCGGTGAGGTCGACGCCGTGGGTTTCGAGGGCGTGTTCCAGTGCCGCCCGATTGAACGCGTAGAACGTGTCGTAGGCGTCGATTTCGTTTGCGACCATCGTGTACATCAGCGACCGCGACCGCCAGTGTTGGGAGACGGGTCGTGGGTTCTCGACGGCATCTGCGAGGGCGGCCTCGACGGCGTCGACATCGAGGAGCGTGCTGTAGGAATCGAACGTGACCGTTTCGGCTGAGGTCATACCCAGTGATTGCGCTCGGGCGGCTTATCCCTGTGGGCAGTGGACGTGTGACGGACACACTCGATTGCTAGCGGCCTCCGGGTCCTGAAACAAAAGACGACAGCGGCGGGCGCGGCCACTCGACGGAGCGAACGAAGCGGAAGCGTTATGATGCGCACGGGTGGATATCCACATCATTACTAAATGACGCAAGAACACCGACAACCGGAGGTGAACATCGGACTGGTCGGCCACGTTGACCACGGGAAGACGACGCTCGTACAGGCGCTTTCCGGGGAGTGGACCGACCAGCACTCCGAGGAGATGAAGCGAGGCATCTCCATTCGCCTCGGGTACGCCGACGCGACGTTCCGGCACTGCCCGGACCTCGACGAGCCGGAACGCTACACCGTCGAGGAGGAGTGCCCGGACGGCTCGCCCAGTGAGCATCTTCGGACGGTGTCGTTCGTCGACGCACCGGGCCACGAGACGCTCATGGCGACGATGCTGTCGGGTGCCTCCATCATGGACGGTGCGGTGCTCGTCATCGGTGCCAACGAACCGGTGCCACAGGCACAGACCGAAGAACACCTGATGGCACTGGACATCATCGGCATCGAGAACATCGTCATCGCCCAGAACAAAATCGACCTCGTCGACCGCGAGCAGGCGCTCCGGAACTACGAGCAAATCGAGGAGTTCGTCGAGGGGACGGTCGCCGAGGACGCACCCATCGTCCCCATCTCGGCCCAGCAGAACGTCAACATGGACCTCCTCATTCAGACCGTCGAGGAGACCATCCCGACGCCGGAGCGAGACCCCGATACTGACGCGCGACTGCAGGTCGCACGCTCCTTCGACATCAACCGACCCGGGACGACCTGGGAGGACCTCACCGGCGGCGTGTTGGGCGGGTCGCTCACTCAGGGACAACTCGAAGTCGACGACGAAATCGAAATCAAACCCGGCCGCGAAATCGAGGAGGGCGGCCAATCGGAGTACCAGCCCGTCGAGACGACGGTTCGGTCGCTGCAGGCCGGCGGCGAGTTCGTCGACGAGGTTTCACCGGGCGGACTGCTCGGCGTCGGAACGGGACTGGACCCCTCGCTGACGAAGGGCGACGCCCTCGCCGGACAGGTCGCTGGCCCGCCGGGGAGCCTCCCGCCGACCCACGAGGCGTTCACGATGGACGTCGAACTGTTCGACCGCATCGTCGGCGAGGGCGATGTCGAGGAGATATCGACGGGCGAGCCGTTGATGATGACCATCGGGACGGCGACGACCGTCGGTGCAGTCACGAGCGCCCGCGACGGCGAGTGTGAAGTGAACCTCAAACGTCCCGTCTGTGCCGCCGAAGGGGCGAAAATCGCAATCAATCGCCGAGTCGGCGCGCGCTGGCGACTCATCGGCGTCGGAACGCTTCGGTGATGCGCGTGGTGCTCGATACGAACGCACTGATGATGCCGGTCGAAGTCGGCGTCCGGACGTTCGAGGAGTTGGACCGCCTTCTCGGCGACCACGAGACGGTCGTCCCGCGGGCGGTACTGGATGAACTCGACGACCTCGCCGAGGGCAACGGCGAGGAGGCAAAGGCCGCAAGCGTCGGTGCGGACCTCGCACGCCGGGAGTGCGAACCTATCGAGCACGAGGCGGCGTATGCGGACGATGCGGTCCTCGAAATCGCCCGCGAGGTCGACGGTGCGGTCACGAACGACATGCCGCTGCGGCGGCGGCTACTGGACGAAAACGTTCCCGTAATTAGTTTACGGGGGCGTAACAAACTCGAAGTAACTCAACCATAACATGTACAAACGGGTACGACTCAAGGACACGGTCGAGGTGCCGCCGCGGCATCTCGCGGAGGTGTCGCCCGAGCTGGTCAAGCGGCTGCTGCAGGACAAGCTCGAAGGACGGATGGACGAATCGGTCGGCAGCGTCGTCTCGGTGACGGAGGTCCACGACATCGGCGACGGCGCCGTCTTGCCGAACCGGCCGGGCGTCTACTACGAGGCGGAGTTCGACGCCGTCACCTACGACCCCCAGATGCAGGAGGTCGTCGACGGCGAGGTCGTCGAAGTCGTCAACTTCGGGGCCTTCGTCGGCATCGGCCCCGTCGACGGTCTGCTCCACGTCTCCCAGATATCCGACGAGTATCTGGCCTACGACGAGGAGAACCAACAGTTGGCCTCGCGTGACTCCAATCGCGTGCTCAGCGTCGGTGACTCCGTCCGGGCGCGTATCGTCACCAAGAGCATCGACGAGCGGAACCCCCGGGACTCGAAAATCGGTCTCACCGCGAAACAGCCGGGACTGGGCAAACACGGGTGGCTCAAGGAGGACCGGGAGCGCCATGAGGCGGAGGCCGGTGATTAAATGGCAGACAGACTGGTGTGTCGGGACTGTCACCGCGTCCTCGAAATCGACGACGGCGAGCAGTGCCCCGTCTGTGCCTCGAACTCCCTGACCGAAGACTGGGCCGGGTACGTCGTCATCGCCCACCCCGAAGAGAGCCAAATCGCCTCGGAGATGGAAATCACGGAACCCGGACGCTACGCGCTGAAGGTCCGCTGAGATGGTCGATGTCCTCGTCGAACTGCAGAAAGAGCTACGCGGCGAACTAAAAGAGCCGCTCGGCCCGGTTTACACCGACACGGACGCACTTCTGACCGACACCGACGGCCCGATTATCGCCGTCGGCGATATCGTCACGTATCACCTCCTAGAGGCGGGTTACCGTCCCGACGTGGCGTTGGTGGATGGCAAGACGAAACGCGAACGCGTCGAGCGAGAAATCCTCGACGCCATCGAGGGGTTCGATTCCCGACGCGAAGTCGAGAACCCGCCCGCGACGCTGACGGCCGAACTGCTGGAGGTGCTCGTCGGCGCCATCGACGGTGAGGGAACGACCGTCATCACCGTCGTCGGCGAGGAGGACCTCGCGGCGCTGCCCGCCATCGTCGCCGCGCCCGAGGGCGCCGCCGTCGTCTACGGGCAACCCGACGAAGGGATGGTGCTCGTTACCGTCGATGAGACCCTTCGAGCGGAGTGTCGGGACCTACTGGAGCGGATGGAGGGCGATTCCGAGCGGGTGTTCGATATTCTCGGCGTTTGAGGCCACGGAGACCCTCCAGTCGCCCAGCTTTCGACGGGTTGTGTGGACCCGAAACGGCCTCTGGCCGCCGTCTCGCGCTTCGAAATCCTTTTACGCGCTTCGGGGGAAAGTTCGGGCAACGTAACCATGGACGTCGAAATCATCGATGAAGACGAGAACCCAATGTTGCACCGGACGGACGTCCGGTTCCAGCTGACTCACGAGGAGGCGACGCCGGAGCGACTGTCGGTCCGCGACTCGCTGGCCGCGAAACTGAACAAGGACGCCGGCGAGGTCGTCGTCCACAAACTCGATACCAAATACGGCATGCGGAAGTCCGTCGGCTACGCGAAGGTGTACGACAGCGCCGACAACGCCAAGGCCGTCGAGCAGGAGTACATGCTCGAACGGAACAAGATTACCGCCGACGACGAGGAGGCAGCGGCCGAGGACGCCGACACGGAAGCGGAGGAAGCCTAGATGGCGCGCCACGAGTATTACAACGACGACGGCACGACGGACAAGGAAATGTGTCCCCGCTGTGGCGACACGTTCCTCGGTGACTACGGTGACCGCACCCACTGCGGGAAGTGTAGCTACACCGAATTCAAGTAGGTCGTGACGCGCGTACTCGGCATCGAGGGGACCGCCTGGTGTGCCAGTGCGGCGCTGTTCGATTCCGAGATGGACACCGTTTCTATCGAATCCGACGCCTACCAACCGGACAGCGGCGGCATTCATCCGCGTGAGGCCGCCGAGCACATGCGCGAGGCGATTCCGACCGTCGTCGAGACGGTTCTCGACGAGGGTCGAGAGACCTACGGCGACCCAAGCGAGGCGCTGGACGCCGTCGCCTTCTCCAGAGGCCCCGGTATCGGCCCCTGTCTTCGCATCGTCGGGACGGCCGCTCGGGCTCTCTCCGGAAGCTTGGACGTACCGCTCGTCGGCGTCAACCACATGGTCGCCCACCTCGAAATCGGGCGGCACCGGTCGGGATTCGACTCGCCGGTGTGTCTGAACGCCTCCGGTGCGAACGCCCACGTCCTCGGCTACCGGAATGGCCGGTACCGCGTGTTGGGCGAGACGATGGACACCGGCGTCGGCAACGCTCTCGACAAATTCACCCGACACGTCGGCTGGACCCACCCCGGCGGCCCGAAGGTCGAAGCCCACGCTCGCGAGGGCGAGTACGTCGAGTTGCCGTACGTCGTCAAGGGAATGGACTTCTCGTTTTCCGGCATCATGTCAGCGGCGAAGGCCGCCTACGACGACGGAGTTCCCGTCGAAGACGTCTGCTGTGGCCTCCAAGAGAACGTCTTCGCCATGCTCACCGAAGTAAGCGAGCGGGCGCTGTCGTTGACCGGGGCGGAGGAACTCGTCCTCGGCGGCGGCGTCGCCCAGAACGACCGCCTGCGGTCGATGTTGGAATCGATGTGCGAAGAGCGCGGGGCGGATTTCTACGCCCCCGAACCTCGATTCCTCCGGGACAACGCCGGTATGATAGCCGTCCTCGGCGCGAAAATGTACGAGGCCGGCGACACCGTCGACATCGGCGACTCCCGCGTGTTGCCGAACTTCCGACCCGATGAAGTGGCGGTGACGTGGCGCTCCGGGGAGGCCGTCGCCGAGCCGGTCGCCGACGACGACCGCCAGCAGGGCGCGGAGGCGGTCGTCGACCTCGACGGCCGGCGGGCGCACAAACAGCGACTCTCGAAGCCGTACCGGCATCCGGAACTCGACGCAGCGCTCCGGACGCGACGGACGCGCTCGGAGGCCCGACTCACGAGCGAGGCCCGACGCCTCGGCGTACCGACGCCGGTCGTCTTCGACGTCGACCCCACGGAAGGTCGGCTCGTCTTCGAGTACGTCGGCGATGCGGACTTGCGAGACGATCTCGACGAATCCGGCGTCCGCGATGTCGGGCACCATCTCGCTCGCTGTCACGAGGCCGGATTCGTCCACGGCGACCCGACGCCGCGGAACGCCCGCGTCGGCGGCGAAGACGGCGACCGGACCTACCTCATCGACTTCGGGCTGGGATACTACACCGACGACATCGAGGACTACGCGATGGACCTCCACGTCTTCGAGGGGGCGTTGAGTGGGACGGCCGACGACGCACCCGAGCTACTCGAGGCCTTCGAGGACGCCTATCGCGAAGCGGGCGACGCCCGTGCCGTCGAGCAGTTACGGGAGATAGAGGGCCGCGGGCGATACCAGTGACACCGCAATGTGAGGCGGAGTCGTGGCGAGGGGCGTGGCTATAAGTTCCGGCCCGCCGTACGGCGAGACATGACCGACAAGCCGCAGTCCGGCGAACTGTTCGGCGTGCCGTACAACTTCGAACGACCGTCGCTCGGACGGATGATGAGCGCTTACTGGCAACCCGACGAGGGCATGCTCGTCGAGAAGCCGTTCGGCATCGGCTACACGCTCAACCTCGCCAACTGGCGGTCGTGGATAGTGCTGGCCGTCGCCGGCGCGCTGTTCTACCAGCAGCGACAGGCCAGCGAAGCCGCGACCGAGGACGACACCGAAGAGCCTGTCGAAGTCGTTGTTGACGACTAGCGAGGCTTTGACCGAAGAGAAAAGCCTCGAACGAACGGCGGCCAGCGGCCGCCGTGAGTAGCGAACGCCTCGCTTCCCACGCACAATCGCACCTTTTAGTGCCTCCCCTCTCGAAGCCGTTGGCATGTACGACCGGCTGAAGGGGTTCCGCGATTTCTACCCCGGCGAGATGTCTGCCCGGCGGGAGGTCACCGACGCCGTAGAGGAGCAACTGCGTCGGTACGGCTTCCGAGAGGTCGGGACGCCGGCGATGGAGCGGACCGAGATGTACGTCGACAAATCGGGCGAGGAAATCGTCGAAGAGCTGTACACCTTCGAGGACAAAGGCGGCCGAAACGTCGCGTTGACGCCGGAGTTGACGCCGACGGTCGCACGGATGGTCGTCGCCAAACAGCAGGCGTTACAGAAGCCCATCAAGTGGTTCTCGACGCGGCCGTTCTGGCGCTACGAACAGGTCCAGCAGGGCCGGTTCCGGGAGTTCTACCAGACGAACGTCGACATCTTCGGCGTCTCCGACCCCGAAGCCGACGCAGAAATCCTCGCGGCCGCCGCCGACGTGTTGACCGAACTCGGATTGACCGCCGAGGACTTCGAGTTCCGGGTCTCCCACCGCGACATATTGGGTGGCCTGTTGGAGTCCCTCGACAGCGACGTGGATATCGCCGATGCGATTCGCGCTGTCGACAAGAGCCAGAAGATAGACGACGCGGAGTACCACGAGTTGCTCGTCGAGGCCGGTCTAACACGGGAGGAAGCGGAGTCCTTCGATGCGGTGTTGGCGACCGACGACCTCGACGACCTCGTCGAGTTCGCCGGCACCGACCGCGTGGCGTCGGCCGTCGAGAACCTGCGTGCAGTGCTCGACGCCGCCGACGACTTCGGTGCCGACGAGTTCTGTACGGTCTCCTTGGAGACCGCCCGCGGACTGGATTACTACACCGGGGTCGTCTTCGAGTGCTTCGACACCGCCGGGGAGGTGTCGCGGTCGGTGTTCGGCGGCGGTCGCTACGACGACCTCATCGAGGGGTTCGGCGGCCAACCGACGCCCGCGGTCGGCGTCGGCATCGGCCACGCCACCCTGAGCCTGCTGTGTCAGCGGGCGGGCGTCTGGCCCGAGGAGGAACTGACGACGGATTACTACGTCCTGACGGTCGGTGACACCCGCGACGTCGCCGCCGATATCGCCCGTCAACTCCGGGCGTCCGGCAACGTCGTCGAGTCGAATCTGACGGGTCGCGGGTTCGGTGACCAACTCGGCTACGCCGACGGTATCAACGCCGAAACGGTCGTCGTCGTGGGCGAACAGGACCTCGCAGACGACGCCGTGACGCTGAAGGACATGGCGTCGGGCGACCAGAAACAGGTGCCACTCGAGGCGTTCCCCGGCGAGTACGACCGGCCGACGTACGACGACTACTGAGTTCCCCGCTCAGGGCCAGATTCGGTGTGAGAGACTCGACAGTACCTGCTGGTCGGCGAAGGGCGTGTAGTCGTGGAGCGTCGGCCGGAGGTCGTCTTTTTGGCCGAGATACGTCGCCAGCGTCGCGCTGTCCTTGTGGTCGTAGCCGCCGATGCTCCACGGCGGCCACAGCGTCAAATGCTCGTAGCGTGCGCCGCGGCCGTCCCAGCGGGCGTACACGTCAGCGGCGCCATCGCTGGCGACGAGTGCGAGTGTGCCGTCGGTTGCCCGCATCGCCTCGACGTAGTCAGTGAGGTCCGCCGACCCCTGTCCACGGTGGGCGCTGAACACGTTGCGGACGGCCCGGTGGTCGGAGTACTCCAACAGCACGTCGCGAATCTCGTCCGGGTCCGCATCCGAATCGGTCATCGGCCGTGCGTACGGTTCACACGCGCATAAGCCTCAGGGTGGCAGCGAAACGCGACCGCTGCCGTCTCGTATCGGTGGGGCTTTTCGCTCTCCCGCCGAACCGATCTCCATGCTTCGGTACGTGACGACGAACGAGGGGAAAGTCAGGGAGGCAGAGGAGTACCTCGGTGACGACATCGCTGCGCTCGATTACGACTATCCGGAGATACAGGCCGATTCGCTGGAAGCCGTCGCCGCGGAGGGCGCCCGGTCGGCCTTCGAGTTCGCCGACGAACCGGTCATCGTCGACGACGCCGGCCTCTACATCGAGGGGTTCGACGGATTTCCCGGCCCGTATTCGGCGTACGTCGAGAACACGCTGGGAATCGAACGGGTGGGCCGACTCGCGCGAGGGGAGGACGCCACCCGAGCGCAGTTCCGGTGTGTCATCGCCTACTGCGACGGCGAGGGCTTCGAGGCCTCGCCCGAACCCGTCGACACAGGCGAGCGCCGCGGACAGGACCTCTCGGCCGACGACCGGGCGAGTGCGACGACGGACGACACCGTCGCTGGAAGCGACCTGCCCGTGAAACTGTTCACAGGGGCGGTCCCCGGAACCATCGTCGAACCGCGCGGAGAGGGTGGCTTCGGCTACGACCCCATCTTCGAACACGACGGCACCACCTTCGCCGAGATGAGCGCCGAACGCAAAAACGCAATCTCACACCGCGGTCGCGCCCTGGGGAAGTTCGCCGAGTGGTACGCGAACCGCCGACTGGATTAAACGGCCCGGATAGCCCGCCCGTAGCTTTAGGGCGGTCTCGGACGGCACTCGGGTATGGCAGTCGATGGAACCGCGCTCGTGACGGGCGCGTCGGCGGGAATCGGGAAGGCGCTGGCCAAGCAGTTCGCCGCGGGCGGCCACGACGTCGTCCTCGTCGCACGCCGCGAGGAGAAACTCCACGCACTGGCCGAGACGCTCGAAGAAGACCATGGTATCGAAACCCACACGGTCGTTCAGGACCTCTCGACTCGGGAAGCACCGGCGGCGTTGTACGAAGAGACCGAACGCCGGGACATCGAAGTCGATGTGCTCGTCAACAACGTCGGCATCGGGACGCAGGGCGCGTTCGTCGACAACGACCTCGACCGGGAACTCGACCAACTGCAGTTGAACGTGGTGACGCCGACCGAGCTAGTCCATCGCTACGGTAGGGATATGGCCGACCGGGGCCACGGCGGCGTCCTGAACGTCGCCTCGACGGCCGCGTGGTTCCCCGGGCCGTTCATGGCTATCTACTACGCCTCGAAGGCGTACATGAAGAACTTCTCGGAGGGTATCGCCGAGGAACTCCGAACGGAGGGCGTCACGGTGACGGTGTTGTGTCCCGGCCCCGTCGAGACGGAGTTTCAGTCCCGCGCCGAAAACGAGAACACGCCGCTCGGGAGCGGGTCGATGCAGGACGTCGAGATGGTCGCGAAAGCCGGCTACGATGGACTGCAGGCGGACGACACCGTCGTCGTCACCGGCTGGAAGTACAAACTCCTCACCCGGATTTCGAACGTCCTCCCGAACCGCTTCACCGGACGGACCGCGAAGAACCTCAATACCCCCGACTAACGTCGAGAGTCGCTGTCGGGACCCGGATACTGCTCCTCGAAGGCCAGTTCATAGATGCTCTTGGGGTCGAAAAGGCGCTCGAAAGCATCCGGTGGACGGACGCTCACGTCGATTCGCCCGCCGAGGGCCGCGGCGGCTTTCGCACCCAACAGTCGCTCGTCCAAGGAGACGACCTGAGTGGCGTTTCCGCGATAGGCTGCCGCGAGCGCCGGATGGTCACCCTCGGGTTGCTCGACGACGACGGCCCACTCTTCGAGGTGCTCGCGCCAGTCGGCGGCCAGCGACTCATCGGCCAACTCGGCGACGACGGCCTCCGCGTCGTCGAAAAGCCGCTCGGTCGCGACGAGCGTGAGCCACGAGTGCGCCCGGAGGACATCGAGCGTCGCCCGCGAGGCGCCACCGACGAGGAGGTCCGCCGCCAGCACGTCGGCGTCGGCGACGATTCGAGTGTAGTCGGGGTCGTGGTCGTTACCGGTCATCGCGTCGCTTTCGAAGGGTTTCAGTCACGTCTTCGAGGGACACGTCGTACGCCTCCGCCCGCTCGAAGAGGTCTTCCCAAGACATACTCACCACTCGTCGTTCAACGACGAAAAGCGCGGCGCCCGGGAACGGAATACCCACCAGACAGCACCCGCCAGAAAGGCGACGCCGACGTTGGTGAGGACGGCCAGACCGCCGACCGAGGCGACGAACAGCCACCTGTCGGTCGATGCGAACGCCGTCTGAGCGAGCGACAGCGCCACGACGACCAACAGCACGCCGAGCAGCGCCATCGGAAACGCGACGAGCAGGCCGGCGAGGAGGGCGAGGAGGGCGTACAGACATCCGGCGAAGACGTTGGCCGTCGCCGTGCGGGCACCGAAAGCGTGTTTACCGGCGAGGCCGCCGGAACCGTGACACATCGGCAGCGCGCCGAGCGGAACCGCAAGTAGGTTCATCGCCCCCATGCTCTCAGCCAGACGGTCGGGTGAAACGTTGGCGTCGTAGTAGTCGGCGAGCAGAAGCGACGTGGCGACGGCGGCGTTGCCGACCGTCATCGCCAACTGAGCGGCGACGCCCTCGATGGCGCCGACGGAAAGCCTCGGGAGGCCGCTCGGGAACAGCGCCATCGACGGGACGGAGAGAGCGGGAACGCCCGTCGTCACGGCGGCCCACCCCAAGCCGATGGCGAGAACGGCGAGCGCGACGGCGCGGCGGGAGACGACCGCGACCACGACTGCGACACCGACGCCGACGGCGGCGACGCTCGGTGCGGCGGCAACGAGGTCCGCCGCCGCGACGACCAGCAGACAGGCGACTGCGAACTGGACGCCGCGGACGACCGGTTCGCCGACGACAGCCGCGACCCGCGAAACTGCACCGGTTCGACCGGCAACGAGTAGCACACCACCAGCGAGTAGACCCGCAGCGACCAACTCGCCGTAGCCGATGGCGCCGGCGATGGCGAGGCCCGCAAGCGCCTTCATCGGCTCGACGGACAGCGGAAGGCCGTAGTAGAGTCCCCAGATGACCTGAAAGACCGCGAACCCGCCCAACAGATGCGGCAGCGACGCCGGTGTCAGCGCCCCGAGTGCGACGACCAACGGCAACACCGTCATCGAATCGCCAATGGCGCCGGTCACCTCACTGTAATCGAACGCGAACCCTCCCTCCGTGGACCCGACCGTCGCCATGGCTCACCCTTCGCCGGCAGCCATATGTCAGTTTTCAGAAACTACATATGATTTCGAGCGGGCGGAGACGAAACCATCGGTCGTTTCTCGCGACGGCGAGAAAGCGGCTCGTGCCGCCAGTCACACGTCCGTCTGACGCGGATTTATGTGACACCCCGACCACCCAACGGATGGGCGCGCACCGACGGCCTCAAACTTTCCCCATCCTCCCCATCGCGCGCCCGAGCTTTTCACGTCGCCAACGGACGTTACCCGGTTAGCATCGTCTGGACCGACTCAAGGGAACTCTGTTCGGCGATGAGCGCGACGCGGTCACCCGCCTCGATTCTCGTCTGTGGGAGCGGAATCGTCATCGGTTCCTTGCGTCGGCCGTGGGCGTACAGCCGAGCGTTGCCGGGGAGGTCCAACTCGACGACCCGCTGGCCGATGACCGGCGACTCCGAGGGGATGTCGATGCTCGTTGCGGTCAGATGCTCGGTGAGGTCGGCGAGCACGTTCAGGTTCCCGCCGAGGAGCGCCGTCTTTGCACCCGCAGCACCCATCCGCTCGGGGTACACCACCTCGTCGACGTCGGCCGCGTACTTCTCGTAAATTTCCTGTCGGTAGTCCTCGTCGATTCGCAACACCGTCCGACAGCCGTGGCCGTTGGCTATCATACACGCAGTGAAATTGACGTTCAAATCCCCCGACAAAGCCGCGAGTGCGTCGGTTTCGTCGAGGTCGGCGCGTTCGAGGACCCGCTCGTCCTCCCCGTCACCCTCGATGACCTCCAACCCCGCGTCGCGGGCCTGCTGAGCCTTCTCGGAGTCGACATCGACGATGACGACATCGTGACCCTCGTTCACCAGGATGTCCGTGGTGCGCATCCCGACTCGACCGTACCCGACGATGACGAACTTCATGTGGGAGCGTATGACACGGTGGGGCAAAAAGCTGTGCGCCGATTTGCGGGCGGCCCGACGGACATCCGTCTCGCTGTTCACGGCTCGCTCTGCTCGACGCTCACTTCTCCGAGGCACTCGCTTCCCCGAGACCCTTCCCGCCGGTCTGGGTCTCGTTGCGCCCCACCACTCTCGTCTGCTCGTGGTCGGGGAACACCTCTCGGACCGTGTCGCCACCCCACCGCTGGCGGATGCGCGCCCGGAGCTCCGTTTCGTAGTCGCCCTTCGGAATCTCTTCGCTCGGGCCAGACTCGACGACGAGATGTTCGTCGACGAGCCGGTCGACCGCGCTTCGGCCGAATCCCGACAGCGGAGCGACGTAATCGACCCCGTTTCGGTCCTCGAGGCTCTGGGCCACCGCCCGCGACACCGTCGGAACGCGGTCGTCCCGACGTGTTCCGTCCGCGACCACGTCGTATTGGGCGGCGACCGCCTCCAGAGCGTCCTCGTGGACCTGCTGGATGCCGGTCCGTGGGAACCCGTCCTCGCGCATCCGCTCGGCGGCATCGTCGGCAAACTCGCTGTCCATCTCGATTTCGTCGAACGGGAAGCCGAGCGCGTCAGCGGCCTCGCGGGCGTGTTTCCAGTCGTCGGTGATGCCGAAGTGAGCGGTGACGAGCGTCACATCGTAAAACCGGTCGAGCAGCAACGCGGCCAACGAGGAGTCCTTCCCGCCGCTGAACAGCAGTCCGCACTCCATCTATCGGCGCTTGATGTCGAAGCTCTGGGAGTCGGGTTTCATCTCCGAGAGGAGTTCCTTCATCTTCTCCTCGTCGATTTTGCCCTGTAGTCGGCCACTCTGGGCCAGCGCAACGATTTGTTGTTCGACCTTTTCGCCGAACTCCGGTTTCGACATCTGGACCGTGTTGAGCCGCTTGCGAGCGCCGTCTGTCAGCGCCTTCCGGAGGACGGCCTTCTTCTGGGCTTCGGCCTGCTGGCGTTGGGCCTCGGCGGCCTCCGCCTGTCCCTCGCCACCCTGCTGGTCTTTGAGCTGTTCCATCTTCTTCTTGCGCAGTTCTTCGAGGTCCTCGTCTGTGGGTTCGCCGCTCATATCTACCCGTTACTCGTGCGGAGTGAAAAATAGTGCCCTCCGAGTTTCTTCAGTATGGCAGATTCCGTTCGGCCACACCCACCGGCGCGTTCTTCCTCGATTCCTCGTCGGAAGCGGACGAACGTATCCCGAAGTCGGAGGTACGGGTCGAAGTGTCTTTTTGATGGACGTTTTTGCCGGCTGCTCCCAGCGACCGTGGAAAAAGGTTCAGGCGTAACGCTCGAGTTCCGGCCGGTCGAGTTCCTCGATGACCTCTTCGGCGGTCTCGTCGAGGAGGGCCTTCCCCTCGCCGCTGACGGTGCGGCCGCGGCCCTCGTAGGAGTCGATGTAGCCGGCGTCTTCGAGTTGCTGGAGAGCGGTGCGGATGACGTTGCCGGAGCCCTCGGTCTTGCGGTCCGGACGGACGCGGTAACGGGTCGTCCCGTTGACGGACTTCCCGTAGTGGGTGCGGAGTCGCTGGACGCCGACGGGGCCGTCGACGGCGACTTTCCGCAGGAGGCTGGCGGCGCGTCGCGCCCAGAAGTCTTCCTGTTCGGGCGGGAGTTCGCGGCTGATGCCGGTCTTACCGTAGTTGATCCATTCGGGTTCGTCCAGTTCGGATTCGAGCTTCTCGGCGACCGCCTCGATGAGGTCCTCAGCGGGCACGTCGTAGAGCGTCGTCATTACGATTCGATTCCCGTCGCCCGCGTTTAACGCTGTTGGTCTCCCCCGAGGGCGGTCGTGAGGCGGTCACACGCGGCCGACGCCGAGCGCCGAGGCGACGCCACCGCCGAGAAGCGTCGGAAGCCAATAAATCGCCCCGCGATGGAGAACCACCGCCGCCGCAGCGGTCGCTCCACTGACGCCGGCCAGCGGGACGATCAGGGCGACGAGGGCGGCCTCAATGCCGCCGAGTCCGCCCGGAAGCGGCGTGACGCTGGCCATCGCACCGACGGGAACCGCGACGAGGACGGCCGCTATCGGTGCCGTGACGCCGAGGGCGTACAGCGACAGCCACAGCGCCGATGCCTGCGCCAGCCACCCCAGCGACGACAGGCCGAGCGCAGCGAGCAGTGTCGACCGGTCGGTCGCGACGGCCTCTATCGACTCGAAGAACCCACCGACGCGGCGTTCGACCGCCGTCCGTTCGGGAGGGTCGACTCGAGGGACGTACCGACCCACGGCTCGCGCAATCGGCGTTACTGCTCGTCCGATTGCGGTTTCGAGTTGTCCGCGGTTCCGCCACCCGAGGAAGCCGACGACCGGAAGGGCGACCGCCAACCCGATGGCCGCGGCCGCCGCCCACTGCAGCGCCTCGGTCCCGGCCGTCGCGGCGACGGAAAAGTACGCCACGCCGACGAGCGACAGCGCCGTCGACGGAACGAAGTTCAGCGCGTCGGCGCTGGCAATCGAGGCCAGCGCCGTCTCGTACTCCGTCTCGGCGGCCTCCGAGATGAGGAGCGCGCTCACCGGTTCGCCGCCGGCCTGACCGAACGGCGTGACGTTGTTGGAGAACAACACGCCGGCGTAGACCGCAACCGATTGCAGAACGGATATGTGAGCATCGAGGGCGTCGAGTACCGTCAGAAGCGCCAGCGCCCACGCGAACAGCCACAGCGACGCCGCCACGAGGACGGCACCGACGAGCGGCGGACGCGCCATCGAAAGCGTCGACAGCAGTTCTCCGACGCCGACGACGACCGCGAGGACGGCCAACACGACCACGGCGCCGAGAAAGCCCGCGACGGTCGCACGAACGTCCAGCGCCATACCTGCCGGTCGGCCGTCGGGCGCTTGAACGCACCGATGGCCCTTTGACCGCAGGGGGAGAGGTTCGGATATGGACGAACGGGCGGCGCTTTCGCTCGTCGGCGAGTACGTCGAGGGGTCGGGCGACGACTGTGCGGTTCTCGACGACCTCGTCGTGACGACCGACATGCTCCACGAGACGACGGACTTCCCCGACGGAACGACCCGCTATACGGCCGGCTGGCGAGCAGTCGGGGCCTCCCTGTCGGACGTGGCCGCGATGGGCGCCGAGGCGACGGCAGCCGTCGCGGTGTACGGTGCGCCGTCGTTCCGTGAGACGGAGATAGCAGCGTTCCTTCGTGGCTGTACCGACGTGTGTGAAGCCGTCGACGCCGAATACGTCGGCGGTGACCTCGACGGCCACGACGAATTCACCGTCGCCACGACAGTGGTGGGCCGAAGCGACGACCCCGTCTATCGTACCGGTGCCGCTCCCGGCGACGCCGTCTGTGTGACCGGTTCGGTCGGTCGAAGCGGGGCTGCCCTCCAACTGTTCGAGGACGGCGAGACTGCGCGGGCGAACGAACTGTTCCAGTTCGAGCCACGGGTGGCTGCCGGCCGAGCGGTCGGCGACGACGCTACCGCGATGATGGACTCCAGCGACGGCCTCGCGCGCTCGCTGCACCAACTCGCGGCGGCGAGCGACTGCGGTTTTTCGGTTCGCTACGACGACATCCCTATCGACCCGGCGGTGGACGATGTTGTCGAGGACAACGCCATGCGACGTGAGTTGGGACTTCACTTCGGCGAGGACTTCGAGTTAGTGTTCACCGCACCGGAGAATGCTGTCGACCGCCTCAGAGCGGCCGCCCCGGTCGAGGTGACACGAATCGGCGAGGTCACGGACGGCGATGTTCTGTCCGACGGAGAGCCGCTTTCGGACCGCGGCTTCACGCACCGATGAGTTCGAACGGAACCGGGGTGAAACACAGCGCACCGAGGACGAAGGTGAGGACGCCCACAGCCATCCGTTTTCTATCGAGGGGTTCGTCGAACACCGGTCGCGTCGGTCCGACGTACGCCAACCCAAGCGCGATGAGGCCCCAGAACACCCACAGGAACGGCGCATTCGAACTGACGCCGGTGAACAGGTACAGGTAGCCGGCGAGAGCGAACAGCCCGCCGGGGACGAGCGCGGCAATCGTCTCGGAGCGCTCGCCGACCATCGACCGGATGATGTGGCCGCCGTCGAGTTGGCCGACCGGGATGAGGTTGAGGAACGTGACGAACAGTCCAATCCACGCGCCGAAGACGATGGGACTCGCCACCAACGCGGGGTTCTCGTAGGTCAGCGGTTGTCCCGTCACCCACGAGAGGAACTGCAACAGCGGCGGGTATCCGAGTTCCAGTTGGATGGCGCTCTCGCTGTTCAGCACCTCCGGCGGAACCGGAATCGGGTCCTGATACAGCCCAAAGATGGCGACGCCGACGGCGGCGACGAGACCCGCCAACGGCCCCGCAACACCGATGTCGAACAGCGCCTTCCGGTTCGGGATGCGGCCCTTCATCTTGATGACGGCGCCAAACGTGCCGATGAACGTCGGTACGGGGATGAAGTAGGGAAGGCTCGCCTCGACATCGTGGTACCGAGACAGTGCGTAGTGGCCGAACTCGTGAACACCGAGGACACCGAGAACCGCAAGCGAAAACGGCCAGCCGGCGAGGAGGTCCAGCGGCCCCTCGACCGATTGATAGTACCAGATGGTACCGGCGTACAGCGTCGTGAGAACCGTCGCGACGAACATCACGACGTTGGTCCAGGGGACGCTGTCGACGCCGACGCTTCGGGGTTCAGCGACGAGCGCCTGTCGGTTCTCCGTCACCGCGACGCCCGTTATCGGGTCGGGTTCGCTGTCGGAGACGACATCGAGTCGTACCTCGTAGCCGTACTCCCGGAACAGCGGCCACAGTTGCTGTTCGAGCCGCTGATACTCGGTCTGGGGACGACCGTAGTAGATGAGTCGGTCGTCGTCTCGTTCCACGTCGGTGACGCGGAACGACGGCAGGAGGGCCTCCGGCGGCGGTCCCTCGTGATCCGACGCCGGTTCGGCAGTGGTCATCACGCTACGGAAGGGGATTGCCGCGGATAAATCCCCTGACAGGGGCAGAAAAACGGGGACCGAGCGCAAGCAAGCGCCTGCCTCGGTGGGACTGTGTCTCGATGCCGCCTCAGGCCGGGCTGACTCGCCACGTGGTCGCGGAGGTGTAGGACCACTTCTCGACTTCGATGTCGGTGGCGGAGTCGCGCAGTTTCACCATCAGCGCACCGATTTCTTTCGGGGAAAGGTCCACGTCGTCGGCGATGAACTTGCTCTTGATGTAGACCTCACCGTCCTCCACTCGCTGACGCAGGTACGTTCGGAGGCGACCTTCCTTGGTGTCCGTGGAGGCTTCCATAGTTGCGCTCATTTTCTATCTCCTCACTTACGGCTATCTTCCGTATCAACATATAAAGGAAGGAACCTTAGGGCCGCTTCGCATCGATTCGGACGTTTTGCGGAAACGTATCGACGTTTCACAAAGCAATTAGGAACCTTTAGACGTTTTATAAATTCTTCTCAAATATTTTTGCATAACTATATTGTTTGCAATTAATACGGGCCTTATCGTCGGTGAGGGGCGCCAAATCAGTTATTTATCGGTCAATTTCACCTCAAATTTACCACGGCTACACGCCAGCAACTGCCTCGGCGCACACCTACGTCTCGCGCTCGTGGACCCAGAACGTCTCGTCGTCGGTTACCTCCTTCTTGAACAGCGGCACCTCGTCTTTCAGTCGGTCGATTCCGTCCTCGACGGACCGGAACGCCTCTCGGCGGTGCCCGGCGAGGACGACCACGAACACGATATCCTCTCCGTCCGGAATCCGGCCCGTCCTGTGATGGAGCCGTACGTTCAGGATTCCCTCTCGTTCTTCGAGTTCGGTCTCAATGGTGTCCATGCGCCGCTCGGCGACGCCCTCGTATTTCTCGAATTCGAGGTAGTGGGTCCGGTCGTCTGCGGTGTCCTCTTTGGCCCGCACCCGCCCGGTGAAGGTGGCGATGGCGCCAGCGTAGTCGGCCGACTGTGACCGTTTGACCTCGGCGACGAGCGATTCGAGCGTCTCGTGTGGTTCGGTCCCGTGAATCGCCTCGATGGCCGCCTCCGTATCGAAACTCCTCGCGTCGTCGGCTTCGAAGACCGCGTCGTCGACCCCGTCACCGACTGCAATCGTCGGTAACCCGGTTTCGTCGTCACCGAGGACTGCCGCGTAGTCGTGGTCGGGCGCCAGTCGGTCGAGAGCGTCCGAAACGGACAGGCCGTCGCCGGTGGCTTGCCACCGCTCGTCGACGACGTACTCCGTGTCCCCGTATCCGGCCGTCACGCCGCCGTCGGTGGCGGTCTCGCCGACCCGAACGATGCCGACACGGCCCTCGACGGCGACGGCCAGTCGCTCTACTGCGCGCTCGGCACCATCGCCGAGCAGGGCGAACGCGTACATAGCGTGTTCCTTCGACCGCTGGGGCTTGTAGGTGTCGGAGATGTTGACAACCCTTAAGACCGAAACACGGCAACCCGAACCTAATGAGAATCGTCGTTTCTATCGGCGGGAGCGTACTCGCACCCGACCTCGACCCCGAGCGGGTCCGAGGCCACGCCACCGTCATCGACGGGCTCGTCGAGGACGGACACGAGGTCGCAACCGTCGTCGGCGGTGGGGGCGTCGCACGGCGCTACATCGGTACCGCCCGCGAACTCGGAGCCTCGGAGTACGACCTCGACGCCCTCGGCATCGACGTGACCCGGTTGAACGCGCGACTGCTCGTCACGGCCCTCGACAGTTCGGCGACTCCCGAACCCGCCGAATCCCACGAAGCCGCCCGCGCCTCCCTTCGACGCGGCGAAGTCGCGGTCATGGGCGGGACAGTTCCCGGCCACACGACCGACGCCGTCTCGGCGCTGTTGGCGGAGATGGTGGACGCCGACCTGCTCATCTACGCGACGAGCGTTCCGGGCGTCTTCTCGGCTGACCCGAAGGAGGTCGACGACGCCGAACGCTACGACCGCCTGACTGCAAGCGAACTCGTCGACGTCATCTCCAGTATCGAGACCGCCGCCGGGTCGAACGCGCCGGTCGACTTACTCGCCGCGAAAATCATCGAGCGTTCGGGGCTCAGAGCCGTCGTTCTCGACGGAACCGACCCCGACCGAATCGCCGACGCCGTCGCCGGTGACGCCTTCGACGGCACCGAGGTCGTCCCGAATGAGTGACCTCTACGACATCGGAACCGGCCGACAGCGGGCCTTCTGGGCCGACGCAGTCGCCGACGAGATAGAGGCCCGCGACCCCGAAGAGCCCATCATCGTCAAAGGTGGCGTCTCTCCCTCCGGCGTCCCACATCTCGGCCACTTCAACGAAATCATGCGCGGGTACTTCGTCGCCGAGGCCCTCCGGGAACGCGGCCACGAGGTCCGGCAGGTGTTCACCACCGACGACAAGGACCGCCTCCGGAAACTCCCCCGAAAGCTCGCGGACCTCGAGTGGAACGTCGTCGGACTGGGCGAGGTCGACGCCGGCGCACTCGGCCGCAACCTCGGAAAGCCCTACACCGACATCCCCGACCCCTTCGGCTGCTGTGACTCCTACGGCGCCCACTTCACCGAACTCCTCTCCCGCTCCGCCGAGGCCGTCGGCGTCCCCATCGACGTGGTCTCCAACACCGACCTCTACGAATCGGGCGAGTTCGACGACGCCGTCCGGCACGTCCTCGAACACCGCGACCGGGCACGCGAGGTGTTGGGCGAGTTCCAGGACAAGGTCGACGACTCCTACGTCCCCTTCTTCGCGCAGTGTTCGGAGTGTGGCAACCTCACCGAGACAATCACCGGAATCGACCTCGAAGCCGAAACCGTCGACTACGTCTGTGAAGACGTACAGGCCGGCGACGACACGATAGAGGGCTGTGGCCACGAGGGAACGGCCACCTTCCGGGAGGGGAAACTCCCGTGGCGCTTCGAGTGGCCCGCCCAGTGGCTCACGCTGGGAGTGGATTTCGAGCCGTTCGGGAAGGACCACGCCGAGGGGTCGTGGCCCTCCGGGGAGACCGTCGCTCGCGAGGTGTTCGAATTCGAGCCGCCCGTTCCGATGGTGTACGAGTGGTTCACGCTGAACGGCGACGCGCTATCGTCGTCGGCCGGCAACATCATCACCGTCGAGGAGGTGCTCGAACTGCTTGAGGTGCCGGTGTTGCGCTACTTCTTCACGAAGAACCCGAAGAAACAGCGTGACTTCAACGTCGACAATATCGACCGACTTGTCGAGGAGTTCGACCGCTTCGAGCGCGTCTACTACGGCACCACCGACGACGCAGACGAGGACGAACGGGAACGCGCCGACCGCGCCTACCCGATGGTCGTCGACGAGGTTGGCGAAACCCCGCCCGTCCGCATCCCCTACACGTTCGCGGCCGTCCTCGGGATGACGGACAACCGCGACCTCCGGGTTCAGATGGCCCGCCGGTCGGGACATCTGCCGGCCGACGCCACCGACGCCGAACTCGAAGCCGCACTCGCACGCGTCGAGAAAGCCCGTGCGTGGGCCGAACGCACCGACAACGAGTTCAACTACCGACTGGCCGAGGACCTCCCCGAGGTCGAGTTCGACGGCGGCGTCGGGGCCGCACTCGACGACCTCGCCGACTTCATCGAGGCGGAATCCCCCGACGCGGATTCGCTACAGGGGGAGATTTACGAAACCGCAAAGCGAAACGACGTTGCCGTCGGAGACTTCTTCGAGGCCGGCTACCGGCTGTTCCTCGACGAATCACAGGGGCCACGTCTCGGACCGTTCCTCGCGCCGATGGACGAGGAGTTCGTGACGCGACGGCTCCGCCGGGAAGCCTAGCCGACCTCGACACGAACGGTGGGACCGCCTTACGAGTGTCCGAAAGGTCGGGTTTTTGAACCACGGAGCCCCTACGGAACTGTAATGAACACGCTGCTGTGGATACTGGTCGGGGTTCTCATCTACACCTCGGTAGCGATGGCGCTGAACGCCCGCGGAGTGTTGCCGTCGTCGTTCCGGGTGTCGGGGCCGATTCTCACCATCCACACGAAACGCGGGCGGGCCGCCCTCGAGTGGCTCGCCAAACCCAAGCGATTCTGGCGCGCGTGGGGCAACCTCGGCGTCGGCATCGCCGTCGTCATCATGGTCGGGTCGTTCGTCGCCGTGCTGTTCTCGGCGTTCAGTGCGATAACCTCACCCGAAGCCGCCCGCATCGCCCGTCCCCAAGACGCCCTCGTCATCCCGGGCGTCAATCAGTTCCTCCCGTGGGCCGCCGCCGTTGACATCCTCGTCGGCCTGCTCGTGGGGCTCGTCGTCCACGAAGGGGGCCACGGGCTTCTGTGTCGCGTCGAGGACATCGAAATCGAGTCGATGGGCGTCGCCCTGCTGGCGTTCATCCCGCTCGGTGCCTTCGTCCAACCCGACGAAGAGAGCCAGCGGTCGGCCGACCGCGGCGGCAAGACGCGGATGTTCGCCGCCGGCGTGACGAACAACTTCCTCGTCACCGCGATTACGTTCGCGCTGCTGTTCGGCCTCGTCGCCAGTCTCGTTACCGTCGTTCCAGGTGTCGCAATCGGCGGAACGCTACCGGGGTCGCCGGCTAGCGATGCCGGCGACCCCGGTATCGACCGCGGCGACGTGATTACTGCCGTCGACGGCCAACCCGTCGAGGACCAAGCATCCTTCGACGCGGCCCTCGCCGAGGCCGATCGGGAGGTGACCGTCGAGTTGCGAAACGGCGAGACCGTCACCGTCCAGCGCCGCCTGATGGTCACCCGTGCGGTCGTCGACGCACCGTTCGGAACCGAGACCACCATCGAAGCCGTCGACGGCGAACCGGTGTACACCCAATCGGAGTTCGAAGCCGCCGTCTCCGGCAACGAGGTCGTCGAGTTGGACACCGACGAGGGGACGACACAGTTCCCGGTCGGCGTCTTCGTCAGTGCGGTCCCCGCCGACGACCCATTGGGGGCCGATGGCGGAGCGCCCGACCGGCCGATGCTCGTCCACAGCGTCGCCGGCGAACCGACGCCGACACCCGAGGCGCTCTCGACGGTGCTTCAGGAGACCGAACCCGGCGACACCGTCGAAGTCGTCGCCTACCACGGCGACGGCGACGACCCCTGGAGCGGCGAGCGCCACGTCTACGAGGTGACGCTTGGGGAGAATTCACAAGGCGAATACGGTTACCTCGGCGTCGGTGGCATCCAGCAGGGCACGAGCGGCATCGTCGTCGACGACTTCGGTATCGACACCTACCCGGCCTCGCAGTATCACGCCCTCCTCGGGGGCAGCGGCTGGGGCGACGACCCTGTCTCGACGTTCATCTCCCGAACCTTTGCGGTGCTCGTCTTGCCGTTCGCCAGCGTCGTCGACCCCAACCTCGCGTACAATTTCGCGGGGTTCAACGGCGAGATCTCGAACTTCTATTCGGTGTCCGGTCCGCTCAGCGCCGGCGTCGTCTTCGGACTCATCAACGTGCTGTTCTGGACCGGCTGGGTCAATCTGAACCTCGGCATCTTCAACTGCATCCCGTCGTATCCGCTCGACGGCGGGCACATCCTTCGGTCGGCGGTCGAGGCGACGATAGCGCGACTGCCGATCGAACCGGACCCGGCCGTGGCGACGGCGGTGACCGTCGCCATCAGCGCCTCGATGATACTCAGCCTCCTCGGGATGCTGTTCGTGCCGCAGCTACTGGGGTAGGACGGAAGCAAAAACGGGGACCGGCGAGCGCCGAACGATTCAGGCCGAGGAGATTCGCCACGTGGTCGCGGAGGTGTAGGACCACTTCTCGATTGTGAGTCCGTGGACCGACCCCTGGAGGTTCGACAACAGCGCGCCGATTTCCTTCGGGGAGAGGTCCACGTCGTCGGCGATGAATTTCCCTTTGATGTAGAGGTCGCCGTCGTTGCGTTCGGCCTCCGCACGGAGGTACTCGACGAGTCGCTTCGCTTTCCGGGAGCGATACGCCGATTGGGTGGAGGCGTTCGTACTCATCGTTGGGGAGCGTGGCCGTGACCGACGACCGCACAGGCGGCGTTCAGTGCCAGTGCACCAGCGAGGGCTTCGGGATGTTGTCCGGCCAGTCCCGTCGCCAGCCCAGCGATGACGACGAGCGGTAGCAGGGCGGCGGCCCAGAACGCGGCCGCGCGGACGCCGGTGGTGAGTCGTTCGATGCAGCCGGACACCAACTGCGGGAGTCCGGGCGTGATGGAGGGGGTGTTCGATTGGGTGGCGCTCGACATAGGGACTTTCCTCGCTTCTCTCTGTGTCCGCCACCCCCATATAAACGCCAGAGCCTTGCGATAAATTCAGCACCGTTCGCTCAGTTCTCGACGTTTCAGCCGCAAAAATGAATTGTTTAGAAACCGCCTGAGACTCTTTTAGAACTTTTATAGACCAATCTAACGTATTATATCAGGTAGTCGGGGAGACTACGGCTCCGGAACGCTCGCCGTTCGCCGGACTCAAAAGCCCCATTATCCGGCCGTCCGAACGTCCGTCCATGGTACGACGACGACCGCCGGGGACCGAAGAAGGGTGGTACGCGCTCCACGACCTCCGCCGTATCGACTGGGACGCGTGGCGCGAGGCACCCGAACGGACCCGACAGCGGGCGCTCGAAGAGGGCATCGACTACTTGCAGAACCACGAGGCGGTGGTCGACGCCGAAGAGGGCGGGTCGGCCGTCTTCTCTATCGTCGGTCACAAGGCCGACCTCATGATACTGCATCTGCGGCCGACGCTGGAACACCTCGACCGCGCCGAGCGCCGCTTCGAGTCGACGGCACTCGCGGAATTCACCGAACGTGCCTCCTCGTACGTCTCCGTCACCGAGGTTTCGGGGTACATGCACGAGGACCTCACCGACGGCCTCGACGACATCGAGGACGCGGGGATGCGCAACTACATGAAACAGCGCATCTACCCGGAGATTCCGGACGCCGAACACGTCTGTTTCTACCCGATGGACAAGCGTCGCGGTCCGGAGCACAACTGGTACGACCTCCCCTTCGAGGAGCGCAAGGAGTACATGTCCGCCCACGGTGACATCGGACGGGAGTACGCCGGCAAGGTGACCCAGATAATCACCGGCAGCGTCGGCCTCGACGACCACGAGTGGGGCGTCACGCTGTTCGCCGACGACATGACCGACATCAAACACCTGCTGTACGAGATGCGGTTCGACCCCTCCTCCTCGAAGTTCGCGGAGTTCGGACCATTCTACGTCGGCCGTCGGTTCCCGTCGTCCGACCTCGGCGCGCTGTTCGCCGGCGAGACCGTCCCGGCCGACGACAGCGCCGACGGAGAGTCCGCCAATTCGCACGCCGAAAGCGAAGAAGACCACAGCACCGACGAGGACGACAGCGGCGGGCGGCCCTCGACCGACGCCGACCACGAGGTCGTCGCCCCCAGCACGTTCACCCGGAGGGCCGGTACCTACGGCGTCGACGTAGCCGAAACGGACGCGGGCTACGGCCTCCTCTTCGAATCCGACGCCGACGCCGGCACCCTCGAAGAGTCCGTCGACGAACTCCGGGGGAACTTCGACCACTACGACACCCACGTCCTCACCGAAGTCCGAACGAGCGACGGCTCTGTGGCAATCGTCTCGCTGTGGGCCAACGAACGTGCCGCCAACACCGCCTCCGGCTTCCTCGCCGACCTGCCGGGCGTCACCGGCGGCGTCGGGGCGCCGCTCGACGACGAAGAGCCCACTGCGGGCGATTCCGAGGGCGATTCCGAAGACGAACAGGACTCCTCGGGCGGCGGTCGTCCCGACACCGGTGGCCCCGAACACGAGGAAGTCGACGTCGAGGAGTTCCAGCGTCGCGTCCACCGCTTCGGCATCGATTTGACGGAACACCCTGATGCGGGCTACGCCTTACTGTTCCACTCCGACACTCCTGCGGAGGACCTCGTCGACGAGGTCGACGGACTCCGAGGGAACTTCGAGCACTACGACACCCACGTCCTCACGACCGTCCGTGCCGATTCGGGGGACACCGCCGTCGTCTCGCTGTGGGCCAACGAACGCGCCGCCAACACCGCCTCCGGCTTCCTCGCCGACCTGCCCGGTTCCGGTCCCGGCGTGGGCGCCGCCCTCGGGGACGAATCGGCCGACAGCGCCGACGAGGCCGACACCTACGGTACCGACGAGGACGACGACATCCGCGGGGAACTGGAGGAATTGAACATCTACGCCGGACAACCGCACGGCGAAGACGTCTATGCCCTGGTGTTGTACTCCGAGGCCGACTCCGAGGAACTCCGCGAGGAACTCGACGGCCTCCGGGAGCGGTTCGAACACTACGACACCCACGTCAAATCCGCCGTCTACGGCGATGAACATGGTGACGACCGAACCGCTATCGTCTCAATCTGGGACACCAAGGAGGCCGCCGACACCGCCGGCGGGTTCCTCTCGGAGTTGCCCGGCGTCGTCGCTCGCGCCGGCGAGGAAAGCGGCTTCAGCACGATGGGGATGTTCTACACCGTCAAACCGGAGTACCGCGAGGAGTTCGTCGACACCTTCGAGGAGGTCGGCGACGCCCTCGACGACATGGAGGGCCACTTCGAGACGCGGCTCATGGTCAACGAAACCGACGAGAACGACATGTTCATCGCGAGTCAGTGGCGCGAGAAGGACGACGCCATGGCCTTCTTCCGCTCTGAGGACTTCCGTGAGACCGTCCAGTGGGGCCGGGAAGTCCTCGACGGCCGACCGCGACACGTCTTCCTCGCCTGAACCGCCCGAACAACCGTCAACTCCTCGGGTTCGACGAGCGAATCAGGCCCGAATTTTTTATCGGTGTGCGAAGCACGAGCAGTATGGTTCTCGATGCGATACGGAACGTCGCGCTCGCTCGACTCGGCCGCCTGCTGTTTTCGGCGCTGCTGGTCGGCGCCGCTCTCCTCGTCGCGATCAGTCTCGTTTTCGGCACCGAGGCGCTGATGGCCCTCGGCCTCCCCCGAGACGTTGCAGGCCCCATCATCACCCTCGTCGTCGTCGCGGCCTGCATCTACGGACTCTACTGGTTCGCGACGAGAATGATAGACTGGTAGCGAAGCGAGCGGCGAAAAAGGAGTTCGTCAGTAGAACGCAATGGGTTTCCCGGGCGATTCCTCGCGGGTAACCTTATCGAGGGCTTCCAGGAAGTCGGCCTCGACCACTTCGGTACGGTTGTCGCGAATGGCGAACATGCCAGCCTCGGTGGCGAGACTCTCGAGTTCGGCGCCCGAGAGGCCCTCCGTTTCCTCGGCGAGTTCCGCGAGGTCGACGCTGTCTGCGAGGTTCATCCGCTGGGTGTGGATGCGGAGAATCTGTTCGCGGCCCTCGATGTCCGGTTCGGGCACTTCGATGAGGCGGTCGAAGCGGCCGGGACGGAGGATAGCGCGGTCGAGCATGTCGAAGCGGTTCGTCGCCGCGATGATGGAGATATCGCCGCGCTGGTCGAAGCCGTCCATCTCGGAGAGCAGTTGCATCATCGTCCGCTGGACCTCGGCGTCGCCGGAGGTCTTCGATTCCGTCCGTTTGGAGGCGATGGCGTCGATTTCGTCGATGAAGATGATGGCGGGTTCGCGTTCGGCGGCCAACTCGAAGAGGTCACGGACGAGGCGTGCGCCCTCGCCGATGAACTTCTGGACCAACTCGGAGCCGGCCATCTTGATGAAGGTGGCGTCGGTCTGGTTGGCGACGGCCTTCGCCAGCATCGTCTTCCCGGTGCCCGGTGGCCCGTGCAACAGGACGCCGGTCGGCGGTTCGATGCCGACGGATTCGAACTTCTCGGGGTTGGTGAGTGGGTCCTCGACTGCCTCCCGAACCTCCTGAATCTGGCTTTCGAGACCGCCGATGTCCTCGTAGTCGACGCCCGGTTTCTCCGAAATCTCCATCGCCTGTGCGCGGGCGTCCGTCTCGGTGTCCAACAGCGTCTGGATGGCGAAGGAGTCGTTGATGGCGACGCGGTCGCCGGCCTCGATGCGGTCGTACAGCCGCGGCGAAACGTCCGTGAGGACTTCCTGGTTGTTGCCGTGCTGTTTGAGCAACGCTTGGTCGTCGGTGAGTTCCTCGACCGTCGCGATGTACAGCGAGGAGGTTTTCAGCGCCTCGTTTTCCTCCTGGAGCGCCGAAACCTCCTCGCGAAGTTCCGACTGCCGCGACCGTGCGGACTCCAGTTGTGCCGACAGTTCGTCGTGGACGCGTGCGACGTCGATGTAGTGGTCCCGAAGCGCCGAGAGCCGTTCGGACTCCGACATCTCGGGGTCGAGGTCCAACGTCGGCCGGTCGGGGAGCGAAGGACTATGCGACATTGATGGGTGCTACGCGTTCGAGATTAAAAGTGGCTTTGGGTGTGGGAGACGCTTGCGGTAGGGGTTGACACACCGCCTGCAGGGGTATTCGTTCTCTTCGACCGGTCGAAATCCCCGTGGCTATCTGAGTCGCTCGAACTCGGCGACCATCTCGTCGTACGTCTCGATGGCAGACTCGACAGGAGCCGGCGACGACATGTCGATGCCGGCGGTTTCGAGCAGTTCCAGCGGATATTCGCGAGAGCCCGACCGCAAGAACTCGCGGTAGTCGGCCGCCGCCCCCTCGCCGTCTTCACGGATGCGGTCGACGATGGCGTTGGCAGCCGAGATGCCCGTCGCGTACTGGTAGACGTAGTAGGCGCGATAGAAATGCGGGATACGCATCCACTCGCGGGCGATATGGTCGTCGACGTCGGCGGGTTCGTAGTAGTCCTCCTTGAGGTCGCGGTAGATGCCGTCGAGTCGGTCCGGAGTCAGCGCCTCGCCGGCCTCGCTCAGTTCGTGAGCGCGGTGTTCGAAGGAGGCGAACATCGTCTGTCGGAACAGCGTCGACCGGAACCGTTCGAGGTACTCGTCGATGACGTGCCGACGGAACGTCTCGTCGTCGACGGTCTCCAGCAGGTGGTGGGTGAGCAGCGCCTCGTTGACCGTCGAGGCGACCTCCGCGACGAAAATCTCGTAGCCGGAGTACACGTAGGGCTGTTCCTCGCTCGTCAACTCCGAGTGCATCGAGTGTCCGAGTTCGTGGGCCAGCGTGTACATCGAGGCGATGTCGTCCTGATAGTTCATCAGGATGTAGGGCTGGCTGTCGTAGGTGCCGCCGCTGTAGGCTCCCGACTGCTTGTTCGCCGTCTCGTAGACGTCGACCCACCGGGACTCCAAGCCCTCCGCCATCCGTTCCTGATAGGCGTCCCCGAGCGGTTCGACGGCGTCGATGACGTGGTCTTTGGCCTCCTCGTAGGGGAGGTCGGGACTTTCGGAATCAGCGAGCGGTGCGTAGAGGTCCCACATCTTCAACTCCTCGACTCCGAGGGCGTCGCGTTTTAGGTCGGCGTGTCGATGGAGCACGTCGAGGTTCGACTCCACCGTCTCGACCAGCGTGTCGTACACCTCAGCGGGGACGTTCGGGCCGTCGAGTGCGGCCTCCCGTGCGGAGTCGTAGTTCCGCGCTGCCGCGAGTTTCGAGTCGGCCTTCACGCTGTTTTTGTAGGCCGTCCCGACCGAGTTGCGGTACTCGCTCCACTCGTCGTAGAACGCCTCGTACACCCGCCGGCGAACGTCCCGGTCGGGGTGTTTCTGGAGTTTCGTGAAGTTCGACAGCGTGATGCGCTGCGGTTCGCCGTCGACATCGACCGAGGGGAACTCCATGTCGGCGTTCGTCAGCATGTTGTACACGTCGCCGGCCGCGCCCGTCACCTCGCTCAAATCCGCCAGCAGTTCCTCGATTTCCGCCGACCGGGTGTGGGGTTTCATCCGCAACACGTCGTCGAAGTAATGGTCGTACTCCGAGAGGTCGGAGTTGGACTCGACGAACTCGTCTATCGCCGCTCGGTCGAGTTCCTGCAGTTCGGGTTCGATGAAGCTCGCCGCACTAGAGGCGTCGGCCGCCAGCGACTGCGCCCGCGCCGACAGCGCCTGATACTGCTGGTTCGTCGTATCCTCGTCTTTCCGCATCCGCGCGTAGGCGGCGACGTTCGACACCTCACGCATCACCGACTCCCGAAGTTCCAGTATCTCTTGGAGGGTTTCGGCGTCCTCGGCGACGCGGCCCTCGTAGGCCCTGAGGTCCTCGAGTCGCTCTTCGACCGTCTCGTAGGCGTCCTCCCACGCCTCGTCGTCGGCAAAAAGGTCCGTGAGGTCCCACGTGTACGCCTCGTCGATGTCACTCCGTTCTGGAACCGAACTCATGGCCACGACTACGAAGCGTGTCTTTCTAAACCCGTCGTCATCCCCGCTGTCGGTCGCCCGCGAGCGTCTCGGCGACGCGTGCGCCCGCCAACCGTTCGCGGCGCCGCCGGTCGAACACCTCGTGGACGCTTTCGGCTGCTGCCTCGTCGACGGTGAACTCGACGCCCCGGTAGCGAACGTCGAGCAACACCAGCGGTTCGGGGGCAGCGGGGGCGACCCCGTCGGGACCGGAGAGTCGCTCCGCCGAAAGTACCCGCTCGAGGAACGCCGCCTCGCGCTCGCCGGTCGCGACGGCTTCGAGCAGCGACACCACCCGGCGGACGAGTTCCCGGGCGAAGCCGCCGGCCCGACAGTCGACGACGAGAAACGAGCCGTCGCGTTCGACGCTCACCGAGAGGTCCCGTTCGGTGCCCGTCTCGTCGGGCGTGAGATTGTGGAAGTCGTGTTCCCCGGAGAGTTGTGTACAGACTTCGGCGGCCCGCTCGACATCGAGGTCCGGCGCGTACAGGAAGTACCGATACGTCCGCTCGACGGCGTCGTGTGTGGCGTGAAACGACGCCGGAACGTCGGCGTCTGCCCACGCCCGCACGTCGGCCGGCAGTTCGCCGTTAAGCGCCCGCGGCCGGAGCCACTCGGGCGCCTCGAAGGCGACCGTCTGGGCGCGTGCGGAGACGCCGGCGTCGGTCCGACCCGCCGCGGCGTAGCCGACCGGCGACCCATCCTCGAAGTCGACGCCGAGTTCCGACAGCGCCTCGAACAGCGTATCTTCGACGGTGTTGCCGTGGGGTTGGCGCTGATACCCTCGATAGCCGGTCCCGTCGTAGGCCACCCGAAAGGCGCGCATACCGAGAAGGGAGACCCGCCGACTCTTGGCAGTGTCGGCCCGGCGTCGAAAGAAATGAGACGCGTGTCCTCAGTTACCGACTTCGACGGCGCGCTCGACGACGTCCTCGCTGTACAGTTCCGCGAGGTCGTCGTGCTGGTCGGGACGGTTCTCGTAGACGTCCTGGAACAGCGCGATAGGCGTCATGAGTGCCTGATACGTCGCCTCGTCCCACATGCGGTCCTTGGCGACGTCGACCTCGACGCCGTCGATGCGGACGGTCGCCGACTGGGTCATCGCGATGGCGCCCTTGCCGGCTTCCTTGGCGGCCTCGAACTCCTCCATGGAGTCGACGATGTCGTCCATGCTGGGGACGTAATCGAGCAGGCCGAGCAGCTCCTCGTGGAGCGCCTCCTCGTCGTCGAGTTCGTAGGTGTCGGAGCCGACCGTCAGCGTGTAGCCGTCACCGGTCTCTTCGAGACTGATGCGGTCGCCCTCGTAGACTTCGACGCCGTCGGCGCTTTCGAGTTCGACCTCGCGGCCGTCGGCGTCGATGAGCCAACTGCCCTCGGCGGGCGGCAGCGGCGACTGGTTAGCCTCGACGACCTGACCCGGTGTCAGCGACCAGATGCCGAGCATCCCCATGGCGTTGTTCGCCTCGATGCGGTCGTGGTAGCCCTCGACGTTTCGGATGTCGTCGAAGGGACCGTCGACGGCGATGAGGCCGTTGGCGCTGGCACCGCGGGAGGTGTTGTGGCGGAGTTCCTTCCACTCCGGCAGTTCGCCGGTCGGCGTGATGGCGCGCATGTCCTTCGTGTAGTCGACCTCGCCGTCGACGAGCAGGAACATGCGTTCGAGGTTGTTGGTCGGCTTGCCCATCTCGTCGCGGAGCTTGCCCATCGCGAGTTCGGCCGAACCGCTCTCGATGATGACCGACATCTTGAGACTACCCTCTTCGAGGCCGTGTTCGTTCTCGACGATGGTGAAGAACTCGTCGGCCTTCTTCCAGTCGTCGATGTCGCCGACTTCCGGGATGACGAAGCCGTCGATGTCGTCGACGGCGCCGTTTGCGGGGTCGGCGATTTCGAGCATGTGCTGGAAGCCCTGATAGCGCGTCTGGGGGCTATCGCGGTGCCAGACGACGCGGGGGTGAATCTCGCCGGGGAAGTCGGCGCCGTTCTCCGAGACAACGTCGATGATGTTCTGGGCGCCCTCGTCGCGCATGTTCGGTGCCGTCGCGTCCTCGTTGTCCGGGACCCACACGTCGGGGGCTTCCATGCCGCGGAGCTGGGAGGCGTTCGCGAGCATCTTCGCGGAATCGTCTTCGCCCTCAACGGCCGTCGGGGTCGTGAAGAACGTCCGGACGAACTTCCGCTCGTGTCGTCGCTTGTCGATTGCAGTCATCTGAGTCACTCGGAGAGATTACTCCGCGGTTATTAAAGGTGGCCGAATCGGCTCTATTGACGGTCGTATCGGCGGGTACAGTAGGGACTCCGCGTCGGTCGAAAGAAAGAAACTCGGGTGTCGAGAGCGCGCTTAGTCGTCGTCCTGCTCGGACGTGAGCGGCTCGTTCTCGTCCTCGGTGAAGCCCGCGGACTTCTCCATTCGTTCCTTGGCCTCGGGGTCGAACTGCGCCTCGATGTCCTGGAAGCGGGAGACGAACGAAAGCTCGTGGTGGCTCTCGGTTTCGTGGCCGAGGTAGCGGTCCTCGAGGTCCCACTGTGCTTCCTCGTCGTTCTCGGCGATGTTCGACATGTCCTCGTAGACCGCGTGTGCGCCGGAGTGCAGGGCGTACAGCGTGATGAAGATGTACTGGTAGCCGAGGTCGCCCAGTTCCTGGAACGTGAGCGGGTCCTCCTCCTCGCTCCACGCGAAGGAGCTGGAGTAGTTGAACGCGAGGTCCAGGTCGGGGTGGGTCTCGTGGATGGTCTCGGCGTAGTTGACGGCGTCCTCGCGGGACGGGTCGGGCATCTCGGGCCAGACGAGGTCGACGCCGGCGTCGGCGTAGATGCGGCCGCGCTCGAGGTGCTCTTCCCAGTCGCCGTTGGCGGAGCCGTAGGCGTCCGTCCGGGCGATGATGACGGTATCCTCGGACTGCTTGGCGTCGACAGCCGCGCTGAAGCGAGCCTTGGCGTCCTCTCGGGAGACGATCTGCTTGCCAGCGATGTGGCCACAGCGCTTGGGCGTCGTCTGGTCCTCGATGTGGACCGCAGCGACGCCGGCCTTCTCGTACTCGCGGACGGCTCGGCGGACGTTGTGGATGCCACCGTAGCCGGTGTCAGCGTCGGCGACGACCGGCAGGTTCGTCGCTTCGACGATGCGCTTTGCGTTCTCGACCATCTCGGTCATCGTGACCATCTCGAGGTCCGGGAAGCCGAACTGGCCCAGAACCGTCGAGTAGCCCGACATGTACGCGGCGTCGAGGCCGGCCATCTCGGCGAGGCGGGCGTCGAGCGCGTGGTAGAGACCGGGTGCGAACGTGAAGTCCTGCTTGTCGAACTTCTCTCGGAGTTCGCGAGCGGCCGGGTTGTCAACGTCTCGAACGATCGATTCGGTGTTCTGGACTCGGCTTGCGACCTTGTCCTCTCCGTCGTTGTCGTGTGCCATGGTTGGATGTAGATTACCGGGACCGAACGGCAGCGCCTTCGAGTCGCCGGATTTGGTTCCTGAGTTCCTCCAGCCCAGTCTCCTCCGAACGGGTCTCCGGGAAGCGGGGCTGGGAGTCACTCATCTTGTGCACTCGTGAAGAGCGGGGACTGGTACAAAACCCTTATGAATTATAATGTTAATACTGGCTAGACTGTTTGGAGTCTTTAAGGGAGTGGGATTCTCTAACACCCCTTGGCGAGGCGAAACGAAACCTCCGTTTCTGTCGTTGAAACGAGGGAAACCGACGGAATCAGTCGGCTGCGGCGGGCTCGTCGTCGAGAGCGACGAGCTCTTCGACATCGGGAATCGTCGCCTGCTGGTCGGTGATGATTTCGATGCGACGCGTGAGCTTCTCGCTGGCGTAGTCGACCAGCGGCAGCGGGTTGATGACCTCGTCGGTCGCACTGACTGTCTCGGCGACGAGCGGCATCAACTCCTGAAGCGTATCGCGGACGATTTGCTCGTCGACGCCGTCCTCGGCGAGATGAGCCTGGACCTTCTGCATCCCGAAGCCGACGTGTCGCCCCTCGTCGGAGCGGATGAAGGAGATTCCTTTCACCAGTCCGTCGAGATGTGGGAGGTCCTCCTTGGCCACGTCGTCGCTCCCGCTGTCGGACATCGAGGAAGTGATGCCGTAGTAGCCGGTCTGAGCCAGTACGGATTCGACGACGAGGTGGTAGTGGCAGTACGCCCGCACGCGGTTTTCGGGCGTGTCGTCGGTCAGAAGTGTCTCCATGGCCTCCTCGGTGCGGTCGAACAACTCGATGTAGCCGTCGAGGAAGAAGCGCTGGTCGGTGGGAGCGACCTGCTCCCAGCCGCGCTCTTCGGCGACCGGCAGGATGACCTCTCGCCAGTAGCGGTCGAAGAACTGGGTGTGTTTGGCCTCCTCGTAAATCTGGCTGGAGACGAACATCTGGTCGTTGATGTCCGAAAGCGTGAGCATCAACGGCGCGAGGTCCTCGGTGACCGCCTCCTCGCCCGCGCCGAACAGCGCGACGGTCTGCATCAAGTCACCGAACGCCGACTCGTCGAGTTCTTCGTTTTCGACGAGCCGTTTTCGGTCTTGCTCCAGCAGTTCCTGCTCGATGTCCTCGTATGGGTCCCAGTGGTTGTAGACGGCGTGTTTGAAGTAGCCACCGCCGACGGTGTCGGGGTCGATTCGCATTTCTCGGGTCGCGTCTTCTATCTGCGTCATACCACCACGGAGAGGCGAACGAGCAATCGTCGTGTCGCCCGCCATCCGAGGGGTGTTTAAAAGCGCTGTGTGAACACAACACTAAGGCACCTCGACGCGCACCTCGGGATATGCGCTATGCGACCGTCGTCATCTCGCCGGAGGGAGGGGGACTCCAGCCGGCGGACCAAGCACTCGCCGGCGACCCGACGGTCACCCGGGACGCGATTCACCAGATAAACCTCCTGTCGGACGGCAGTTGCGTATCGCTGTACAGCGTCCGCGGGAACCTCGATGCCGTCGCCGAGATATTGGACGAACAGGACGATGTCATCGCCCACGACGTCTCCGGCGACCACGAGGGACTAGCGTACATCCACTTCCAGCCCACGGAGACGGTCCGACGCCTGCTGTCGATTACACAGGACAACGAAATCGTCCTGAAGACGCCCATCGACTGTCTGGAAACGGGCGGCGTCCGCGTGACCCTCGTCGGCGACGATGGCACCATCCAGCGCGTCGTCGACTCCATCCCGGACTCGCTGACCCTGTCGCTTGAGGGTATCGGCGACTACCACCCCGACTCCGAGCAACTGTTTTCGGTGCTCACCGAACGACAACAGGAGATTCTGGAGGCCGCCGTCGAGATGGGGTACTACGAGGTGCCGCGCAACGCGACCCACGAGGACATCGCCGGCGAGGTGGGCGTCTCGGCGGGCACCGTCGGCGAACACCTCCGGAAGGTCGAAGGGAAGGTACTGTCGACGCTGGTCCAGTAATCACGACTCGGTTCGGGGGTCCAGCGTCGCCGAGACGACGTCCTGTAAGATGTTTCCGAAGACCCCGACCAGCACGACGACGTACGTTATCGCCAACAGAACCGGCACGTCCCTGTCGTACACCGATGTGAGCACGAGCGACCCGAAGCCGTCGATACCGAACACCGACTCGACGACGAAGACGGCGACGAGAAGCGCCGCCAGCAATTCGGCGAACAGCAGCGCAAACAGCGGCGGTGCGGCGTTCTTCAGGACGTGGGCGGCGACGCGCCACTCGGAGCCACCCTTCGCACGAACCAACTTCACGAACGCCGTGTCGACGTACTCGTTCGCGCTCGCGCGTGTGTAACTGACGAGCGCTCCCGCGAGCGTCGTCGACAGCAGTACGGTCGGGAAGACGTAGCCGGTCCAGAGGTCGTCGGGAACCCACCCACTGTCGGTCAGTAGCGTGAGGTCCCCGAACCAAACGACCAGTAGATAGGCGAGATAGAAGTTCGGTACCGCGAGCGCGACGTAGGCAGCCAGACGACCGACCCGGTCGCCGCTGGACCGCGGCCGCAACGAACCGTAGACCCCGATGGCGACGCCGCCGACGGTCGCCAGCACCGTCGCCGGGAGGACGTACTGGAGCGTCCGCGACAGACGGTCGGCGACAATCCCACGAACCGGCTCCCCCGAGACGAACGACTCGCCCCACTGAAACGTCGGAATGCTGGTCATCCAGTCGACGTACCGCACCTCTATCGGTCGGTCGAAGCCGTACGTTTCGAGATACTGCTGTTCGATAGTCTGCAGTTCCGTGACGTTGGCCCCGCCGTAGGCGGCGGCACCGAGGATACCGCCGAGTCGAGAATCCGGGGCAACGGTAATCAGGAGAAACATCAACGAGAGAACCAGCCACACGATGACAACCGAGAGGACGAGCCGTCGAGCGACGAGCCGAGGGACGCTCATGGGACTCTCACCGGTCGGCGGGTGATTCGTTGCCGGGAGGGCATGTGGCGTGGCAACTTCCCTCAGAACATAAAGTTTTATCAAATGGCATCGGACATTTCCGTTGTCCCTGCCCTCCATGCCGCCGGAAGAGTTACCGAGAATCGATTGGTCAGACGAACGGTCCGGGTTTGACTCACCGTCGCCGGCAATCACGACGCTTCTCGTCGGTGTCGCGGCCGTCCTCGTGTTGTATCTGTACGACCACTACGTCGCTCACGTCTACCTCGTCGGCCAGTGGAACGTCTCGTTTCTGGAGTGGCTGTTCTTGCTCTCCCTGCCCGTCTTTGCGGCACTCGTCGTCGCGACCCTCCGACGGCGCGAGGACGCCGCTCGCGTCTGGCGACGGTTCCGGACCGACACCGGTTCGGTCCTCGCTCTGTGTGTGTTCACCGCCATCGTCGTCGTGGGATTGTTCGGGCCGTTCGTTCGCCCGGTCTCCCATAACCTCCTGTATGCCACCCAACCGCCGCTGTTCTTCGACCGGCCGACCGTCGCGGTTCCCTCGTGTGCCGGCGTCGTCGTCGACGGGCAATGTCACGGCTCGCTCCGGTTTCCGCTCGGGACCGACCGCTTCGGTCGAGACATCCTCGCCCTAACGGTCGCGGGCGCTCGCATCGCGACACTTATCACGTTCGTCGCGGCCTTGCTCGTCGTCCCGCTGGCTACCGTCGTGGGGCTTCTCGCCGGCTACCGCGGCGGCTGGGTCGACAAAGTCGCCGTGACCGGCATCGACGCCCAGCAGACGGTCCCCGCCATCATCGTCTACGTCCTCATCGTGAGCCTTTCGAGTCGTAGCCTCGCGCTGTTCGTCGTCCTCTTCGGGCTGTTCAGTTGGGGTAGCGCCGCCAGACTGATACGCAGCGAAACGCGTCAACGCCGCGAGTTCGGGTACGTACTGGCCGCCCGGAACCTCGGTGCGGACACCGGACATCTCCTCCGCCGTCACCACCTACCGAACGTCTCCAACGCCGTCGTCACGGTGGCGGCCCACCTCGTCCCGATACTCGTGTTGACCGAGGCGGCTATCGCCTTTCTCGACCTGACGAACCCCGACCTGCTGTCTTGGGGACGAACCGTCGTCGCTGCCCGACACTGGTGGGTTTCACCGCCCGCGGTCGTCGCCCTCGCGGCGATGGCCGTCTCGTGTAAAGTACTCGGCGACGGGCTCAGAGACGCCCTCGACCCACGAGGTGGCCGATGACGCTGTTGTCGGTCGAGGGACTCCGGGTGGAGTTTCCGACCGACGAGGGGACCGTCAAGGCCGTCGACGGCGTCGACTTCACCGTCGACCGCGGCGAAGTCGTCTGTCTCGTCGGCGAGACGGGGTCGGGGAAGACGGCCGCCTGTGAGGCGCTGACCCGAATCGCAGACGGCGCAGCGGTCGCGGGGTCGGTCCACTTCGACGGCCGGGAGTTGACCGACTGCGACGACCGGACACTCCGGTCGGTCCGCGGGGGCCGAATCGCCCACGTCTTCCAGCAACCGGGGACGAGTCTCGACCCCGTCTACTCCGTCGGCGACCAGATAATCGAGGCGATACGCCTCCACGACGACGCCTCCCGGAGCGAGGCGAGAGCCCGCGCCATTTCGCTGCTCGAAGACGTGGGTATCGCCGCCCCGGCGGAGCGCATCGACGCCTATCCACACCAACTCTCCGGAGGGATGCGACAGCGGGTCGCCATCGCCGTGGCGCTGGCTGCCGACCCGGACCTGCTCGTAGCCGACGAACCGACGACGGCGCTGGACGTGACGCTACAGGCTGGCCTGCTGGAACTCCTCCGGGAGTTGAGTTCTGCCCGCGACCTCGCCGTGTTGCTCGTCACTCACGACCTCGGCGTCGTCGCGGAGTTGGCCGACCGAGTGGTCGTCCTCTACGGCGGTCGCGTGATGGAACGCGGCGGCGTCGGGGCGCTGTTCGACCGGCCGGCCCACCCCTACACCCGGCTTCTGTTCCGGTCGCTTCGGGGAGTCGCCGAGGGCACCGACGACCGCCCGACACCCGCCGACGGCGGCTGTCCGTTCCGGTCGGAGTGCCCTCACGCAGTCCCCGACTGTGCGGACGGCTATCCTGCGTTCCACGCCGCCAACGGCGACGCGGGCCACGAAGTCGCCTGCGTCTTCTACGGCCCCGACTACGACATCGCGACGCTCGGTGGAGGGGGAGGGTCGTGAGCGGCGGCGACCCCCTGTTGTCGGTTCGGGACCTGAAAAAACACTATCCGGTCAAACGCGGGTTCCTTCGCCGGACGGTCGGCCACGTCAAGGCCGTCGACGGCATCGACCTCGAGTTGCGGCGCGGCGAGACGCTCGCGCTCGTCGGCGAGTCGGGGTGTGGGAAATCGACCGCCGCGCGGTCGCTACTGCACCTCGACTCGCCCACCGGCGGCGAGGTCCGTTTCGACGGGGAGTCGGTGGGGTCGTTCGACGACGCCGAGTTGAGCCGGTTCCGCCGCCGCGCACAGTTGCTGTTGCAGAACCCCGACGAGGCGTTCAATCCCCGGATTCCGGTCGGCGAATCCGTCGCGGAGCCGATAGACATCCACGGCGTGAGCGACGCCGAGCGCCGCGAGGAACTCGTCGCCGACCGCCTCGAACGGGTCGGCATCGACCCCGAGACGGCCGACCGCTACCCCCACGAGTTCTCCGGCGGGCAGAAGCAGCGCCTCGCGCTCGCACGGGCGCTCGTCTTCGACCCCGACCTGCTTGTCGCCGACGAACCCACGAGCGCCCTCGACGAGCGCGTCCAGACGCGAATCCTCTCGTTGCTCGAAACGTTGCAGGCCCGCCACGACCTCGCCATCCTCTTTATCAGCCACGACATCCGCACAGTCCGTCGGTTCTGTGACCGTGTCGCCGTCATGTATCTCGGTGAAATCGTCGAACGGGGGCCGGTCGACGCCGTCTTCGAGGACCCACAGCATCCCTACACGCAGGCGCTGGTCGATGCCGTGCCGACGCTCGACCCCGACGAGCGCGGCGGGACGAAACCGCTCGGTGGCGACGTTCCGGACCCCGCCGACCCTCCGTCCGGTTGTCGGTTCCACACCCGCTGTCCAGTGGTCATCCCGCCCGAGGAGTACGACATCGACGCCGAGACGTTCCGGGCAGTACTGGACTTGCGACTCGCCGTCACCGCAGACGACGTCGACATCCAACGGCTCCGAAACCGACTGGATGACGGCGACGACGAACGACTTCGGGCGGTGCTCCGGGAGCGATACGGCGTTCCCGTCTCACTTCCCGACGACGATGCCGAAGGGGCACTTTCGGCGGCGCTCGACGCCCTGCTCGCCGGTGACGAGGAGGCCGCGCTGGAGCAGTTGGAAACGTCGTTCACCACGGTGTGTGAGCGTCGCGAACCCGAGACCCACGAAACGGCCGCCGGTTCGGCGGCCTGTCATCGCCGTGATGAATCGTCGCCATTTTAGTGACTCCTCGAAGAAGCGGGGCCAATGGCCGCCGATAGCTTCGAGTTGCGAGACGTCGAGTGGACGCTCCCGAAGGCAGCCCTCGTCGTCCTGTCGTTCGTCAGCGCCGCCATCCACCTCACGCTGGCGACGACGACCGGCAACCACATTTTCGCGGTGCTGGCGCTTGGACTCCTCGCTGGCTTCGTCGTCTTCTTTACGAACTTCTGGAATCCCGTGCTGTATCTCGTCGGAGCGATATACATCAGCGTGATGAGCATCGTCTGGGTTCTCGACGGTGCGCCGTTGCTGTCTCTGGGCATCGCCGACAAAGTCGTACAAGCCGGCCTGTTCGTGCTGTTCGTGTACCTGTTGTTCGAGGAGGTCGGGACGACCGAGGAGGTCGAAGCGTCCGAAGGCGAGGGGTGATTACACGAACGCGAACACCGCCAGCGCGACGAGGACGAGCGCGATGCTGTACTTGAGACCGCTTCGAACGTCGCTGTCGGCGAGTTCGCCGATGATGAGACCCGTTCCGACCGCCTGCACCAGCGCCGAGTGAAGGAACAGCGCGTTGTACGTCGACACGTCGCCGGCGCCGACGTTGATGAGTTGGTCGAGTTCACCGCTTTCGGTCTCGCCGATGCGTTCGATGACCGGCGCGAGGAAACTCTGGTCGATGACGACGACGGTACCGAGGTAGACGAGGAAGCCGATGGCGACGACCGCGACGTACGTTTGGAGTTCCTGCTCGCGGGCCCGTTCCATCTGGAGGCGGTGTCGCGTGTCCTGGGCAGCGATTTTCAACACCTGATGAAGGTTCCCGGTCGAGCGACTCCCTTCGGCGAGAATTTTGCAGGTCCTGGTCAACTGCGGGACGGCCATCCGGTCGGCCATCGACAACAGCGCGCTCCGCATGTCGTGGTTCCAGCGAATGTCGTTTCGGACGTGGCGGAGTTCCTCGGCGAAGCGGCCCGTCACGTTCCGGGCGACCAGTCCAAACCCCTCGACGAGCGAGACGCCCATCTGGTTCGAACTCGCGAGGATGTCAAGGGCGTCGGGCAACCGCGACGCGACGTGGCGCCGCTGTCGGCGACTCTGCTCGTGGACGATTGACATCGGCGTCGCCACGACGAGAAACGGAGCAACCAAAAACAGGCTCGTCGTCCGGAACGGCGTCGAGAGGATTCCATCGGCCGACGGCGTGCCGAACACGACGGCAGCGATGCCAAGATACGCGGCTGCGAGGGGAGCCGAGAACAGAAGCGTCAACTCCGGCCGTCGTCGCAGCGGCTTCAGCGGGGCCGACAGGAACGTATCGAGTCGACGACGGAGTCGGATTCGTCGGATGACGGCGTGCTGTGTGTCGTCGCCGAACCACTCGATCGGCGAAGAGAAGTCCGAATCCGTGGTCACGCTGTGATTCGGCGAGCGGTATGGTTCAGAGAGCATCGACACCAGGACGATGAACCCGACCATTCCGAGCGGGAGCACGAGGTACACGATAGCGAACAGCATGCCGAACCCCGCAGAGCCGAGGAACGTCATCATGATGAGGGTGATGATGAGAAACAGCGGCGCGGCGACGAAGGCGACGATGAACACCTCACTGAGCATTGCCAGCGCCTCGAGGAACCGCTTCTGTTCCTCCTGGCTTCGCTGCATGTACTTGTCGCTCTCGTCGCGGAGGAACTCGGTGACGTTCCCGCCGCTGTCGAGGACGCTGAGCATGTCGTCGAGGAACGTCTCCATGTTCTCGCTGGCTGTGAGGTTCCGGGCGTTGCGTATCGCCGTGAACAGGTCGTTGCCGAAGACCTCCACGTCGCGGACGACCATGTCGAACTCGTGGGCGACTTCGCCGTAGGTGTCCTCGGCCTCCGCCATCCGCTTCAACACCGTCACGAAGTCCATCCCACCGTAGGAGAGCGCGTACATGTAGACGATGGCGTGCGGCAACATCACGTCGATGTTCCGCCGCCGACTGTCGACCAGAATGTAGGGGTAGTAGTACTGGGCAATCCACGTCACGGTCGCGCCGAGGAACATCAACAGGAGCGTGGACGTGGCCCCGAAGAAGAACACCCGATTGGCGGCGATGAACACCACGATGTCGGACAGCACCGTCCCGCTGGAGGTCGAAATGGGCGCTTCGATGCCCGCGAGAACGCCCAACTGCGACAGCGCGACCGTCAAGCCGAGTCCCAACAGCGCACACAGCAACCCAACGACGACCGAATACAGGACGGTTCGCGTCAGGTACACGTCGTAGGAAAGCCCGAGGCGGGCCTGATTGAGACGACGCTGGAGGCCGAAGTGTTCGTCCGGACGGGCTTTGAAATACGTCCGGATGGGGCCGAACTTCTCGACCAACACCTTGCGTCGTGCCGTCGGAAGGCCGCTCGTGGGGAGGTACTGCTTGCGCTCGTACTCCGGCACTGGCAGTTGCTCTTCGGTTCCGCCGTCGCTGAGTGCGGTTCCGTCGGCCGTCCCATCCGACCCCTCCGTACGGTCTCTTGCGGAGTCGTCGTGGCTCATTGTCCGTCCCCGGAGACGCCCTCTTCGAGCGTCCCCGCCGGTTCGAGTTCACCGTTTTCGATGTCCTCCAACACCCGCTCTTCGTTCTCGATGAACGAGTGGATGACGCGAGCGACGTCCTCCCACCACGTGATGTCGTTCTCCACTAAGTACTCCAGCACCCGCTTTCGACCGTCGATGGCCGACTGCAGTTGTTTGGTCGACCAGCCCCGGTCGGCCGCGATTTCCTCGAGGACGGTCGAATCGAAGCCCTCGTTGTAACTGTCGTCTCTGGGGTTCCACTCGAACACCTTGTTTGCGAGGATGTCGTCGCCCTCGCCGCCGCTGATTAACTCGGTGATGTTCTGGTTTCGCCGGACGCGCTCGTCGCCCAACAGCACCTGCTTTTGAATCGAGATGATATCGAGCTCCTTTATCATCTGGGTCGGAACGCTGAGCGGTTCGTTCTCAAGTCGGTTGATGACGCCCATCACGGACTCGGAGTGGACCGTCGTGTACGCCGTGTGTCCGGTCGCCATCGCCTGGAAGAACGTGAGCGCGACCCGGGATTCGGTCCGAATCTCACCGACCAACAGGTACTCGGGCCGTTGCCGGAGGGCGGTCTGGAGCTGTTGATACATCGTCACCTCACCGGAACCGTCGGCGGTCGCCGACTCCCGCGTCAGCGACTGCACCCAGTTTTCGTGCGGCAGCGACACCTCCTGGGTGTCCTCGATGGAGACGATTTTGCTCTTCTTGGGGATGAAAAACGACACCGCGTTCAGCGACGTGGTCTTGCCGGCGCCGGTCCCCCCGGCGAACATCAACGAACGGTTGTTCTCGATGGCGAGCCACAGATACGCCATCTGCTCGATGGAGAACGTCCCCCAGTTGATGAGGTCGACCGGCGTATCCGGTACCGACGAGAACTGCCGAATCGTGAAGTTCGGTCCCCGCGTGGCGATTTCGCCGCCGAAGGTCAACTGCACTCGGGAGCCATCGGGGAGCGATGCGTCGACGAGGGGGTTCGACACCGAGAGGTGTTTGCCGGCTCGCTGGGCCAGTCTGGTGACGAACGACCGCAGTTCGGACTCGCCGAACGTGATGTTCGTATCCAAATCCCGGTAGTCCCGGTGATAGACGAACACGGGGAGGTTCCGCCCGTCACAGGAGATGTCCTCGACCGCGTCGTCGGACAGCAGCGGGTCGATGCGCTCGTAGCCGACGAAGTCCCGACGGAGGTAGTAGGCGAGTTTGTGAACCGACAGCGGCGACAGCGACGCCGTATGGTCGTCGATGAGTTCGATGACCCGCCGGTCGAACATCGAGGCGCGCTCGGCCTCGCTGCCGAGGTCCTCGTACATCAGGTTGTTCCGGAGGATGCGCGTCAACTCCTCTAAGATGTACTCCTCGAAGGCGCCCAGCGCCGGTTCCGTCACCCGGTAGTGGAGTTCGCCGTCGGCGTCGCTCCGGAGAACCGACACGTACGCGTACGGTTCGTTGACCCAGTAGCGTTCCACTTCCTCGTGGGAACGGAGATAACTGAAATCGAACCACTCCTCCCGGAGGTCGTCGGGGTCGGGCGTCTCGATTGGGAGGTCGTTCGTGACATCGGAGAAATCCACCACGTCGGCGATGACATCGATTCGCGTCGGGTGGTCCCGAATCGGGTCGTCCATCGGAAGCCGGTCGACCCCCGTTCCGGGAACCTCGGAGAGGGAATCGTCGCCACCGACGAGGAGGTCGATGTAGTCCCTGAATATACGAGAGGCCTCTCTGAGTCCGCTACGCTTCCGTTTGGGTGCTTGCGTGACGGATAGCTCTCCCGTCGATTCACCGTCAGTTACGCCCCCATCGGAGGCCGCTTCAAAGCCATCCTCATCTGTACGACTCTCTGAGTCCCCCTCGCTGTCGTCACCCCACATACACACGTGATATACGTTACCACACCTAAACGTTTGCTATTAGTTTCACGTTCGGAAAACGGTCAATCGCGTTTAACGACTGCCTACCCTCCCGGCAGTTCCACGACGTACAGACGAGCAACGAGTTCGCCGAGATACAGCCCGCAATTAGCAACGCCACACAAGCGGCAGGCCGCGAACGAATTTCTACCAGATTAAACGCAGAAAGAGCCTAGGCCGGGATTTGAACCCGGGCTCTCGTCCTTACCAAGGACGCGCTTTACCGCTAAGCTACCCAGGCAGGCACTTCTCCGTAGCCGGGTTGCCCCGTTAATCGTTTCGATTCAGCGGCCGCCCGCTATCGATTGACAGGCCTGCCAGGCGGTCGCGTCGTCCGTCGTCGAAAAACGCCTCCGCGGAGTCGAACGGCGAGTTCTCGGGGGCGAAATCGTCGGCGAGGCCGGCGGCGTCGTCGGTTCGGCCGCCGGAGGCCGAGACGCCGGTGCGGATGGCGAGTTCGAGTACGTCAGTTTCGAGGTTGCCATCGAGGGCGGCTGCGTGGTCGGGGGGCGCTGATTCGCGGACGGTCTGGTCGCGGCCGAAGGCGCGGACGACGCCGACGGCGTCCTCGGCGGCGTCGGTGCGGGCGAGCAGGTAAAACCCGCGGGCGACCAACACGTCGGCGGCGAGAATCGCCATGTTGGCGGCGTCGCGGTCGCCACCGTTCCAGGAGTCCTCCTGTGCGAGGTCCCGCGTGAGTCGCAGTCCGTCGTAGATGAGTTGGACGCCGGCGGCCTGTTCGACGAGGTCCTCTGGGTGTTCGTCGGTGACGGCGCGGGCGCTCAGAAGCGTCAACACGCCGGGGACGACGGACCCATCTGCGACGTACTCGTCGATGGTCCGGCGGAGTTCCTCAGGGGCGACATCCGCGACCGACTCGGACGCTGCCCGCCGGACCGCGGCGGCTTCCTCCATTGCCGACATGTTGGGGAGCGAAGGGCAAAGACCTTTGGAAACGGTGGCAATCTCACCGTATGATACGCGTCGAAGACGGCGGCAACGTGCGCGTCGTCACGCTCGACCGGCCGGAGCGCCGTAACGCTTTGACGCCCGCAGCGCTGGCGGAACTGGAGGCCGCGGTCACCGACTGTGCCGCGCCGGTGGTGTACCTCCGCGGGGCAGGTGAGGCCTTCTGTGCCGGTGCCGACCTCTCGACGGTTGCGACGGTTGCCGAACGCGACCCCGACTCGGTCGAGCCGTTCGTCCGCCGCGGGCAGGCGGTCGCCGACGCCATCGAGAGTTCCTCGTCGGTCGTCGTCGCCGGCATCGAAGGGGCGGCCCGCGGCGGCGGCGTCGAGTTGGCGCTCGCCTGCGACATGCGGCTGGCGACTCCGAAGGCCACCTTCGGCGAGCCGGGCGTGACCTTCGGCCTCTTCGGTGCGTGGGGCGGCACCGTCCGACTCCCCGAGGTCGTCGGGATGGGCGACGCGCTGGACTTCTCGCTGTCCGGGCGGGTCATCGATGCCGAGGAGGCGCTTCGCATCGGGCTGGTCTCCCGCGTCGTCGAGTCGCCGCAGGCCGTCGCCGAACGGGTGGCCGAAAACGACTCGCTTGCACTCGAACACGTCAAAGAGCGGATTCGTGACCGAGGTCCAAAATCCGAACAGGAGGACGCCGAAGTGGCCGCTTTCGAGGCACTCGTCGAAGCCCATGCCGAGGACCTCCGCGAGTTGGGCGAGTGAGGCAGGCGCCGAACGGAGTCGTTTCAATTACCGTAACAGTTGAAAGCCTTGACGGATAAGGGGAGGTAGAAATGCCCGAGTGCGACTACTGCGGTGCCTCCCACGACACCGAGGAGGCTCATCTCGAACACCTGAAGTCCGCCCACGCCGACGAACTCGGTCCCATCGACAAGCGCCGGGTCGGCGACATCGACGGCGACGACGGCCTCCCGACCGGTCCCATCGCCCTCGGCGTCGTTTTGCTCGCCTCCCTCGGCATCGTCGGCTACGTCGTCTTCGTCGCCGGCAGCGGGAGCGCCGCCGGCGACATCGGGCCGGCCGGAAGCGCCCACCACCACGGGACGATTAACGTCACCATCACCGGCGAGACGTTCGATTTCTCACAGGCACGGTGGAAACAGCCACAGGAGTATCCCCGATTCCACTTCGAGGGGCGCTCCGACGACCGCTGGCACGCACACGCGACCGGCATGACGCTGGAGTACGGCATGAACACCCTCGGGTTCGAAATTACGGACAACTCTGTGACCTACGACGGCACGGAGTACGTCGACGGCGAGGGCTACGAGGTCGTCGTTGAAGTCAGCGGCGAGGACGTATCGCCCGATTACGTCCTCCAAGAAGGCGACCACATCCGAATCGTCGTCAGCGAAGCCTGATTCTCACAACGGGTCCGGCGCGGGCGGCATCGACCGCTTGTGTTCGCTCTTTTCGTAGAGGTCGACGACACGCTCGACGGCCTCCTCGGGCAGTCCGAGTGTCCGCACGGTGGCGTCCTTCGAGAACGGCCCGTCGACGTGGAGCGCGAGAACCGCGTCGAGTTCGTCGTACCCAAGCCCCATCTCCTCTTCGTCGGTTTGGCCCTCCCACATCCCTGCAGTCGGCGTCCGGGTGACGAGGTCATCCGGGACGCCGACTTCGCGGGCGAGTTGCCGGACCTGACACTTATACAGGTTGCCGATGGGGTTGCAGTCGACGGCCTGGTCGCCGTACTTCGTGAAGTAGCCCGTCGCCGCCTCCGAGCGATTGCCGGTTCCGAGGACGACCCGGCTTTCGGCGTTGGCGATAAAGTAGTTCAACACGCCGCGTGTTCGCACCCGGACGTTCCCAAGCGCCATCCGGTCGTCAGCGGCGTAGTCGGGTGCTGCCTCGACGAAGGAGTCGACGATGGGGTTGATGTCGATTACGTCGTACTCGATACCGAGGTTCTCGGCGACCCGCTCGGCGTCGGTCTTGTCGGCCTCGGGGTTGGACTCGCTCGGCATGAGCAGTCCGTGCAGTCCCTCGGTGCCCAGCGCCTCGACGGCGAGATGGGCGGTCAGCGTCGAGTCGATGCCGCCCGAGAGTCCGAGGACGGCCCCCTCCGCACCCGCGTCCTCGACGACGGACTCGATGAACTCGACGATGTGTTCGCGGCGAGCGTCGAGTTCCGCCTCGGAGAACAGCAAGTCCACGTTCGTCCCCTCGACCAGTGGTGAAGCACTCGTCATCGACGGTCCGTTCGCTCGCTCGTGACTAATAACCTCCCGTCAGTGGGGGTTTCTTGGACGGCCGTCCGGTTCCGATGGCGACACCGAGGCGCTACGTTCAAGTGCGGGCGTCAGGTACGTTGCTTTGAACGCCGTCGGTGAGCGAACCGGAACGGTTCGCGAGCCGCGGGGCGTGAGGAGAGAAGCGACGAATGCGCCGTTGGTCCAGTGGTAGGACATTAGCTTCCCAAGCTAATAGCCCGGGTTCAATTCCCGGACGGCGCATGATTGTCTCGAACGCCAGTGAGAGACATCATCGCCACCGGAATTGTAACCCTGCCAGTCGCAGCGTCCGAGCGAAGCGAAGGCGACCGTCTGGCTCCGGTTCAATTCCCGGACGGCGCATAGCGAGGCCGAACGGAGTGAGGCCTCGGGAACGCGAACGGGGAGCGGATTGACCCGTAAACCGACTTCTTGCGGTCGTGCGCCATCCGTAGTTCGAAAACGCTTCGCGTTTTCTCACGCCCGGACATCGACGGCGCCTCCTGTCGTTCCGCGACGACAATGCTTAACACACGGCACGGGGAAGGGAAGGTATGGACGACATCTTTGTCGCACGGTTGATGTCCACGGATTTACACACGGTCTCCCCGGATGCACTGGTTGAAGACGCCGCGGCCGTGATGCGTGAACACGACATCGGGTCGGTCCTCGTCGTCGACGAGTCGGGCCATCTGGAGGGGATTCTCACTTCGACCGACTTCGTCGACATCGTCGCCGAACGGAAGCCGAAAGACCGGACGCCCGTCTCGGAGTACATGTCGACGGGGCTCACCACGGCGTCGGCACAGGACCCGATTCGGGAGGCCGCCGACACGATGCTCGAGGAGGGAATCCACCACCTGCCGGTCGTCGACGAGACGGAGGGCGTCATCGGGATGCTCACGACGACCGACCTCACGGCCTACGTCTCCGAACTTCGGTCGCCGGTGTCCGCCTGACTCGCTAGCCGAACCGGTCGGTGAACGCGCTTGTCCCCTCGTCGGTGCCGGCGATTATCAGTTCGTCGCCGTCCTCGATTCGGAACCCGGGGCCGATTTCGGTCTGAACCTCGCCGTTCCGTTCGACGGCGATGACCGTACAGTTCGTCTCCGAGCGGACTTCCGCTTCGCCGATGGTCGTGCCGACGAGTCCCGGCGCCTCGGTCTGGACGATGTCGACTTGCTTGTCGAAGGAGATGACCTCCTCGTCGAGAATCGTCGAGGCCAACATTCGACCGCTGACGGTCGCAAGCGAGAGAACGTAGTCCGCCCCGGCACGATAAATTTTGGTGACGTTCTCGTTTTCCTCGGCGCGGGCGAGGATTTCGATATCGGGCGCGAGGTCGCGAGCGACGAGCGTAGCGAATTCGGTGGTCGTGTCGTCCGACAGCGCGAGGACGGCGGTGTTTGCCTCCTGAATCCCGCCTGCCTCGAGGTCATCGGGGTCGGTCGCGTCACCGACGATGTCGACGCCCGGTTTTTCGAAGAGGTCGATTGTCGTGTACGGGATGCCCTCCTCGTCGAGCCGGCTGGCGACGGAGTCGCCGACCTCGCCGCGACCGATGAGGATGGTCTGACTGCTCCGGAAGTGCCGGATGGCCGACAGCGTGAGGTTCTTGAGCCGTTCGAGTTGCTTCTCTTGGCCAGTGACCAGAAGGACCGTACCGGAGTCGATGACGGCGTCCGGCGACGGCGGCGTCTCGAACTGCCCGCGGAACCACGCGCCGATGACGTTCGCGCCGGTCCGCTGTCGGATGCCGATTTCGTCGATGGTCTTCCCAATGAGTTCGCTGCCGTGGTGGACGGGCAGTTCGACGATTTCGAACTGGTCGCCCGCCGCGATGGCCTCCGAGAGCGACGTTGAGATGCTGGTCGTGATTTTCGATGCGAGACTCCGCCCCAACAGCGCCCGCGGCGAGAACACCTCGTCGGCGCCAGCGAGGTGGTGGTACCGCTCGCGGGAGGGGTCCTCGGCAAAACTGATGACGTCGACGTCGTCGGCGAGTTCCTTCGCGGTCAGGATGATGCTCGTGTTGATTTGGTCGGTGTCGTCGGCGACGAGCGCACGGGCCGACGGGAGCCCCGCCGCACGGAGCCCGTCGACGGTTTTCGGGTCGGCGTGGATGACCGAATACCCCGACTCGTGGAGTTCCTCCGCTACTTCGCGTTCGTTCTCGATGATGACGTAGTCGACGCCGTTGGACTCGAGTTCGTCGATGAGCGTCTCGCCCCGGGAGGTGAGGTTACAGATGACGACGTGGTCTTCGAGGTCCTCGACGCTCGTCGGAGCGGTCGTCGAGATGGCCTCCTCGAACAGCGGGAACACCAACGCCGGCAGCGCCAGGAAGATGAGGACGACCCCTGTCAGGTCCATGACGATGACCAACACGAGCATCTCCCAGGATGACCACCCCGCCGCATCGGAGCCGAAGCCGGTCGTCGTGAACGTCTCGACAACGATTTGGAGGGATTCGAGATACGACCGCGGGCTGTTCTCGAAGACCGACATCGCGTAGTCGTAGGCGGCGGCGTAGGCCAGTATCACCGCCGCCAAGCCGAGAAGATAGTAGAACGTCCGACGCCGCCAACTGTCCATGTAGGTCCCGCTGCGTCCGGAGACGATAAAGTATCACCGACAACATGGAGACGGATCGTCAGCGGCGGCCCGCAGGCCGTTACTCTTCAACCCGGTGGCGTTCGACGCGGTCGGTCCTGTTGCCCACGTCCATCACGTAGTCGGTGAGCAACTCCGTCACGGGCGTCCAACAGCGATACAACCGCCGGGCGAAGGCGCCGAGGACGAGCAGTCCGGCCGTCAAGAAGCCAAGGTGATAGAAGCCACCGATACCGAACGCCTCCAACGACGGCGTCACGACGGCCTCAAAACCGTGGTATCCGACGGTGACCGCGACGAAGCCGACGAGGAGCTTTGCGGCCACCGCCGCGTTCTCGACTGCGGCGTCGGGGCCGTCGAGTGCCTGTCCGACGGCGCGTTCGACCGACAGCGCGAGCCACACCAGCGCGACGACGACGAGAAGCGTCAGGACGGCCACGACGGCGTCCCACAGCGACACCGACAGCCCCGCGACCAAGCGGTCGACTGCGGGCGTGACAGCCAAGAGCCCGACCAACAGTACCGAGCCGGCAACCGCGAGACAGCCGCCGACGATACGTCGGACGGTCCGCTGTTCGAACGACGGGACGAACCGAAGCGGTCCGGTTGTATCACTCATGGGCAATCGCGGCGATATCCGGCGGTCGGGGATAAGCTTCGTGGCCGTCAGCGGAACGCCCGCTCGTGGGCACGAGCATCGTGTATCTCGAGCAGTTCTTCGGTCCCTTCGGCGTCGAATTTCATCGGGCGACGCCACCACGGCCCCTTTCCGGAGTCGCTCGAACAGTCGGTGACGAGTCGGTTGGCATCGACGCCGGCCGCACGCGAGGACAGCGGCACCGCGATGTCGTACAACTCCGAGCCCATTCCGTCGCCGTACAGCAACACTTCGGCGTCGAAGCTCTCGCGCTTGCAGTGAGCGTTCTCGGAGAACACCTCCTTGCCGTACGGCGGGAGGTCGTGGTAGTCGGCTGCCGACAGCGGGTCCCGGCCGAGACGGAAGTGGCCGATGACGTAGGTTCCCCACTCGGGAGCAATCCAGTCGGCGGGGTCCGAACCGGCCGTCGAGAGCGTCGCATAAAAGAAGACGAAATCGCCCGCCTCCAGTTCGAGCAGCGGGCGTGCCTTCACGCCGTGGGGGTCGCCGTAGGTGTACAACTCCGAGCCGTGGACGCCGGCGAAGGTTGGGTCGAGATGGACCGACACGTCGGCGACCGAACGCACGTCGACGTGCAAATCGAGGTCGCCGTAGGTCGGCACGGTGGCCTCTGGGTCAATGGGTTCAGACTCGGGGATGGGGACGTACTCGAAACGGCCGTCGTCGTAAATCGGGCCGCGAAACCCCGGTTCGTTGGTGTTGGCTCCGACGTTGATGGCGACGCTCCGCATACCTCTTCGTGCGGGTCGGCGAAGAAAAGCCGAGCGGATATCGCCGGCGACGAAAGACCGTCAAAGATTTGCACGGCGACCCGAACACCGTGGTTATGAGAAAGCGACGCGTCGTCGTCCTGGTTGCGGTTCTCCTGGCGTGTCTCGGCGTGCTCGGCGTGCTCGCCGTCACCGCCGACGACCCCGTCGAAACCGACGGTGACACGGAGGAACGGTATCCGGGGAACACGCTGGTGACGGTACAAACCTACGGCTGGTTCGGCAACTACAACGGTGACGTGTTCGTTCTCAACGAGAGCGGCGAGCGTGTCTGGGAGTATCAACCCGACGAAGCCGCGGTGTTCGACGGCGAGATGCTCGACAACGGCAACGTGATGGTCTCCTACGGACAGCACATTCCCAACAGCGAGTGTCCCGAGGAGTTCCGAAACGCCGGTCCCGAGGGCCAACGCGACCACTGCGTCCGGAACGTCGTCGAGGAAGTCGACCCCGACACCAACGAGCGCGTCTGGGCCTACACGTGGTACGACCACTTCGTCACCTACCACGAGGTCCACGACGCCGACCGACTGGACAGCGGCGAGACGGTCATCATCGACATGGGCCAACACCGGACGTTCACGGTCAACGAGAGCGGCAACATCACGTGGGAGTGGTCCGCGATCGAACACCTCGACGAAGGGACGGAGTTCTGGGAGAACCACGTCGAGGGGACCTCACGCGAGGACCACCGCTACACCGGCGGCAGTCAGGACTGGACCCACATGAACGACGTCGACCAACTGGACAACGGCAACTTCCTGATGTCCATCCGGAACTTCGACGTGCTCATCGAGGTCGACCCCGAAACCGACGACATCGTCCGCGTCATCGGGGAACCGGGCAACGAGGACATCATGCACGAACAACACGACCCGAACTACCTCGAGGCTCACGACCACGTCATCGTCTCCGACAGCGAGAACAACCGCATCGTCGAGTACGACGCCGAGACGATGGAGGAGGTCTGGCGCTACGAAGGGACGGGACCGGGGGCCGACGAACACCTCCAGTGGCCCCGGGACGCCGAGCGCCTGCCGAACGGCAACACGATGATAGCCGACTCCCGGAACTTCCGGATACTCGAAGTCAACGAGACCGGGTCGGTCGTCTGGGGCCACGACTTCAGCGAGGAGCGTGGCATCGTCTACGACGTCGACCCGCTGGGGCCCGACGGCGAGTTGGGTGAAGAACCCGAAAACGCCCCGCCGGGCGACGACCTCGAAGGCACCGACTACGGTGGCGGTATCACCGGCACCATCGCCTTCGCGGAGTCGTGGATTGGCTTCGTGTTCCCCTCGTGGGTCGGCCTGCCGGGACTGCTCGCGCTGTTGACGATGTTCGGCAGTGCCGTCGGTCTCACGTGGGAAGGTATCCGAACGTACCGTCGGAGCTGAGAACCGAGCGTCAGGACCGGTCGAGGTCCCGCTGGAACTCGTCGAACCGCCTGATGTCGTTGGGGAGGTCGTAGGGAATGCGTCGCGATTCGCGGTCGTCGGCGTGATCGGCGTCGAGCGGTTCGGCCACGTCCTCGAACCCGGGTTTCACGCGGACGCTTTTCGCGGGCATACCGACCGCGACGTGGTGGTCCGGGATATCCGACTGGGCGACGCCCCGGGCACCGACGACGGCGTTCTCGCCGACTCTGACGCCCGCTCGAACCATCGCGTCGTAGGTGACGCGGGCGTCGTCGCCGATTATCGTGTGGAAGTTCTCGACTTCGGTCTGGTCGACGATGTCGTGGTCGTGGGAGTAGATGTGGACGCCGTCGGAAATCGAGACGCGGTCGCCGATGGTGAGTTTCCCCCGGTCGTCGAGGTGGACATCGTCGTGTACGACGACGTTGTCGCCGACGGAGATGTTGTGGCCGTAGGTGAACGAGATGCCCTTGAAGAACCGACAGTTCTCCCCGCAGGACTCGAAGAGGTGGTCGGCGAGCATTCGCCGGAACCGAAGGGCGAACTCGACGTTGTCGGCCATCGGTGTGGCGTCGAACTGTCGCCAGAGCCATTGGAGGTGTTTCGATTGCTCGAAGGCGTCCTCGTCCTTCTCGGCGTAGTACTCGCTCTCCAGCGTCGAGTTACACGGGTCGTACCCCTGCAGGCGGACCCGTTCGGCCGGGGAAACGTCGCCGCCGGTCTGCCACCGCTCGTAGGCATCGCGGTCCCCGTGGAGGTCGATGAGAACGTCTTCGACGACCTCACAGGTGCTCTCGTCGCTCGATAGCCGGCGGTCGACCTCGTCGATGAAGGTTCGAAGCCCCTCCTCGGCGTCGGCCGGCAGCGAGACGTGTCGCTTCGTCATTGTCGTGTCGAGGGGACCGAGAGGTGTTAGGGATTGCTGTTGTGACGTGCGCGCACGACCGCGGTTACCTGAAGTGCCGGCGGTCCCGGGGCGGCGATGGCTCCCTCGAAGGGACCGAAACCGCCGTCGAGCGGTCGCGTTCGTTAGCTGTCCCACTCGCTGAGACGAACCACGACCGCTAAGTGTGTCACCTCCCAACGGGATGGTATGAACTATCGGACGCTTGGCGACTCCGATGTGGAGGTCAGCGAAATCGGCTTCGGTGCCTGGGTTGTCGGCAGCGACTGGTGGGGCGACCGAAGCGAACAGCAGGCCGTCGAGATGCTCCAGTACGCCGTCGAACAGGGCATCACCTACTTCGACACCGGCGACGTGTACGGCCACGGCCGCTCCGAGGAGTTGGTGGGCGAGGCACTCGCCGACTACCGCGATGAGGTGACCGTCGCCACCAAAATCGGCTACGATTTCTACAACAATCCGCAGGCCGGCCACGGCGAACTGCCGAAGGAACTGAACCGGGAGTACCTCGAAGAGGCCTTCGAGAAGTCACTCGACCGCCTCGACATGGACCGCGTCGACGTGTTGCAACTGCACAACGCCAACGTCGAGGAGATGGACGCCGACGTCTTGGAGTTCCTCGACGAGGTTCGCGAAGAGGGCCGTGCCGACGCCATCGGACTGGCGCTCGGCCCCTCTATCGGCTGGCTCGCGGAGGGCGACCTCGCCATCGAGGAGGAGTTCGACTCCGTGCAGCTGGTGTGGAACCTCCTCGAACAGGAAGTCGGCAACCACTTCCTCGAAACCCTCGAACGGACCGGCTCCTCGACGAGTCTCATCCCCCGTGTGCCGCACTCCTCGGGGCTGCTCAACGAGCAGGTCACCCCCGAAACGGAACTCGACGAGGGCGACCACCGCGGCTTCCGCCCCGACGAGTGGTACGAGACCGGCTGGGAGAAAATCGAGACGCTGCGCTTCTTAGAGCGCGACGGCGAACGCACGATGGCTCAAGCGAGCCTCCAGTGGCTCCTCTCACAGGACCACGTCGCCTCGGTCACGCCGACGTTCCGCACCCGCGAGGACATCGACGAGTGGGCCGCCGCCAGCGAGGTGCCAGCGCTTTCCGACGAGGAACTCGACCGCGTCGCCGACCTCTATGCGGACAACTTCGGCATCGACCGCGAGGACGGGATGGATGCACTCCGCTCGTCGGTCGACGACGAGGACATCCAGTCGGCGGGACTGGACAAACAGAGCGCCGGAAGCTAACCGACGGACACCTCTGTCGCCCTCCCGAGAGTTATGTACTGCACCGTACAGGTGCCGACGGGTTTTTACCGACACCTCCTGTAGGCAGCACAAGTTCTCATGCACGGAAACACGCCCCACGCCGGTCGGGTCACGGAGGAGCCCACCACCGAAGCGCGCAAAGCGCTGCGTCGCAACATCGAGGCCGTCACGTCTTCTACCCGCTCGCTGCTCCCGGACACCTTCGTCGTCGGCGCCGAAATCGTCGACGGTGCCGACGGCCTGCAGGCGACCGTCGCGGTCCAACCGCCCGCCGGGTCGGTCGTCTCCGCAGGATTCACCTTCGACGAGGACGCCGACGAGGCCGAACTCGCACGCGAACTCGCCGCTGGCGCTGCGCTCGAAGCCAAACACGCCAGCGAGGACGTACCCCAGATAGCGAAGTAACGCGGTTTCGTTTTACTGCGGCGGCACCAACAGTATCGACACCGTAAGCAACAGCCCCGCGAGCAGGCTGCCTGCAGCCATTCCGACGAGAACGGGAACCGCGAGCGCCCACCCGACTGCGGCGCCGCCGGCGACCGACGCCGGCATCGCCGCCAACAGGCCGTCGTAGTGACTCGGAGTGGGCGTCTCCGTCATACCCGGGACGTGCGGCCGGTGGTAATTAAATCTAATTACTCCGAATCACTTGCCCCAGAAGGGATCCCGCTTGCGGTGTTTGTCGAGGTACATCCCGAGCGCTTCGAGTTCGTCGGTGGGGATGTCCTCGGAGAGTTCCTGTTCGAGAATCTTGGCGTGTTTCTCGGGGATTTCCGTCCAGAGTTCGTCGCCCTCCTCGATTTGTCGGCCGACCGTCGGGCCGTCGATGGAGGCGGCAACCTGCTCGCCGGCGCGGGCCTCGTCGATGTCATCGCCGGCGTCCTGCAGCGATTTGAGTTCGCCGACGCGGGTGGTGTCGTTGCCCTCCCACTTGACGACGCGGGAGTTGCGCTTCAGCGTTCCCGAGAGGACTTCGACACCGACGACAGCGGGACTGGACTGCCGGAAGACGTGGTCTTCGAGGATGCGGAACCGACAGGGCCGTTGAATCTTGTCGAGCACCTGCTCCTGTTGGGCGCGCTCGATGCTCTCGACGTGGTTCTCGTACTCCTCGACGAGTTGGTAAATCACGTCGTCGACGAACAGTTTCACGTCGCTTTCGGTTGCCTCGCGTTCAGCGTCTTCGAGTACGTCGACGTTGAACCCGAGGATGGCCTGATGTTTGCCCTCCTCGGCGGTGGAGGCGACGGCCACGTCGCGGGGCGCCACGTCGCCGACCTCCGCGCGGACGATGGGGACCTCGGCGTCCGCTAAGGCGGAGGCGATAGCCTCCAGCGACCCGAGGGTGTCGGCTTTGACTACGACGCCATCCTCTTCGGTGACCACGTCGATTTCGGCGAGTTCGGCCTGCACTTCCGCGATGACATCCTCTAGTGGGCGGTCGCGGACGACACGGACGGGCGCGCCGGCCATCGCGTCGTCGAGGTCCGGCGCGGCGATTTTCACGCCGGCCGCGGCGCCGACCTCCTCGACCTGCTCGAACTGCTTTTCCGTCCGAATTTCGGCGAGCGGTCGCGGTTGCAACAGCGCCCGCACCTCGGTGACGATGGGGTCGTTCTTCCCGCCGACGACGATAGTGTCGTCGGCCCGAACCGTCCCGTCGTACAGCACGATGTCCAGCGTCGTCCCGAAGCCGCGTTCCTCTTTGACCTCCAGAACGGTCCCGACGCCGGGGCCACCCACGTCGATGGACATCTCCTCTTTGAGGTACCGCTGGGACAGTCCCATCAGGACGGTCAGGAGGTCTGGGACGCCCTCGCCGGTTTCCGCGGAGACGGGGACGACGCCGATGTTACCCCGGAAGTCCTGGACCCGCCAGTACATGTCGGCCGAGAAGCCGTTGTCGGAGAGTTCGCCGATAATCTCGTACAGTTGTTGATTGAGCCGTTCTTCGGCGCGGTCGCTCTGTTTTTCCAGCGTCTGCTGTATCGGTTCGTCGGGGTTGGGGTTCCACCCCGGCACCGTGTCGACTTTGTTCGCCGCGACGATGAACGGCGTCTGGGTTCGCTTGAGGATGTCGATGGCCTCCAGCGTCTGCGGTTGGAAGCCGTCGTTGACGTCGACGACGAGGATGGCGATGTCGGCGAGTGCGCCGCCGCGTGACCGAAGCGTCGAAAACGAGTGGTGGCCGGGCGTGTCGATGAACAGCAGTCCCGGAAGGTCGAAGTCGTCGGGGTCGACGAGGCGGCCCGCGATGTCCGAAATCGTCGACAGTGGGACCGCCGTCGCGCCGATGTGTTGTGTGATGGCGCCGGCCTCGCCGGCCGTGACCGCCGACCCGCGGACTTTGTCCAGCAGGCTCGTCTTCCCGTGGTCGACGTGGCCCAAGACGGCGACGATAGGCGTCCGTAACTCCGCTTCGTCCCCGGCGTCGGTGGTGTGAGCGTCAGACATAGAAAGAACTCCGTTGTTGGTGTAGTGGCCGCCCGCGGCATTTAACGGTTTCAGTCTCCGGTCGCCTGTGTGGCGTCGCTACTCCGTGACGGTGAACGACGCCGTCATCCCGCTGCTCTGGTGAGGCACGCAGTAGTAGTCGTACTCGCCAGCCGTCTCGAAGGTGTGGAAGTGGACGTGACCCTCGCCGTAGGTCGTCGTGCGACTGCCCTCGGTGCCGGTCCAGTCGGTCCCCTCGGGGACGCCGCCGTCATCGTACTTGATGTTGTGCCCCGCTCCGACCCACTCCCAGAGGACGGTGTCCCCGACGGAGATGTCGAACGCCTCGGGGTCGAAGTTGAGGCCGTCGCCGACCGCGACCCGCTGGTCGGGGTCCGACGGTGGCTCGGGGGTCGGCGTCGGCGTCGGCGTCTCCGTCGGTTCGTCCGTCGGTTCCGCCGTCGGCGGGGCCGTCTCCGTTGGCGTCTCCGTCGGTGTTGTCTCGGGCGTCCCGTCGGTATCGCCGTTGCCGTTGCCGCCCTCGGTACAGCCTGCGATTCCGAGTGCGGCCCCGGCGAGTGCGGCCGTTCGGAGGTACTGTCGTCGTTGCATACACAGATTCGAGCGGTCACACCCTTCAACGTTGACCCAAATTCGACCGCACTCGACGACCGGAGCCGGCGTCTGACCCGAACGTTGATACAGGATGACGCTCAAGCGGGGAGTATGTCCGACGTACTCGCCGAGAACCTCTCGGAAAAAGAGGTGATGGGCTCCGACGGTGCGAGCCTCGGAACGCTGTACAACATCACGATGGACCTCAAGACCGGATCGCTACAGAACCTCGTCGTCGACCCCGGCGAGCAGACGGTCAAAACCGAGTTCGACCACGACGAACACGGGAACCTCCGCGTGCCGGTCAGTCGAGTACAGGCCGTGAAAGACACCATCGTCGTTGCTCGCTAATTTTCGATGCAGATTCTCGATTCGTCGGCCTTCATCCACGACTTCACCACCAGCAGCGACATCGTCACCATCCCGCTCGTCCGCGAGGAACTCGAAGACGAGGCCGGCTATCGCTTCGACGCCCTCGAAGGCTCCGGGATGCAGATACACATTCCCGACCCAAGCACGATAGAGCGGGTCGAACGCGCCGCCCGCGAGACGGGCGACGCGGAGGAACTCTCCCGGACCGACATCCGACTGCTTGCGGCCGCCTTCGAACTCGACGGGACGCTCGTCACCGACGACTACGCGATGCAGAACGTCGCCGAGAAACTCGACGTAGCCGTCGAGGTCATCGCGCGCGACGGCATCGACGAGACAAGGGAGTGGCAGTTCCAGTGTCAGGGCTGCGGACGGACGTTCGACGACCACCGCGAGCGCTGTGAAATCTGCGGGAGCGACCTCGAACGCAAGCGACCCTAATCGAGCTCTTCGAGCCCGACACCGACGAGCTGTTCGAGGACCTCCTGTTCGGTCAGGCCGTACTCAACGGCCAGCCCCTCGATTTGTTGCGCCGTCGTCTCATCACAGACGAGGGTGTACCGCTGCATGCGACGAACGTATGGTACCAGTTCGCATAAAACTCCGTCAGACAGGTGACGGACGGACGACTCGACTGACAAGGTTAATCGGCTCGAAGCCCCAACACGAACCAATGAGCGTCTCCGCCGAACGGTCCTCGCCGGCCCTCGCGGTCGGCGGCGTCGCCTTCCTCGGATTGGTCGGGCTTCTCATCGGCGCCGTCGTCGGCCTCATCGTCATCAGCATCGCCAGCGCATTCCTTCCGATTACGTCGGATTCACCGCTGACCAGCGCCCTCTCACTCGTCGGACAGGGTATCGGCCTCGTCGGCGTCGCGGTCGTGTATCTCAGATTCAGGGACGTTTCGTGGTCGTATCTCCGCATCAGACGCCCCACGCTCCGGGACCTCGGCTGGGCGGTCATCGCGACGGTCGGCCTCTTCGCCGTCCTCGCGGGGGCGAGTTTCCTCATCGACCAACTCGGACTGTCGGCGACGGAACACTCCGTTTCCCAACAGGCCGAATCGAACCCCGCGCTGTTGCTCCCGCTCATCCCGCTTTCGGTGCTCGTCACCGGTCCGGCCGAGGAACTCCTCTACCGGGGCGTCATCCAGACCCGCCTCCGGGAGGTGTTCGGTGCCACTCCCGCGGTCGCCGTCGCTGCCTTGGTCTTCTCGCTCGTCCACATCCCAGCCTACGGGGCGACAAGCGGGCTTGACGCCAGTCTCGCGACGACCCTTGGAGTCCTCTTCCTTCTGGGTGCCTCCCTTGGTGCGGCGTACGAACACACCGAGAACCTCGTCGTTCCGGCCGTCGCCCACGGTGTCTACAACGCTGTCGTCTTCGGGTCGAACTACGCCAACGCCGTGGGTCTCGTCTGACTACTCGACGCGTCGGACGGTCTTGTCCTTGACGGCCTCGGCCTCCTCGAACTCCCCCGCACCGAGGAGTCCGCGCGCGGCGCGTTTCCCCCACTCGACGGCCGGCTGTGTGAACGTCGACACACCGGACAATTCGCCGGCGAGGATACACGCCGCCTCCATTCCGTACAGCAACTCACCGACGCCGTGGGCGTCGAGGCGGTCGATTTCGATGCGGACGTTGGGTTGCCCCGCCGCGACGAGTGACGCTTCAGTCGCCTCGAACTCCGCGTCGAGCAGTTCGCCCAGCGTCTCGCCGCCGAGGTACGACAACTCCTCGACGTTCGTTTCCGGGATGTCGATGTCCGTCCGTTCCCGGGGCCGAACGAGCGTCACGAGTTTGTCCTTCCGGCCGGCCCGGTACAACTGCAGTTGGGAGTGTTGGTCGGTCACACCGAGGGCGCGGGCGGGCGTCTGCCCGAGGCCGTCCTTGCCGAGGCTCTCGGCCCACAGTTGGGCGAACCACTCCCCGAACGGTTCGAGGTCCTCGGCGTAGGGGACGAAGGCGTTCGTCGTCGCGCCGCGCTGTTCGAGGGCGTAGGAAACGGCGCCGTAGGCGTAGGCCGGACAGTCGAACAGCGACGGTTCCAGCGACGCTCGGCCCTCGGCACCGCCTTCGAGAACGGCCTCGATGTCGCCGCCCAGCGCCGCCGCCGGAAGCAGACCGACCGGCGACAGCGCCGAAAACCGGCCGGGAAGCCCCTCCGGAACGCGACACGTCGGTAGGTCGTGGGTTTCGGCCAACTCCACGAGCGGCCCGGAATCGCCCGACGTGACGACCGTTCGGTCGGTCCACTCGACACCGGCGTCGGCCATCGCCTCCCGAACGACGAGGAAGTTCGCCAGCGTCTCTGCGGTCGTTCCCGACTTCGAGACGACGTTGACGAGCGTCTCGGACAGCGGGAGTCGGTCGAGTAGCCGTCGAGTGTATTGGGGGTCGATGTTGTCGAGCGTGTAGTGGCCCTCAAGGCCCAACGCGGCGGTGATGGTGTCGGCGCCGAGCGACGACCCGCCGATGCCGACGGTCAACACCGCTTCGGGGTCGAACCCCGCGACTGCCTCGCGGATAGCGTCGGCGTCGGTGTCTTCCGGGAGTGCGAGACACGCATAGCCGAACTCGCGGTCCTCGATACCGGTCTCGATGCGGTCGTGGGCGCGGACGACGCGTTCGTCGAGGCGTTGTAAGGACGCCTCCGAGACGCCGTGTGTCGTCTCGGTGGACAAGGCGTTGCCGAAGTCGATGTGCATGGTGGTAGCGGCGGGTCGAACAACAAAGGCGTTGCCGATACCCCTCGGTCGTGTCTGCTCGGCACAGAGAAGCGCCCGCAACCGGGCGGTTTATTCGGCGGACGCGCCTACGGCCGACGATGAGCAACGGGTACTCGGGACTGCTCGGTGCGTTCCCCTACGCCTTCAGACGGAGCCGTTCTCGGCTCTTCCGGGCCTACGTCGTCATTGGCGGACTGCTGGCCGCGATTCTCGGCGTGTTCTTCACGTTCGCACTCGTCGTCGCCATCGCCAACACCGCGGGGTTCGGCGGGGGAACAATCACGTTCGTCCGGTCGGTGTTCCTGCTTTTGGGGTTCGTCGTCGTCGCACCGCTTCTCGCGCCCGTCCTGTTCGTCGCCCGCCACCACCGCCGAGAGGGCGACGACTCACGGTACGATTTCGCGCTTGCGGTCACCGGCGCCGTCTACGTCGTGACGCTGTATCTGGGCGCCATCGCCTCGATGCCCGCGGAGTTCGAACTCGACGGCGAGGTGACGGCCCGACCCGACCCGAGCGGACTCGCCGCACCGCTCGTCGAGGCGCTGTACGCCCTTCCGGAAGTGTTCTCCTGGACGATACCGCTGGCCGGCGCGGCCCTGATTTATCTGGTCCATCGGTGGCTCCGGTAGCCTCGAAACGCGGAAAAGCCCCGAGCGCCTTCATCCATCCATGACAGAGCAGGAAGGTCGGTTCCTCGTGACCCACGCGGACGCCGAGTCGGCCGTCCTCAAGGACGTCGACCGCGGACAGGTCCACACGCTCGCGGAGAATCCCGGCGTCGAAGAGCGGGAAGTGATCGAAGGAACGGTCGCCCCGGAACCGCCGATGGAGGTACAGTACAGACTCGTCGACTTCGAGAGCCGCTGTCGGCTCTCGGTCGAACACAGCGCCGAACCGCCGACGAAACAGGAACGCGACATCGCCGCCGAACAGCCCGAAGGCGAGTTGACGACGCGCGAGCGCGCCGGAACGGGCGAACTCCACGTCCTGACCGTTCCCGACTCCGAAACCGAAGCCGCCGTCGAGGATGTCCTCGACGACGAGGGCACGCTCGCACGGGCGGCCCGCCTGGGCGTAAACCGCGTCGAGATTCGGAGCGACGATGGCGTCGTCAGCGTCCGGTATCTGCCCTAGCGGTTCAGAGCGTCGACAAGAGCAGTTGAACGGCCTTCGGTATCGCGACGCTGAGAAGCAACTGCGACCAGATGTTGAACGTCGCGGGATATTCGCTCGTCGAACTCACCTGTTCGATTCGGCGGCGGATGTCCTCGGCCTCTTTCTCCTTGCCGTCCTCGATGGTGTACTTCGTCACGTCCCAGGGGTCTACCATGTACGACCGGAGTTCGTCTTCGAGGCGCTGTATCTCGTCATGTTTCTCCCGGTGCATGAACCGATGAAGCATGAACACGGCGAAGCCGATGGTCGCGATGGTGAGAACCCATACCGCGGTGAAGATGGTGCTGGCGGCCGCAGAAACCTCCTGCTCCGGGCTGCCGAGCACCGGTGCGTACGTTATCAGCGCGTAGACGACCAGCCCGAAGACGACGTAGTAATACGCCTTCTTGATGAGTTCCCCGAGCGGTCGAAGCCCGCCGACGCCGTGTGGGTCGAGGAAGTGGATGCCGACTTCGGAGTTCGTCAGCCGCCACGGCGCGATGAACTCGATAGCGATGTATATCGAGAGGAACTGGACGAGTATCGGCCCATACACGAACGGGAACACGAAGACGTTGGCGACGATTTCCGTCGCCGAGAACGACGTGAGGTCGAGAAGAAACGTACGCAGGAGTTGCATACCCGCCGTCAAGGCGAACAGCGACCACGGGAGCCACTCCGGTACGATGTCGATGAGTTGTTCCGGTTTCTCCGCGCGGTCCCGAATCCGCATCTCGTCCATCACGTCGGCATACGAGCGGCGAAGCGAGTGTGAGCCGTACACCGCGACGAGAAGCGCAATCGGTTGGAGAAGGAAGTACGGATTCGTCTCGTATATCGTCGGCGTCCCAGTGTAGACGCTGTATCCGACGACGACTGCGAGCCATCCGACGATCGTGGTGGTGGCGTAGACGTAGGACGGTGGCAAGTCCTCATCGACGAGCGCCGCGAGACGGCCGAAGCCCAGATAGCTCGCGAACTGGTCGAGCCACAGGTCGGGATACGCCTCGCCGTTCTCGGAGTCTTCGTTCCGCCCCGTCCCACTATCGGTGCCGTCGACAGCCGCACCGTCGTCGCTCATACGGCAGGGGTTGACAGCCCCTCATCAAAAGAACTGCTCCGAACTGACGCACCGTCTCGGCGCTCAGGCCGGGTATGGCCGTTCTCCGAGTATCTCGATATCGTCCCCGACTCGGAGCGACTTTCCGACCGTCGACTCGGGGACGAACGTGTTGACCATCAGGCGGAAGTAGTGGTCGAACCACGCCTCCGAGGCCCACGCCGGAAGCGTCGCTTCGCGTTGTTCGTGGAACGTCTCCCGGAAGCCGGGCGTCTCCTCGCCGGTCTCGGGGTCTCGGGTGGGGACGACACAGCGCTGACAGGGGTTCGACCCGAGGAACTCACAGTCGCCGATTCGGAAGCCGATTGCCGTCTCGCGGTCGCGGTAGAGCCGGTCCTCCCAGAACGGTTCGACGCCGGAGACGACGAGGTTCGGTCGGAGCCGTCGCTCCATCTCGTCGGCATCAATATCGTCGAACCATTCAGCGACCGCCTCGATGGTCGATTCGGCGATGACGGTCGGACCCGAAGCGAGCGTGTCGTCAGGAAAGCCCCCGGCCTCGTCGCGGCGGAGTTCGACTGGCTGCTCGAAGTACTCCGAGAGCCACGCCTCGATGGTTCCGGTATCCTCGAGGTCGAAAGCCGTTGGGTCGCCGTCGTTCGCCCGGAGGGTCAGCCGGCCGGCTTTGGGGTCGAACCACGACCGGAGTTGGTGAACGCGGCGGTCGTTCTTCCCGTTGACGTAGTTGCCGTCGGCGTCGACGATGGCGAACTCCCGGTCATACGAGAGGCCGCCGTCCGGCCGAACCGTCGCCCGCTCCATCGTGTCGTGTGGGTCGAGTGATTTGACGGGGTAGACGACGATGCGCTCCAGCGTCGCGGACATGTCCGACGATTGGACCCGGCGGTGTTGAAGGGTGCGGTTCGGCGACTCGGAGTTCGACCGCCGAGAACCCTTTCGAGACACGAACGACAACCCTTATTCGAGGTGCCCCCACACCGAACGGCATGGACCTGACGGTACCGACTGTCGATTACGCCGACTACACCAACCGTCAGTTGATAGCCCTCCCGCTCGGGCTGTTGGCGGTTGCCCTCGGCATTCTCGTCGTCGCGACAGCGATAGCGGGGTCGCCGGTGACGCTCGGAATCGAGTTCACCGGCGGCGCCGAGTTGCAGGTGGAAACGACTGATTCGCCCGACCAGATACGGGAGACGTTCGACGAACCGGTCGCCTCCATCACGCAGGTCGGCACGGCGGGAGGCGACTCCTATATGGTCGAGTTCCAAGAGGGCGAGTACGAAGACCTCGAAACGCTCCGCACGCAGGCGGAGAATGAGGGCTACACGATAGAGTCATCTGGCACTCGGTCGGCGAGTTTCGCCGCCGAGTCCCAGACACAGGCCCTCATCGGCCTCGCGATAGCCTTCGCGGGGATGGCTGCGCTCGTGTTCCTCATGTTCCGGACGTTCGTCCCCTCCATCGCCGTGGTCGCCTCCGCGTTCTCCGACATCGTGATTCCGCTCGCGCTGATGCGACTGTTCGACATCGAGTTGACACTCGGCACGGTCGCGGCGCTTTTGATGCTCATCGGGTACTCCGTTGACTCCGATTTGCTGTTGAACAACCACGTCCTGCGGCGACACGGTGACTTCTACACATCGACGTTCCGCGCGATGCGGACCGGGGTGACGATGACGGTCACCTCCATCGCCGCGATGGTCGTGATGACCATTGTCGCCGGCCAGTTCGGCATTCCGCTGTTGCCGCAGGTCGGCATCGTGCTCGTGTTCGGCCTCACCGCCGACCTGATGAACACCTACCTGCTCAACGTGAGTCTGCTTCGCTACTACAAATACGAGGGAATCGCACAATGAATCTGGAACTTAGAGAGAACTGGCGTATCTGGTTGCTCGTCGTGTTCGTCCTCGTCAGCACCATTGCGGTGTTTGCACCGCTCGGTAGCGGTTCGGGTGGGGCGAACGCGACCGCCGCGAACGCGACTGCGGATTCGACCACTTCGGAGTACACGAACCTCAAGTTCGGGCTGGAACTCTCCGGTGGTACCCAAGTTCGCGCGCCGCTTGCGGGGATGACTGCAAGCGGCTTGGAGTTCAGCGTCGACGACGAACCAGCCATCGAGCGGACGGTGCGGGACGAGCTCGACCTCGGGGCGGGTGACGTACGCGCCGACGCAGAAGGCAACACCGTCGAGGTGTTCGACGACCGCTTCGTCGGCAACACGAACCAATCGGAGTTCGCCGCCGCCCTCGCCGAGGCCGGATTCGACGTGAGTGAAGACGACATCCGGATGGGAGTCACCCAGACCACCCGTGACCGCGCCGAAGACGTGCTCACGAACAAGATTAGCCAGGGCGGTCTCCCCGGCGGCACCGTGACGCAAATCGCCTCGCCGGGCCAGCAGTTCATGCTCGTCGAGGTGCCGAACGCCAACCGTTCGGAAGTCATCGACCTCATCGGCGACCGTGGACAGGTCGAAACCGTCGCGCTGTTCCCGGGCGAGAACGGCACGTACCGCAACGTCTCGCTTCTGACCCAGCGTGATTTCGCCAGCATCGGTGGCGCGACACAAGAGCAGGGACGAACGTTCGTTCCGGTGACGCTCACCGAGCAAGCGGGACCGCAGTTCGGCCAAGCGATGCGCGACTTCGGCTTCGACCAGCAGGGCGGAACCAACTGTAACTACGACCTCAACGAGTCGCTGGCCGAAAACAAGGATAACAACCCTGGTCGGTGTCTCCTGACCGTCCTCGACGGCGAAGTCGTCTTCGCTGCGGGAATCAATCGCGACCTCTCGGCGTCGTTCCGCGACGGCTCTTTCGACGAGAACCCACAGTACCAGACGACGACGACGAGCCTTGAGGAGGCCCGCGAACTCGAACTCAACATCCGCGCGGGGGCGCTCCCGACGGAACTCGACATCGACAACCGCGGAACGACGTACTTCCTGTTGCCGAGTCTCGCCGAGCGGTTCAAGCCGCTGTCGCTTGCCACCGGCGCGGCCGCGGTCGGCGCGGTCGCGCTCGTGGTGTTCGCCCGATACCGCAGAGCCGAGGTTGCGGCACCGATGCTGCTCACCGCCGCCGCGGAGGTGTACATCCTGCTCGGGTTCGCCGCCGCAGTAGGGTTACCGCTTGACCTCTCTCACATCGCCGGCTTCATCGCCGTCATCGGGACCGGGGTCGACGACCTCGTGATAATCGCCGACGAAATCATGCAACAGGGTGAGGTTCGGACCTCACGCGTCTTCGAATCGCGGTTCAAGAAGGCGTTCTGGGTCATCGGCGCCGCTGCGGCGACGACCATCATCGCCATGTCGCCGCTGGCGGTGCTGTCTTTGGGTGACCTCCAAGGGTTCGCCATCATCACCATCGTCGGCGTCCTCATCGGCGTCCTCATCACGCGGCCGGCCTACGGCGACATCCTCCGCGTGCTCGTGTTGGAAGACTAACCACCCCTTTTTCGACCTCTTCTGATTCAGTCGGCGCGTCGTCGAAGCCCCATCGCTACGAGAAGCGCCACGACAACGGCAACCGTGAAGCCGAACCCGGCCCCGTCGGCCGCCGTTGGCGAGGCGTCGTCAGTGTCGGTGGGGTCGGCGGTCGGCGTTTCCGGTGGCTCCGTCGGGAGTGGCGTGAACGTCTCCGTCGGTGCCGGTTCCGGCGTCGCTGTCGGTGTTGACGTTCGTGTCGCCGTTGGCGTCGAAGTCGCTGTCGCGGTTGGGGTTGCGGTGGGAGTCGCCGTCGCTGTCGGCGTCGGGGTCGGGCTTCCCGGATACGGCTCCGTGCCCAACTGCTGTCGTGCGTGGCTCTCGTTGTCGCAGGGACAGACGTAGGTTTCGTTCGTCTCGACGGTGAAGCCGAAGGACCCGTTTTCCGTGTCGGTTCCCTCCGGGCCGGTGCCGTTGAGGAACACATCCGCGGCGTACCAGCCGACTTCCTCGGTGGTGTCGGCACACGCGCCGCCCGGCGCCTCGTCGCTCAACTCAAGGACGAGACGGTCCTCGCGCTCGAGGTGGGGTGGGTCGCCCGCGAAATCCTCGCCATCGTAGAACCAGACTTCGATGCGGTCCCCGAAGCCACCTGTCCACCCTCCCTTAGGAACTCCTGTTCGGTCTCGCCGTCGCCGTCCTCGTCGATGCCGAACGTCGCGATGTTCGTCGCCTCGCAGTCGCTGTGGTCGACCGCGTCCGTTTCGATGATGAGTTGGTCCGGAGCGATGCCGTCCGACGCACCGATGTCCTCGAAGACATCGCCACCCCGTAGCGTATATCGAACGCTGGCGTTGTCGGTGCCAGGGTGGTGGTCTTCCGCTTCGAGGAACTCGAAGGTCGCATTGCCCGCTTCCTCGGGTTCGTAGCGCGGTGCGTCGGATTGGGCCGTGCCGTCCGCCGAGGCGATGCCGACGGCCGCAACTGAGGCCACGCCGACGCAGACGACGGCGACGAGGAGGGCGCGTCGGACCGAGAGTCGGGAGGATCTCCGGAACATGCCCCGTGTCACAACAACCGACCACTAAACGGAACTGCCGGCAATCCGCTACAGTTTTTCGCACTTCGAAGCGCTTTCCCCAACTGGCCCGAAAGGACAGCCATGACCTTCCGAGACGGCACGCTCGTCGATTGGCACGAGTGGGGTCCCGACCCGTTCGAGGCCGCCGACCGTACCGGCAAGCCCGTACTGTGTTCGCTGACGGCGCCGTGGTGTGAGTGGTGCCACCGGATGGACGAGGAGACGTACTCGGACCCGAAACTGGCCGCCAACATCGGCGACAGTTTCGTCCCCGTCCGCGTCGACATCGACCGCAACCCCCGGGTTCGGGAACGGTACAACATGGGCGGGTTCCCGACGACGGTGTTCCTGACGCCAGACGGCGAGGTGCTGTCGGGGGCGACGTATCTCGGCCTCGATGGGATGCGACAGGTGCTCGACAGCGTTCGGGAGTCCTGGGATGCGAAGGGCGCGACCGCGGGCAGCGTCCCGCGGGCGCTGTCCGGTGAGGCCCTCCCGAGCGGCGAGGTGACCGCCGACATCGAGGCGCACATGGTCGAACAGGTCGCCGCCGCCTTCGACGAGGAGTTCGGCGGGTGGGGAACCGGCGCGAAGTTCCCGCTTCCCCAAACCATCGAGTTCGCACTCAAACGCGACCGACAGCGGGCAAAGCGGACGCTCGAAGCGGTCCAGACGCACCTCTATGACACCTACGACGGCGGATTTTATCGCTTCGCGGAGAACCGGAGTTGGGGCGAACCCCACCGCGAGAAACTCACAGACGAGAACGCCGCCCTCCTCGGAGCGTTCACCTCGGGGTATCTCTACACCGGCGAGGAATCGTATCACAACGCCGCCGAGGGGACGGTCGACTACCTGACGACGACAGCGTGGACCGGCGAGGCCTTCGCCGCCAGCCAAGCCGACAGCGACTACTACCTCTTGGAACCGACCGACCGCGAGGAGGCCGACCCACCACACGTCGATACGACCGTCTTCGCCGACCGAAACGGGATGGCCGCGGAGGCGCTGTTCCGCTTCGCCGCCGTCACCGACCACGAGGGAGCGACCCGCTACGCCGAGCGGGCACTGGAGTTCATTCTCGATACGCTCGTCGATGACGGCCACATCACCCACTTCGACGGCGAGGATAGCGAAACCGGATTGCTCGCCGACCACGCGCGGGTGCTGTCGGGACTGACCGCCGCCGCACAGGTGACCGGTCCCGACGGCTGGCTCGCGCCGGCCCGCGAAGTCGCCGACGACGCCATCGACCGCCTCGTCGACGACGGCGCGTTCCTCGACGGCGACCCGAAGGGTGCCGGACTGCTCGACCGACCGCTCCGGCCACTGGAGACCAACGCGGAGATGGCCGACGCGCTCCTCGATTTGTGGGCGCTGACCGACGAGGACCGATACCGAACCGCCGCGACGGACGCGCTCGGGTCTTTCGCCGGCGCCTACGACCGAATGGGCGTCGAGGTGGCCGGCTACGCGGCCGCCTCTGCCCGCGCCCACTACGACCCGCTCGTCGTCCGGACGCCCGCCGCGGGGACGGACCTCCACCGCGCCGCACTCCGCATCGCCGACCACGAGAAGGTGGTCGTCCCCGGGGACCGCGAAAACGCGGTCGTCGTTCGGAGCGGAACCGAGACGGTTCCGGCGGAGACTCCCGACGAACTCCTCGAACGCGCCTCCGAAGGGCCGAGTCCCTAACGAAAGCGCTCCGTTCCGTGGGGACGTGTGTCTATCGTAACAACAACTCCAACCGTGCCTAAACTTACGATGTGTTTATATTCCCCGAGGGAGAGAGGCGAGTAATGGCAAGTCTCAGAGACCTCGGATTGTCCGAGTACGAGGCTCGGGCGTACCGAGCACTGCTGAAAACCGGCCCCACAACCGCCAAAGAGTTGTCACGGGTCAGCGACGTCCCGATGGGCCGGATATACGACGTACTCAACAGCATCGAACAGTATAACCTCGTCCGCTCGCAGTCGGCCTCTCGGCCGAAGAAGTACGTCGCCGTCGAGCCGACGACCGCACTCGACCGCCTTTTAGACGACAAGAAGCGCGAACTCAACGAGAAGGCCAGCCAGTACGAGAACATCGTCGACGAACTCACTGGCGAGCTCGAAACCGCCGAACCGGTCGAGGAGACCTTCTGGACCGCCGCCGTCGGCCCCGAGGAGACCGTCGACCTCCTCGTCGAACGGCTCTCGGCGGCCGACTCCAGAATCGTGATGGTGCTGTCGACGTACACCGAGCAGTTCTTCGACATCGACAAGGTTGGCACGCTCATCGTCGACGAGTTGAGTCAGGCCCTCGACCGCGGCGTCGATGTGCAGTTGCTGATGCGGCCCGACCTCGTTCCCATCCTCCCCGAATCCATCGGCGAGCGCTACCGAAGTACCCTGACAGAACACGACGCTTTCTCCGTCCGGACCAGCGAGAACGTCTCCGGGACGTTCACCCTCGTCGACGAAAACGAGGTCGTCATCGAGGTGCCGCACCCACTGAAGAGCCAAGAGGTGTTCGCCATGATAGACCTCAAAGACCGGGAGTTCGCCGGGAACGTCAGAACCGAGTTCGAACCACGGTGGGAGAAAGCCGAGGAGTTGGCGTTCTAGTCGTTCCGGCCGAAGACCACAACTTTCCAACCGAGCCGGCCGGAACGAACTTGAGTCTCGGTGTCGAACTATCGGGGAGGACCGAATGGACGACCCCGAGAAACTGCGGGCCTTACTCGACCACGCCCAAGACAAAATCGTCGTCATCGACGAGAACGGCGTGTATCGATACGTCAACGCCGCCGTCGAGCGTCTGTTAGGGTACTCAACCGAGGAGTTCGTCGGGACCAACAGTTTCGAATACATACACCCCGACGACCGCGGGAGTGTCCGGGAGGCCTTCCAGCGACTCCTCGAAGGGGAAGTCGACGACACCGAAACCATCGAATACCGACACCGAGCCAAGGACGACTCGTGGGTGTGGCTGGAGAGCCGCGTCGAAAACCACCTCGACTCGACGCTCGGCGGCTACGTCGTCAGTTCTCGGGACATCACCGACCGAAAGGAGGCCGAACGCCGGCAACGCGAGACCGAGATTCGCCTCGAAGAACTCGCGGCGAACACCGACGACGTGCTGTGGACGTTTTCCGCCGACTGGAGCGAGTTGCTGTTCGTCAACGACGCCTTCGAGGACCTCTGGGGGATGTCCGTCGAACGCGTCAAGGCCGACCCGACGAGTTTTCTCCACGGCATCCATCCGGACGACAGAGACGGCGTCGTCGAGGGAATGCAACAGCTCTCGAACGGGACGCCGCGGAGCATGGAGTACCGCGTGAACCCCGAGAAAGGGTATCGCCGGTGGGTCTGGGTGCAGGCACGTCCCGTCATCGAGAACGGCGGCATCGCCCGCATCGTCGGCTTCGCGCGAGACGTCACCGACCGCCGTCGCCGGGAACGACAACTGCAGGTGATGGACAACCTCCTCCGACACAACCTCCGCAACGACATGAACGTCATCCTCGGGCACGCGGAGTTGGCACGGAAACGGGCCGACGGGACGGTCGTAGAGGGGATGGAGACGATACTGGAGACGGGGTGGCGACTGCTCGAAACGGCCGAGAAAGAGCGGGAAATCGTCGACGTACTCGTCGGTGTCGGCGACGTGGAGTGTATCGACCTCGCTTCGACGCTCCGGGCCAAAGTCGAGGAGTTCGGAGCGGAGGTGGCGCCGAACGCCATCATCACTGCCGACACACCCGCCTCGGCCGAAGTCGTCTCGCTACCGGAAATCGACCGCGCCATCCACGAGTTACTCGAAAACGCAATCAGACACGCCGACGGTCCCCCGAATATCGAGGTCGAACTCCACGTCGAATCGGAGTGCGTCGTGCTTGAAATCCTCGACAACGCTTCACCGATTCCTCGAAACGAGTTCGAACCGCTGTTCGGCGAAGATGAGCCAAGCGACCTGTATCACGGCACCGGTCTCGGGCTGTGGCTCGTCTACTGGATAGTCGACCTTTCGGACGGAACCCTCAATTTCGAGTACGTTCCCGACTGTGGGAACTGCGTGACGGTGAAACTCCCACGAGCGGAGTGAGGCCGGTCAGTCGTCGTTGACTTCCGACTTCAACTGGCCGAACTCGGCGACTCGCTCGGCGTGGGCGTTGTGCTGGTGGATGGACTCGTCGTTGGACTGCTCCATGTAGACGACGGCGTCGTCTGGGAGGTCCGGATACGCCTCGACCAGTCCGTCGGCCATCGCGCGAACGCAGTCCTCGACGAACTTCGCGTCGCTGTGACTCTCGAAGGTCATGTGGTCCTCGTCGGGGCGCTTTGCGAGGTTGTAGATGCGCGCGCTCATCGAGTCCCGAGCCACCTCGATGAGTCGGTTGAGGTCGACGCTCGGGGCACCCGACGTCTCGACGGTCAGCGTCGCGTGGCCGCGCTGGGAGTGACCGGGTTGAGGTACCTCTTCGAGGAACGCGTCGACGGTTTCGCGGTCGACATCGAGGTCGGCGAGTACGTCGCGGGCGCGGGATTCGCTCATTCCCTGCGAGCAGGGACAGACCGTCATGCCGACGACGTGACAGCCGATTTCCTCGCGGGTGCCGTCCTCGGTGGCGGTCGCCGACGCGATGATGTCCGCCGTCGCCTGCGTCGGGCGGTTCGTCGCCGGCGTCTCCTCGCGAATCATGTACTCCGCTTCCATCCGCACCTCGGCTTTCGACGTGTAGTCGTGTTTTTCGAGGAGACGTTCGGCCACGTCGCCACAGACGTCCTCGACGCGCATCGCCGGTTCGGAGACGGCCTCCTCCAGCATCTCGTCGACGACCTCCATGTTCCGGCTCATGTCGGCGCCCTTCCGCCAACTCGGGAGGTCGACGAACACCTCGAACTCCGCCATCAACACGATGGGGCGGTCCTCCTCGCGGTGGAGCTTTACGAGTTTCTCGACGCCGGTCACGCCCACGCGGTTGAGACCGACGCTCACGTCGGGACTCGACGCCTGTACGTCCGGCAGCTGCTGACTCATTGGTATTTAAAACGTCGGGAACGCCGTTAGGGCTTTCGAAAGGGGCATTCGGTCGGTTGCCGCTAGGCCAGTTTCCCGAGCGCGGTGAAGAACTCCAGCGGCGGCCCCGCGATTCTGACGGGGTCGTCGGCGCGGCGCAGTCGGACGTTCGTCGGTGGGTCGACCCGCTGTCGCGTCCGGCCGTCGGCGACGACGAAGGCGTGGTCGGCCTCTTCGACGCGGACGACGATGTCGGCGTCCAGCGGCGCAGCAAGCGAGGGCATCGGCCCCTCCGCACACATCTCGGTGACGACGAGCGTCGCCACGTCGGGATGGACCAGCGGCCCACCTTCGCTGAGGTTGTACGCCGTCGACCCGGTCGGGGTCGACACCAACACGCCGTCGGCACGGCTCCCCGAATACAGTTGTCCGTCGACGCGCACCTCGATGCCGACACCGTTGTTCCGACCGCGCTGTGGCCCGAGAATCGACACCTCGTTGACCGCCGCGGGCAGCGACCACCCGTCGCCTTCGGCCTGGACCTGCGGGAGTTCCTGATACGTTCGGTCGCCGCGTTCGAACCGCTTTACTTCTCGCTGGACGACTTCGACGGCCTCTCCGGGCGAAACCGCATTGAGGAAGCCAACCTCGCCGAGGTTGACGCCCATGACGGGCGTCGGCGTCACCTCGCGGGCGGCAAACAGGAACGTTCCGTCGCCGCCGATGGAGACGACGAGGTCGCAGTCGACGAACGCACCGACCGCCATTCCCTCGCGGTCGAGGCTTTCGGCCGTCGCCGCGTCCAGCGAAACCGAAGCGTCGACGTTCCGCCGTATCCGGTCGGCGAGCTCGGCGGCCCGCGGGTTGTCCTGTTGGGCGACGACGCCGACGTGCATCGGCGGTGCTTCGCCACCCGACGACAAAAAGCCCCACGGACTGCGATTCGACGGGTAACATTAACGTTGTAGCGAAATAACACGCTGATGTATGCCTGAGTCGCGGGGGCGAACATGAGCGACGAGGACGACTGGTTCGAGAGCGCCAGCGACGAACCGTTCGAGGACGGCGACGACGAACTGTTCGAAGACGACTTCGCGACCGCCTTCGAGGGCGGCGACGGCGACGGCTTCGAAGAGGAGTTCGAATCCGAGATTCCCCGCCTCGACCTCGGCATCGAAGGGCTCGACGACATGATTCAGGGCGGCGTCCCAGAGCGGTCGCTGCTCGTCGTCATGGGTTCCGCCGGGACCGGGAAAACCACGTTCGGCCTCCAGTTCCTCCAAAGTGGCATCGAGGACGGCGAGAAAGCCATCTACATCACGCTCGAGGAAGACAAGGAAGCCGTCGTCCAGGCCGCAACCGAGAAGGGGTGGCCCTTCGACGAGTACATTGAGGACGACAAACTCGCCATCGTCGATTTGGACCCCATCGAGATGGCCAACAGTCTCGCCTCCATCCGCGGTGACCTCCCCCGACTCGTCGACGAGTTCGACGCCCAACGGCTCGTTCTCGACTCCGTGTCGCTGCTGGAGATGATGTACGACAACCAAGCCGAGCGCCGTACCGAGGTGTTCGACTTCACCCGGTCGCTGAAGAAGGCTGGCGTCACGACGATGCTGACGAGCGAGGCCAGCGAAGGCAACCCCTACGCCTCCCGCCACGGCATCATCGAGTACCTCACCGACGGGGTGTTCGTCCTGCAGTACGTCCGCTCGGAGTTCCGCGAAACCCGACTCGCCGTCGAGATTCAGAAGATACGGAACGCCAACCACTCCCGTGAGACGAAACCCTACGAAATCACGAGCGACGGGATTTCGGTGTACCAGCAGGCGAATATTTTCTAAGGAACCTTTTTGCACGGGTCGGCTGCGCCGACCCGGCAAAAACGTCCTCAGAAATCGGAGATTTCTGATGGGCTGCGTCAGAGCTTCGCTCTGGCGAACGTTCGTGAAAAAGACACGTCGGGCCTCCCTATGGTCGGCCCTCGGTCCTGCGCGCTTCGCGCGCAGTGAACTGCTTCGGCGCGCGTTGCGCGCCTCGCGGATGCTCTATCTTACCGAACGACCGTCACCGGCACCGGCGACCGACGAACGACGCTCTCGGCGACGCTACCGAGCAGGATTCTGGAGACACCCTCCCGGCCGTGGCTCCCGATGACGACGTGGTCACAGCCCTCGGCGACATCCGTGATTGCGCGAACCGGCCGGCCGGTTTTGGTCATCGTCTCCGCGGTGACGCCGGCCTCTTCGGCGCGTTCCTCGACATCCTCGAACATTCGCTCGGCGGCCTCCTGTTGGGCATCGAGCCACTCGCCGGCCGCCGCAGCCTCACCGACCCCGATGCCGTAGCCCGCCTGTACCGGATCGATGACCCGCAGACAGACGATGGTCTCCTCGGGGAACTGCTCGGCCGCGTACTCGAAGGCTCGCCACGACTGCTCGGAACCGTCCATCGGCACTAGGACACGCATACGAGAACCGACGATGGCACCGGTGATAAAGGTCAGTCTTGCCCGTGGCGAGTCAGACACCTCGGCAACCCGATGAGTTCGACCGGTTCGGAGTTATCGGGCGAGTAGACGACCATCTGTCCCTTCTCCATGTACGGCACCTTCCCTTCGAGGTTCGAGGGGATGTTGACGGCCTTGATGGCGTCCTCGTCGCCGAGGTTGAGCACGACCGTCGTGTTCACCTGCTTGAAGATGGGGTCGGCGATGTCTTGGGGGTCCTGAGTGATGAGAAAGAGGCCGAGACGCTCCTTGCGGCCCTGCTTTGCGACCTCGGAGAACTTCCCGATGACCTTGTCGGCCTGGACGCTGTCGGCGTCGGTGAGGAAGTTGTGCGCCTCGTCCATTCCCAAGACGAGCGGCGTCTCCTTGATGCGCTCGAAGGAAGGGTCGTTCGAGAGTTTCTCGTCGACGAGAAGCGAGGCGACCGCCAACACGACCGTCGTGGTCGCCCGCGAGTCGTTGAGGTGGTAGGTCGGCACCGTCGTCAGGCCACCGGGGCGGACGAACTCCCGGACGAGGTCGGTAATCGGCCGGGCGTCCTGGTCGAACACGTTGCCGAAACCGAACGCCCGCCGCCGAACCGCATCGAAGGTGGCCTCGTGGACGCGGCCGGATTCGTCGAGTTCCTCCTTCAACGCCGGGTCATCGAGGAACGACATGAACTGACTGTACGTGCCGCCGGAGCCGTGTTGGTCGAAGAAGCGCTTCAACAGGTACTGCAACGCCCCGTACTGATTGTCGTTGAGTTTCGACCCCGCGATGAGCCACGGTCGATTCCGAACCATCGAGAAGGGGATGGTGAACTCGACCTGCTCGGCGCGGTGGTGGGAGGCCGCGTACGTCGCGTCGCCGACCGTCGGGACGAACGCCTTCGTGTCCGCGACGCCGCCGTGGGCGACGCCCTCCCGTTCGAGGCGGCGCTCGTAGTCGGCGTCGATGTCGGGGTTGTCGTCGTGCATCTGAGCGTACTCGTCTTGGGGGTCGAACTGGACGACGGCGGGCGCCACGTCGCGGCCGTCCTCAATTGGGTAGCGACGGTCCTCGGCGAGATACTGCCGGAGGACGTTCTTGGCGGCGTGGGTCTTCCCCGACCCCGTCCCTCCGGCGACGAGGGTGTGTCGGAAGACGAGTGGGTCGCCGGCCTCGTAGTCGTCTTTCAGGCGGTAGTCGATGGTCGGGGGTTCGGCCGCAGTGCGGACCTTCTCGCCGCCGACCGAGAGGTGACCGAGGAAGACACCCTCGGCGGGGATTTTCAACCCCGTCTTGATTTCCTCGTCGTCCTCGGCCTGCCGGACCACCGTCTCCGGTTTTGGAACCCGGTCGGTCATCCGACGTTTGAGTTCGCCGCCCTCCGAGTACAACACCGCGACCGGTTCGAGCGTCGCCATGAACTTGTAGTCCTGTTCGTCGACCTCCTCGCGGCGCATCGCTCGTCGGGCGTGGATTTCCGTCGCGTCGTCGGAGCGAAACTCCTGGGCGTACTCCAGTGCGACGATGCGGCAGAAGAGCCGTTCACCGTCCGGATAGGAGGCGATGAGGTAACTCCCGATACGGACCGTAGAGCGGTTTGCGACCGTAATGTAGGCCCGGAGCCGCGTCTCGTCGTCGTCCTCGCTGATGACCAGCCCCTCGGAGGCCGACAGCGTCCCAATTCCCCGGTCGGTTCCGACCGGCGTCACCGAGACGGCCTCGAAATCGTCGTCGGTGGCCGTCTCCTCCCCACCGGTATCGTCGGGGTCGTGGTCGGCGAAGTCGCCCAAATCGGACATACCGTAGCTGTGTCCGCCACCGGCTAAAAAGGCTCAGGTGGTAGAGCGGAAGTAAAGCGGACTTCGAGCCGCGACCGACCTCAGAGCGGCATCGGGCCGCTCCCCTGCCCATCGCCGTCGGCTTGTCGGGCCTGTGAGAGCATCTCCGAAACCGGCTGGACGTAGTCGTAGCCCGGAACGATTCCCTCCATGTACGTCCCCTCGACGTACTCGGCCATCGCCTTCACCATCGCCGGGGCGTGGTCAGCGTTGCCCCACTCGAACTCGAAAATCGCGACCGCGTCGTCGGATTCCTCGATAACCCGCTGGTCGTCGAAGGTCACGTCCTGTCGGACGGCCATGTGGGCGTCTTCCAGTCGGAGTTCGTACGTCTCGAACCACCCGTCCTCGACGGCCGACCCGACCGGGCCCTCCGTCGCCGCCGAGAGCATCGGCGCACGGACCTCAATCGTATACCGGATGTCCCAGTCGTCGGTTTCGGTGGCAGTCGCCCGCCCGTCGAATCGCGTCGTCGTTACCTCGAACCACTCGCCGTTTCGCTCGAAGGCGTCGTGGCTCTCGAAGGCCCGAACGGCGCGCTCCGGAAGCTCGTCAGTCATTGCATTCGGATACGGCGTTGTGCCTCAAAAGGGCGTCGTGAGAAGGCGTGTCTGTTCGGTTCGTTCCACGGTACGGTCGATAACACGATTTCGCCGTGTCACCGCGTCGGGATTCGAACCGAAGCCGGACGGTCCTGCTCGCTCACTGCGTTCGCTCTGTGGGCTGCGACCGGCAGGGTTCGAACCCCCGATGATTTGGCGATTCACGGTGACGTTCGCAGCGCTCCGCTGTCGCTACACGCCACTCACGGAACGTTCATCGACGAAGTGCGAGGGGAGGGATTCGAACCCACGGACCCCTACGGGAGCGGATCTTAAGTCCGCCGCTTTTGGCCAGGCTCAGCCACCCTCGCGCATCAGTACCTCCGACCGTCCCCGGAAAATCGGTTTCGGTCCGCAGGCGAGTAGTTCGCGGACGACTTCACGACGTTAGGTCGTGGTTGCTTACTCGATTGTGAACGTCGTTTCGTCAGTCAACCCCTTGTCGTCGGCATCCGGAACGTTGACTCGAACCGCAAGTGAGTACTCGCCGGGCGACGCCGGTTCCCAGCGTCGGGCGGACTCCTGAAATCGCTGGGACCACGACCGCTCGAACGTTTTCGTCTCCGAGCGCGAAAACCGAAAGAGGCTGTCGTCGTCGGGGTGGTTCGTGACCCGACTGGCCTCGTCGACGCCGTCGATGCTCCACGTCCACCGGACCGGCGAATCGGTTCGCAGCGCGATGGGAAACGGAACGCGGTTTCGGAACGACACGCGAAAGCGAACCGGTTCGTCGGACTCGTATCGCTGTCGATTGGTTTCGACTGAAACGCCGACCGCTCGCGGCCTGAGTCGCATCGGAACGAAGGCGTGGCTGGCCGACGCCCAATCGATGGGCTTCCGCGACCGTTCGTCGTCGGAGGTTCGCTTGGGAGCGTAGGGGTCCTCGTCGTCGTACTCCAGCGCCCGCGATTCGTAGATGCGGCGCATCCACCCGCAGTAACACTGCAGCGAACAAAAGCGTACGGACCACAGTCAGTCGTCGGCACCGACAGCGCCGTCGTGTGCATCGCCCGCGGTGTCGGGGATTTCGCCGGTTTCGTCCACATCGAAGAGGTGACAGGACTTGGGATTCTCGCCGTCGCCGAGCGTCGGTTCTCGGGTCTCACAGACGCTCTCGTAGTGCTCCCGGAGCAGGTCGCCCGCGGCCTCGTACTCCTCGTCCGCAAGGAACTCGATGGCCTCGTCGACCCGCCGGCGGTGGACGCCGTCGGGTTCGGTGTCGAGTTCGTGTTCGCGGAGTTCCGTGATGAACTCCTCGCGGAGGTCCGCCCGGTTCGCTCCGGGATTGCGCTCTTCGACCTGTTCCCAGGCGTACTCGATACCCACTTCGCGGTCGGCGATACGGACCCGCAGGTCCATGATGGAGCGGAACTCCTCTTGGCCGATGTCCATTCCTTCGGGCGGAATCACGCGTGGGCACCGAGTGTGGAACTTACAGCCGGAGGGTGGGTCCATCGGCGAGGGGACCGTCCCCTTCAGGAGGACGCGGTCGCTCTCCCACAGCGGGTCCGGTTCGGGAATGGCCGACAGCAGCGCCTCGGTGTATGGGTGGTGTGGTTCGGTGAACACCTCCTCGGGCGTGCCGACCTCGACGATTTCGCCGAGATACATCACCGCGATGCGGTCGGCGATGTGCTCGACCACGCTGAGGTCGTGGGCGATGAACAGATACGACAGTCCCAACTCCTCTTGGAGGTCCATGAGGAGGTTGAGAATTTGGGCCTGAACGCTCACGTCCAGCGCGGAGACGGGTTCGTCACAGACGATGAAATCGGGGTCGACCGCGAGCGCCCGAGCGATGCCGATTCGCTGCCGTTGGCCCCCGGAGAACTCGTGGGGGTACCGGCCGGCGTGACTCGCCTGTAGCCCGACGGTTTCGAGCAGTTCCTCGATGCGCTCCTGTCGCTCGTCGCCGCTTGCGAGGCCGTGAACGTCGAGCGGTTCGCCGATAATGTCGGCGATGGTGAGCCGCGGATTCAAACTCGCAAACGGGTTCTGGAAGATGAACTGGAGGTCCTTGCGGTACTCCCGCATCTCGCTGTTGGACAGTTGCGCGAGGTCGATTTCCTTGTCACCGTCGCGGTAGTATGCCGACCCGGCGGTGACGTCTTCCAGTTGCAACAGGGTTCGACCGAGCGAGGACTTCCCACAGCCCGATTCGCCGACCAAACCGAGGGTTTCACCCTCCTTGATTTCGATGTCGACGCCGTCGACGGCCTTCACGTCCTTGTCCTCGCCGAGCAGTCGGTCGAGGAAGCCGCTCTCCGTCGAGTAGTACTTGGTGAGATTCTCCGTTCGAATCAGGGGGTCGTCAGCACTCATTGGTTCTCCTCCGTCGTCTCGCCGCCGGCGCCCGTCTCGATTCCCTCGCCGACGTGGACCTCGTAGTCGAGGCCCTGTTGGAGGTCGTCGGTGTACTCCAGACACGCCGCGGCGTGTGCGTCGTCGTCGACGGGGTCCGCCCGGTCACCGCTGTCGGCCTCGGTGAGGCTCGGTTCCTTCCGCGTACACGCCTCCTCGGCGTACGGACACCGCGGGTGGAAACTACAGCCCGGCGGCACCTGCACGAGGTCGGGCATCGTCCCCGGGATGGTGTCGAGCCGTTCACGCCCGTCCCCGATGCGGGGAATCGACCCCATCAGGCCGACGGTGTAGGGGTGTTTCGGATCGTAGTACAGTTCCTCGACCGGTGCGATTTCGACCGGCTTGCCCGCGTACATCACCGCGACGCGGTCACAGACGCCCGCCACGACGCCGAGGTCGTGGGTAATCATCTGAATCGCGGTTCCCGTCTCGGTCGTCAAATCGTCGAGCAACTCGAGAATCTGGGCCTCGATGGTCACGTCCAGCGCCGTCGTCGGTTCGTCCGCGATGATGAGGTCGGGGTCACACGACAGCGCGACGGCGATGACCGCCCGCTGCTGCATGCCGCCGGAGAACTCGTGGGGGTAGTTGTCGTATCGACTCTCGGGGTCGGGGATACCAACTTGGTCGAGCATGTCGATGGCGCGGTCCTTGACGGCGGCGCTGTCGAGGTCCATGTGTGTCCGGATGGCCTCGGAAATCTGCTCGCCGATGGTGTACACCGGATTGAGCGCCGTCTGTGGATCCTGGAAAATCATCGCTATGTGGTTCCCACGGAGTTGGCGCAACGGTTCGCCGTCGGCGCGCGTAATCTCGATGTAGCGTTCGGAGCCGTCGTGGACGACGACGGCGTCCTCGTCGACGATACCGAGGTCGACGCCGTAACGACTATCGACCAAGTCGCGCATTCCGACGTCGCCGTCTCTGACCACCGTCGCCGCGTCAGCGTCGGCGTCGACTCGGTCGTCGGCTATCGACGACGGCGCGACACCCTCCTCGAGCAGTTGGTCGACGAGTTCGGTCACGTCGTGTTCCGCACGGAGGTCCGCCACGTCGACGACGCGCTTGGGGAACTTCCGCTCGAAGCGCTCGACTGTCGACTCCTCGTAGAACCGAATCGACCCGCCGGCGACGCGACCGGGGTCGTCGATGAGTCGCATCAACGACAGCGAGGCGACGGACTTTCCGGCGCCCGATTCGCCGACGATACCGAACTTCTCGCCGCGCTCGATGCGATACGAGAGGCCGTCGACCGCCCGCACGACACCGTCCTCCGTGTAGAACTGCGTCCGGAGGTCCTCGACTTCCAGAAGCGTCATCAGCGGAACCCTCCGCCGGTGTCGCCACCGGTGTCCTGTGGGTCCATCGCGTCGCGGACGCCGTCGCCGACGAGGTTGACCGCGAGCACGAAGAAGACGATGGCGAGGCCGGGGAAGACGGTGACCCACCATCGCCCGGCAATGACGGCGTCACGGCCGCCCGAGAGGATTGTCCCCCACTCGGGAGAACCGGGCTGGAGACCCAACCCGAGGAACCCGAGAGCGGCGGCCGCGAGGACGATAGTGCCGACGTTGAGCGTCGCCTGTACGATGACCGGCGCCATCGCGTTCGGGACGATGTGTTTGAAGATAATCGAACTGTCCCGGGCGCCCAGCGCCTTCGCGGCCATCACGTACTCGTTTTCTTTCACCGAGAGGATTTCACCTCGGATGAGACGCGCATAGCCAATCCAGCCGACGATGACCAAGGCGAGAATCATCTTCCAGAATCCCTGCCCGAGGATGGCAATGATGACGATAGCGAGGACGAGGAAGGGGAACGCATAGAGAATGTCGACGACGCGCATGATGGCCTCGTCGACCCAGCCGCCGTAGTAGCCGGCGATGGCGCCCATGGGGACGCCGACGAGAACAGCCAGTCCGACGGCGATGACGCCGATGGAGAGGCTGTATCGTGCGCCGACCATCACTTGCGAGAGGATGTCGCGACCGAGTTGCGTCGTCCCGAACGGGTGTTCGGCGTTGGGTGGGGTGTTGCTCGCGATGAGGCTGGTGTCGGTGCTGTGTGGAGCCAGTTGAATCGGCTGGATGGGAATCGATTGGCCGGCGACGGCGACCTCTATCGGTCGTGCGAAAACCGCGACGAGCAGCATGAACGCGAGGATGCCGATGCCGAGAAACGCCGACCGGTTCTGTTTGAACCGGTACCACGCTTTCGCGCGTCTGCTGGTACCGCTTTTGGATCCCTCGGCTGCTTCCCAGTCGACGAGTTCGTCGCGTTCGGTCACTATCGAGGCGTCGAACCCAGTCACCTGAATCCGGCCGCGTTCGGAAGTCTTGTCTCTCGTAGCCATAGTTTAGTAGCGAATTCGTGGGTCGAGATAGGAGTAGATGATGTCAGCCAAGAGGTTGGCGAAGACGATAGTCACACCGATCATCAGGACCGACGCCTGAATGATGGGGAAGTCACGCTGGAGAATCGCACCGAGCAGGAGGCGCCCGATGCCCCGAACCGAGAAGACCTGCTCGATGACGACCGCGCCGTCGACGATGAACGCGATTTGAAGCGCCGCCACCGTCACGACGGAAATCAGTGAGTTCCGGACGACGTGTTTGGTGATGACGGTCCGCTCGGGGAGCCCCTTCGCGCGGGCCATCTTCACGTACTCCTTGTTCAACTCTTCGAGCATCGACGACCGCATGATGCGCATCAGAAGCGCCGCAGAGGCCGTCCCCAGCGTAATCGCCGGGAGGACCATGAACTTCAACAACGCCGGGTCGTACACCGCCACGTCCGAGGGCGGGATGGTTCGGAACCACCCCAACTGGACGCTGAAGACGAGCAGCAACATCAGTCCGAGCCAGAAGTTCGGCGTCGCGACGCCGAGGAGGGCGGCGACGCGGCTGACCTCGTCGGCCTGCTCGCCCTTCTTGACCGCGGCGATGATGCCGGCCGGAACGCCGATGGCGATGGAGATGAAGAGCGCGAGGATGCCGAGTAGCACGGTATAGGGGAGGCGGGTCGAAATCGCCTCGCCGACGCTCCGCTCGGAGATGAACGACTGTCCGAAGTCGAGTACCATGGCGTCTCTGAGCCACAGGACGTACTGGACGTATATCGGCTCATCGAGGTTGTACTGTTCCCGCAACTGCCGTTCCGTCTCGGCGCTGACGTCGTTGAATCCGACGAGTACGTCGATGACGTCACCGGGTTGGAGGTGGACCATCGCGAACGTGATGGCCGTCACACCCAGCAGTATTGGGATGGTGAGTAACAGTCGCTTGACGACGTACCTGCGTAGGGACATGTAGGGGTGGTAATCGCGGGGCCGGGTTATTCGGCGCCGTAGTACCGCGAGTACTCGTCACCCATGCGTTGGTTGAACTCTTCGGATGTGAACGACCCCGCCAGTGGCGAAATCGGTGAGTACGCTGGGGTACCGATGCCGTCGTAGACGGCGCTGACGATGCCGGGCCGGTTGATGAGTCGGTTGGCCGCGAGTCGGACGTCCTGACTCTGGAACGGCGTATCGGCGTTCATCGGGTAGATGAACATGTCGAAGCCGCCGGCGATGCGGCTCGTGACCGAGAAGTCGCTCTCCTCTTGGAGCGCCGAGACGCTGCCCTGCGGCGGCTGGGCGAGGTCCACGTCGCCACCGCGGAGTGCAGCCTCGCGAGCGGAACTCTCGGTGATGATGCGGAACGTCGCCGTCTCGATGGGCTGGTCGGCCGGCACGTCGCCGGAGCCGTCGTACCAGTGGTCGTCGAACGCCGTCAGACGCCACAGCTCGTCGGGGTCGTACTGGTCCAGGCGGTAAGGACCCGTCCCGATGGGCTCCGTCGAGAGGTCGAGGGGGCCGTCCTCGCCAGCCTCCCGCGGCACGATGAGTGCATCGCCGACGGTGAACTGGAACGGCGCGTACACCTCGGGCAGTTCGACTCGCAGCGTGTAGTCGCCTTCGACGGTGAGCGTTCCCTCGAAGGAGTCGGCGGATTCGCCCTCGGGCGTGTCGGGGACGCCGAGCCAGTCGCCGACGTCGGCCTCTCGCGTCGTGCCGAGATACCGCTCCCAGGAGAACTTCACGTCTTCGGCGGTCAACTCGCGGCCGTCGAAGTCGAACTCTTGGCTGGGGTGGAACTGGACGCCCTCACGAAGCGTGAACACGTACTCCGTCTCGCTGACCTGTTCGAGGTCCTCGGCGAGCATCATCTGCGGTTCGCCGTTGTAGTCGACGCCCATCACACCCTCGTAGACGAGGTTCGTCGACATCGTCGAGGTGGTGTCGTTCTGCTCGGTTGGGTCGGTGTTGGCCACGTCGGCGGAGAACGTCGCGATGAGTTCGTTCTCGTCGCCGGCGTTGTCACCCATGACTTCCGCGTGAACGCCCGCCCACGGCGCGTAGACGCTGTAGTACTTGCCGCCGTTGATGGGGTAGGTCTGCCAGCCCTCGACCGCCGCCGACCGGAAGGCGTCGATTTCCTCGCCGTAGCGGATGAACGCCACCGGCGAGGACTCGACGATAGATTCCTGGGCATCCTGATAGATGTCGGCCCGCTCGTCGATGTCGGTCGTCGACGTCCCCTCGTCGATGAGGGTGTCGATTTCCTCGTCGGAGAAGTGGTTGACGTTACAACAGGCAGGCGTGTGCTGGTCGCTGTGAAACAGGTTCCGGATGTACGCGTCGGGGTCCCAGCCGGCAGACCAACCGAGACAGACGAGCGCCTCGTCTTCGGCGGAATCCTCGGCCAGTACGCGGCCAACGTAGGTCGTCCACTCGAACTGGTTCAGTTCGATGTCGAAGAACTCCGTGGCGTTGAGTTCCTCTTGGATGACCTGCGCCCACTGGACGCGTTCGGGGTTTTCGTTGGTGATGATTTCGCCTTCCCACGGCGTCTCGAAGCCCGCCTCCTCGAAGCCGTCGCTGAGTTGCTGTTGGAGGTCGTCCGGGAGACCGCTTCCGTCGCCGTTGCCGTTTCCGTTGCCACCGAGACCGGAACAACCGGCGAGTCCAGCCGCACCGGCGGCGCCCATCGCTTGGAGGAGCCGCCGCCGGTTCTGATTGACGTTGTCCTGGCTGTCGTTTCGCGCCATACTTGCCCACCTGCGTTCTGGATATAAATATATAGGGGAAACAACCACACTGATGTTACACGTTCTTCGGCCCTGTTGCCGAAGAAAGCGGACTGGTGAACGAGAATGGTGGTGTTCGGGCTACGAACGGCCACCTGTGTTCGTCAAAACTGCTGCTTTCGTGGTTACCAGTCGACCGACAGCGTGCCGTCACCGTGGGGGTCGGGAGCGATTTCTTCGTTCGTTCGACGGTCGACCACGTGGATGACGCCTCGGTCCTTCTTCGCCGGACAGGCCTCGGCCGCACGGATGTTGTGTTCGAGGTTCCCCTCTCCGAAGAAGTACACGTCCGGCTTGGCGATGCCGGTCGTGATGTCCATCTCCCAGTTAGTCGACACCTCCGCACACTTGCCCGCGGCGATGCACTTGTTCGCCTCGAAGATGATTTTGTATGGTGCCTCCTCGATTGGGGGTGCATCCCCTTCGCCGATGTCGCTTGGGTCTATCGGGTCGTCGGCCATACTCCTACTGGGAGGCGGGTAGGTTTGTCTGTAACGACTACTGGCCGTCCACCGCGGCAGCCGCCTCCAGTTGACGGAGTTGTGCCGGACGAGCGATAGCGTACACCGTCTCGCCGGGAGCGAGTGGTCGCCTTCGCGGCGGAATCGCCTCGATATCGCCAGCAGACGTTCGGACCGCGACGACGGCGATGTCGAGTGCGCCGACACTGGAGTTGACGAGGGGACTTCCTGACTCGATTGTGACTGCAGTCGTCGTCTCCTCGGCGGCGCGCAACTGGGCGGCGAACTCCCTGTCTGTTCGAGCCTCGACGGGGAGAGTGACGAGTCGATATCGGCGCTCGGTGTCGAAGCGCCGTGCATCCCGCTCGTCCATCGTCAGGGTCACCACGTCCTCGGCCGTGCCCCGGAGCTCCGCGTTCGTCACCCGGTGTGGCGACGCTTCCTCCCCGTCGCCGGTCGTCCAGACCTGAACGGCGTCGCCGGGACTGGCGTTGTTCGGCGGGTCCGCCCTGACGGCGACGGCAGCACTACCGGGCGGTAGCGTCGGTCCGAGACCGGATTCCCGCCGTCCCAACGCGAGGTATTCGATGCTCGCGTCCTCGGCGAACTCCACGTCGACGTACCCGACGTCGTAGTCGATGCGGAGCCGCTCGACGAACCGTGTCTGTAACTCTTCGACGGTGAGTCGCCGGGGGAACAGCAGCGTCTGACCGGCGAGTTTGTCCTTCGTCGCCGAGTCGACGGGTTCGTAGCCGTCAATGTCCTCGATGTCGTCCGGCACCTCGACGGTGGTCACCCGGCCGACGGACTTGACGATGCGACTCACGTCCTGCTCGACGGATTTCCGTCCCGAGACGGCGAAGACGCTGATACCTGCTCGGTCGCCGACTCGCCCACCCGCACTCGCCGTGACACCCGAAAGGAAGAGCGTGATGGTGTTGTAGGCCACCATCTCCAAAGCGAGTAAGTCCCCGCCGGTACCGCCAATGACCTCACCGAGCGCACCGGCAGTGTTCAGATACAGTGCGACGCTGCTGAGCCCTATGAGTACCGTCAGACCGTCCGGAACCTGTTCGTTGGCGTACCACCGATGAATCAGTCCCACGATTGCGCCTAACACCCCAGCGAGCAGCACCAACACCGCGACACGCGCCACGTCGACGAGGAACCCCTCGACGATGGCGAGTTGTGCAAGGGTCATCCGACCACCCCCTCGAAGGCGTTGAGCGCCTCGCGTGTCCCGACGACGAACAGTTCGTCGCCGGCCGATAGCTCCGTCGCCCCACGCGGGGCGACCAGCCAGCCGTTGGGGCGCTTGACCGCCAGTACTGCGACATCGTGGTTATCACGGACATTGGCCCCAGCCAGCGTCGACCCCGCAAGGGAACTGGTCGGCTTGACCGTGAATTTCCGGAAACGCTTGCCGGCCTGTCGAAGCAACGAGATGAGTTCGAACTCCCGGCGGGTTCCACGGGCGGTCACGACGATTTTCGGCCGCTGGGCCGAGAGCAGTTTCTCGGCGTCGCTGCGAGCGACCGCGACGGTGACACGGCCATCCCCACCCGTCGTCGTCGGGACGTTGACGGGGGGTGTGACCTCCTCAGTTCCGCCGTCGGTCTTCAACTCCTCTTTTTTCGTCCCGGAGCGGGCGGCGACGACGGTCCCCTCGACGGAGAGCCCATCCGCGACGACGAGTACCTCGTCACCCCGAGCGACCCCCGTGGGGACGAGCACGTCGAGGGAGACGGCCCGTTTACCGGTCGGGACTCGCTTGGAGATGCCCGACAGCGGCGGCGCGGCGATGACCGTCGCTCGCCCACGCTCGTCGATCGACACCGAAACGTCGGCGAGGTCAAGTTCCGTCTTCAGTCGGTCGGCGAAGCGCGTCTCGAGTTCCGAAATCGGGAGGTCCGCAGGGAGCCGCCACTCGCCGGTCTTGATGGCCGTTCGCGTCTCCTCGGACAGCGGCGGATACCCCTCCATGTCGATGACCTCGCCGATGACCTCGACACGGACTTCGCCGCGGGAGCCGACGAGGTCGACCACGTCGCTCGACAGCGTCCGCTCCCGCAACTTCGACAGCGACAGCCGTTTCGGGAACGTCGCACCCATCTGGTCGCCCTTCGAGTGGGCGTACATCGAGACCATCAACACGACGACGAGTGCGATGACGACTCGGGGACCGGAGGCGAGAACCGCCGGGTCGTTCAGTGCCAGCAGTCCGCCGTTGATACCCGCAATCGCCAGCGAGAGAACGATGACACCGAAGGCAGGGATGGAGACACCGGTGAAATATTTGAAGATGAATCCGAGCCCCCACGCAATGAGCGCCGGGAAGATTCCCGTCAGGATGCCGAGATAGATACCCAGCAGAATCTCGACGGGGAGCGCTTGAACCATGGACCCCCTGAGACCCCGCGACGTTAAACTACTACCGCTCCGACAGCGGCGAACCGTAGTCGGACGAGAGCGGAGAGGTTTTATCGTGGCCGTAGCTGAGACGACAGTATGGCGGCCGAACCGGAGAGACGACACGAGACACCGACGCTGTTACGGACCCAAGCGGCGGTGCTGTCGACGACGGTCGTCGCCGTGCTGTCGGTCGTCACCGGCCTCGTCAACATCGGTGCGACGACGATTTCCGGGCCGCTCGCCACCATCATTCCGGGGTACGTCGCTCGGACGGCCGGGTTCACCGGGACGATGACGGGGTTCGGCATGCTTGTCAGCGTCTACGGTCTCCGACGCGGCTACCGAGTGGCGTGGTCGTCGACGGTCGTTTTACTGCCCGTGACGGCCCTTCAGGGGTTGGCGCAGTCGAGCGTCCTCTCGCTTCCGCTCGTCGCCCTGTCGGTGCTTTCCCTTCCAGCAGTCCTCCTCAACCGCCGGTACTTCGACCGGCGCGTCGACCTCAACACGACACAGTTGGCCTCGCTGGCGGCCATCGTCGGCGTCCAAGCCTACGGCACCATCGGCACGTACGCGCTGCGCGATGAGTTCCCGCAGGTGAACACCGTCCTCGATGCCTTCTACTTCACGCTCGTCACCGCTTCGACCGTCGGCTACGGCGACATCACGGCGACGACACAGCTCGGGCGACTGTTCTCGATGTCGGTCCTGCTCACCGGCGTCGCCAGTTTCGGTGTCGCCCTCGGTACTCTGCTCGGCCCACTCATCGAGGCCCGCCTCGCGACCGCACTCGGAAACATGAGCGACAAACAACTCGACCTGTTGGACGACCACTACATCGTCCTCGGATACGGCGAACTGACCGAACCGATACTCGAAAACCTCAACCGCGACGCCTCGGTGGTCGTCACCCGCGACACCGAGAAGGCCAAACACCTCCGGGACCACGGGTTCGAGGTCGTCACCGGCAACCCCAGCGACGAGGAGCCGCTCCAGCGCGTCCACATCGAGCGGGCGACGGCGCTCATCGCCGCGACGAACGACGACGCACAGGACGCGCTGTCGATTCTGACCGCACGCGAACTCAACCCCGACCTCCGCATCGTCGCCGCGGCCACCGACCGCGAGAACGTCCGGAAACTCCGCCGAGCGGGCGCCGACGTGGTGTTGAGTCCCTCCGTTCTCGGCGGTCGGCTCCTCGTCGAGTCGGCGCTCGGCAACGACGACCCCGAGCGCACGCTGGGACAGATACTCGACCTCGGGGACTGAGTGAACGCCTGGCCACCGACCATTTAACACCGAAAGCGACACAGATAGCCCATGACCCTCGACCCGGTCCACTTCGACGGCATCGCCCAACTGGCGGGGCGCATCAGCCAGCAGGTCGACGCCACGGACCATGACTCCTTCGCCGAGACGGTGTTCGAGGAGTTCCTCGACCCGCTGTGGTACGACGGCCGGCGCGTCATCGAACCCGTGGGTGAGTTGCGACGCCGCCGCATCGACGCCGAGGATGCCGCCCTCCAGGAAGCCCCGTTCCCGACCCAACACGGCCTCGATTCCGGCACCATCAACCCGACGACGTTCACGAACGGCCTCGTTCTCGACGTGGCACAGGCGGCGATGGCCGCCGTCCCCTCCGAACTCGACCTCCATCGTGCCCGGTCGGTCGTCGCGACGGTTCACTCCAACGACGCGACCGTCGACTGTGGCGAGGACGACTGGACGGTGTTCGACGGCGGATACTCCCGCGGTCGTATCCTGCAGGCGCCGCACGTCAACCGCTACGAGGAGGCAGTCGTCCACGCGCTGTCTTTGTATCTCGCGGAGGTGACCCACGCCCGAACGCAGTCGGAGGTGGTCGACGACTTGCTCATTCTCGACGGCCCCATCTACCCGAAAGGACTGCTCGCGTGGGCCGACCGACACCCGGAACTCGCCGACCTACTCATCGAGGACGAACGCCCGCGGGACGTAATCGAGGGGTACGTCGAGTTGGTCGAGACGTTCGCCGACCGCGGCGTTCCACTTGTCGGCTTCGTCAAGAACAGCGCCTCAAAGGCCATCACCCGCGCGGTCCGCAACAAAGAGCGCGCCCCGTGGGTCGACGACGGCGCGTTCTTCGAGCGGGCGCTCCGCCGGACCGACGACGAGGGAGAAACCCGGACCGACTGTCTCACGTTCACCAACTGGTTCGTCTCCCGGTGCGGCGTCGACGAACCGCTGTCGGCCGACGGCGACGCCGTCGGCGTCGAACGCGAACGCGACCCCGCCGACTACGAGGTGACGTTCTTCTGCATCTACGACCCCCGAGACGAACTCCTCTTTCGCGTGGAGGCCCCCGCCGTCTTCACCCGCGACGAAACGACACGGGAGGCGATTGCGATGCAGTTGCTCCGGGACGTGGCCCACGAACGCGGCCCGCCGCTCGCCGTCGCCAAGGCCGACGAACTCGCCCGCATCAGCCGCGAGGAGAAAGCCGCACTCGGGCGTGCAATCGAGGAGCGCTTCGACGCCGAACGCGACCGCAGTTACGACGACGAACGTTGGGGACTGGTCGCTTAGGCGCCTGCGACCTCGTCTGCGACTTCGATGACCTCGACGGTCACCTCCTCTTCGGGAACGCCGAGGCGAGCGAACTGCGTCCGAACGTGTTCTTTGGCGGCCTCGATTGCGTCTTCCCGCGTCTCGAACCCCCGCGGCATCGGCGATTCGAAGGCGATTTGGACCTCCTCCTCGCCGAGTTCTTGGGTCGTCCCGCCGCTGTCGACCTGATAGAAGGCATCACACACCCAGACGTACGGCGCGTCGTCGTCGGGCGCCCCCCGGAACTCCGGTGGGTCCTCACCACGCTCGAACAGCGTCCCGGTCAAATCGGTCCCCCGTGCCGACCCCCGAACGTGAATCATACACACACTACGGCAGGGACGGATAAAAAGCGTACGGCGGCGGGGACGTCTTCGGATGTCTCGTCACTCCATCGCCACGTACGTCCGCGTGTCCTCGACGCCGTCGAGGTTCTGGACGGTGGTGGCCGCGATGTCCTTGACGTCGGCGGGGGAATCGACCTCCACTTTGGCGATGATGTCAACGTCGCCCGCGACGATGTGCGCCGAGACGACGCCGTCGATGGCCTCGATGTCGTTTTTCAGTCGGTCGGCCTCCCCGGTGTGGGCTTTCACCATCACGTAGGCGACGACCATGGTCAGGCACCCCCCGTTGCCGTAACTTGACTCGTTTCACCCACGATAATCTGTTCGACGTCGCGGAGGACACTGAAGTCGGCGATGATGACGACCCGGTCGCCGGCCTCCAGTGAATCGTCGGGACCGGGGAGTTCTAGCCTGCCGTCGGCTTTCCCGAAGGCGAGCAGTCGGGAGTCAGCCGGCAGTTCGAGTTCCGTCAACGAGTAGCCACGCATCGGCGACTCCGGCGTGATGGTCAACTGGACGAGTTGGAGGTTCTGGGCGATGTCGGCGACGGCACGGATGTTGCCGCCGACGAGAGCGTTCTTCGCGGCGATGGCACCGAGTCGCTCGGGGTAGATGACCTCGTCGACGTCGGAGGCGTACTTCTGGACGACGTATTCGCGGTAGTCGTCGTCGACCCTGAGGACCGTCCGGCAGTCGTGGGTCTTCCCTATCATGCAGGCGACGAAGTTGACGACGAGGTCACCGGAGAGGCCGGCGATGCCGTCGGCATCCTCGAGGCCGACCGCCAACAGCGTCTCCTCGTCGCTGCCGTCGCCCTGCACGACATCGAACCCCTCGTCGTCGAGTCTGCTCACCTTCGTCTCGTCGGGTTCGATGATGACGACGTCGTGGTCCTCCTCACGCAGCACCCGGGCGGTCCGCATTCCGACCCGACCGGCACCAACGATAACGAATCTCATGGCATACCGTACGCCGACCGGCCCCAATAATGTTACTCCGTGTCATGGGGAGGGGAGAACCTCACCGCTCGCGGAACACAGCGGCGGGAAAGTTTTTTCGCCAGTCCCTGCGAATCGGTACCATGGTCCGTGCGTTCATCATGGTGAAGGCAGGTTCGGGACACGCCGAGTCGCTCTTGGGGACGGTTCGCGGACTGAGACACGTCGCCGACGCGAACGTCGTGGCCGGCGATTTCGACGTCATCGTCGAGGCCGAGGCCGAGGAAGTGTACGACGTTATCAACGGCGTGGCCACGAAGGTTCGAGAACTCGACAACGTCGACGACACCAAGACCTACGTCTGTCTGGAGTGACGACCGAAGGCACCGTCGGCTACTCGTTCTCGTAGGGGTCGCCGTGGCGCTCGAACCACTCGCTCAGTTCCCTCCGCTGAGCCTCGAAAATCGGCGGAGCCATCTCGTACACCGAATCGAAGAGGTCCTCGGGGTCGCGGGTCGAGTCGGCGGTTTCGGCCTCACGTTTGGCGGCCGCAAAGGTTTCCTCGGCCCGCCCGCGGGTGTCCTCGATGAACCCCTCGTCGACGATGCCGGCCTCACCGAGTGCCGCCTCGAAGCGCTCGATTGGGTCGGCCGTCCGCCACTCGGGGAACGTGTCTCGGTCCGCGTAGCGTTCGGGGTCGTCGCTGGTGGTGTGGGGCCCCTGTCGGTAGGTGAGACTCTCGACGAGGACGGGCCGTCCTTCGCGGGCCATCGACAGCGCCTCGGTGACGACCTCGTAGGTCGCAAGCGGGTCGTTGCCATCGACACGAACGCCCTCGATTCCGTAGGCGTCGGCCTTTTTTGCGATGGTGTCGCTTGCAGTCTGGGCGGATTCCGGTGTCGAGATGGCCCAGCCGTTGTTCTCACAGAAGAAGACGACCGGCGCCTCGAAGACCCCCGCGAAGTTCAGCCCTTCGTGGAAATCCCCCTCTGAGGTCGCGCCATCGCCGAAGTAACACAGCACCGCCTCGTCCGTGTCGCGATGGGTCGCGGCCATCCCGACGCCGACGGCGTGTGGGATCTGGGAGGCGATGGGGACCGCCTGCGGCAGAATGGACAGGTCGTGGTCCGACCCGAACTCCGGGTAGCCACGCCGAAATCGAAGGATGTCGGCCATCGGGACACCGCGGGTCAACTGGGCGGCGTTGGTACGATACGTCGGCACCAGCCAGTCGCCGTCGGCCATCGCCGTCGCCGCGCCGACCTGTGAGGCCTCCTGTCCGCGAAACGGCGGATAGCCGCTCATCCACCCCTGTCGCTGGAGCGCAAAGGCTCGTTCGTCGAAGATGCGAGCCCGAACCATCTCGCACAACAGGCGTCGCGCGAGGTCGGAATCGACCGCCGAGAGGTCCCGCTCGCCGAGGACACGGTGCATACGCCCCCTCCGCGGGCGGCGAGCAAAGAGGTGACGCCGGAGAGACAGAGCAAAGAGTCTCGACCACCTACGGACGGTATGGTCTCGGTGTTCGAAGCCGTGGGATTGCTCGTCCTCATCGGCGTCAACACGCTCGTCGCCGCCGTCCTCACGCGCGTGTTCCGCGTCCGACTGAACACCCGGTGGGGCGGTGCCCTCTACACGCTGTTGCTCACGCCGCTCGCATTGGTCGTCCTCACGCTCGTGTTGGGGCAGGCCCTCGGTCCGAACCTCGGGTCGACGACGACGGTCGTCGGCGTCGCCATCCTGCTACCGTTGACGCTCGGCGTCGCCTTCGATTACTTCTGGATGCCCTCGCCCGACGAAGTCGAGGTTCCCGATACGCTCTAATCGAGGAGGTCGGCGACCACTCGCTCGGCCGACGCGATGACTTCCTCCGGCGACTGGGTGGCGTCGATACGGACGAACCGGTTCGGTTCGGCGTCGATGAGTCGTTCGTAGTTCTGCTGGACTGCTTCGAGGTAGTCGGCGGCCTCGAACTTGTTCGTCGCGCCCGCGCGGTCGGCACCCGTCTTCGGCGGCACGTCGAAGTACAGCGTCGCGTCGGGCTTCCGGGTGAACGGCTCGTGGACGCCCTTGATGTACGCCATCGGCTGTTTGACGACACCCGAAAGCGTCGCCCCCTGATAGGCGTACCGGGAATCCGAATACCGGTCGGAAATGACGGTCTTGCCCTCGTTCAGCGCCGGGCGAACAACACGGGAGAGGTGGTCGGCGTGGTCGGCGGTGTAGAGGAACAACTCCGCCATCGGGTCGGCAGCGTCGTCGTTGATGGAGCGGTTGACGGCCTCACCGTACCACGACTCGGTCGGCTCGCGGGTGAACACCGCCTCGGGATGGCTGTCGGCCAGCGCCTCCCGGACGGTCGTCTTCCCGCTGCCGTCGATACCTTCGAGCGTGATGAGCATATCCGGCCCGTCGGTGCCGGCGCATATCAGTTGGGCGGTCTCTCCGACGACGGCCCGCCGACAACTGACCGGACTGCCGCTACCCGGTGGGGTTTTGACGTTCGAGTGGAGAGGTGAGGTATGGACGCGTTCGAGGCGTCGGCGAACGTCCCGCGGGATTCCTTCGAGTTCGAACACCGCCCCGAGACGGAGCAATCCTTCGAGAACGCCCTCGCGAAGGCACGGAGCGGCGACCGACTCGACGTCGACGATGCCATCGAGTTGTTGACCACCGGAACCGAGCGGGACGGCATCGACCTCGAACGCAAAGAGCAAGTGTTAGAGGCCGCCGACCGCCGTCGCGCCGAGGTCGTCGGCGAGGAAGTCACGTTCGTCGCCAACCTCAACAACAACATCACGACCGCCTGCAACACCGGGTGTCTGTTCTGTAACTTCAAGGACCGCTCCGAGCAGTTCCGCACGACCTACCAGGACGACCACGGCGGCTTCACGAAGACGCCCGACGAGTCGCGGGAAATCGTCCGAGATGCCGTCGAACGCGGCATCTACGAGGTGACTTCGGTGTCGGGACTCCACCCCGCCTTCGCGCTCGACGACGAACACCGCGAAATACTCGAATCGAGCGACCGCGGCGACCTCAACTACCGCCCACCCGAAGAGTACGAGGTCGACCCCCGAACGTACGTCGAACAGATTCGGGCGATGGCCGTCGACGGCGTCCACGTCCACTCGATGACGCCCGAGGAGGCCTACCACGCCCGCCGCGGCACCGACTGGAGTTACGAAGAGGTGTTCCGCCGTCTGAAGAACGCCGGCCTCGACTCCGTACCAGGCACCGCCGCCGAAATCCTCGTCGACGAAGTCCGGGAGGTCATCTGTCCGGCGAAAATCGATACCGGCGAGTGGCTTGAGGCGATGGAAGCCGCCGCCAACGTGGGGTTAGACACCACCGCGACCATCATGTACGGCCACGTCGACAACGAGGCCCACCGCGCGCTGCACCTCGACCGGATTCGAGAGTTACAGGACCGAACCGGGAACATCACCGAGTTCGTCCCGCTGTCGTTCGTCCACCACGACACCCCGCTGGCCGAACGCGGAATGGTCGACTCCGGGGCGACCGTCCACGAGGACGAACTGATGATAGCCGTCTCACGGCTGTATCTCGACAACGTCGAGCACATCCAGTCGTCGTGGGTGAAATACGGCGACGCTCAAGGGCTGAAGATGCTCTCCTGTGGCGCCGACGACTTCATGGGCACCATCCTCTCGGAGGAAATCACGAAACGCGCCGGCGGCGAGTACGGGGAGTTCCGGTCGTTCCAGGAGTACGTGGACATGATTTCGGCCATCGGACGCGTTCCCGTCGAGCGCTCGACGGACTACGAGAAACGCCGCCGCATCGACCCCGAGGACGGCCCCCACGGGCCGGAGTTGGGGCTGAACGCCGACGGCACGCCCCTGGTGTCGCGTTAATCAACCAACAGCGCCCGGTAGCGTTCCCCGGCGGCATCGTCGGCGTCCAGCGCCGCCTCGATGCGCTCGGAGAGCCACCCGTCTTCGATGTACCGTTCGTACACCGGAAGCCGCTCGTTCAGCGGGACGCCGGCCTCCTCGGCGATTGACTCCAGTTCACGCAGTTGTGGCCACGCGTACTCGGGGTTGATGTGGTCGTCGGTGACCGGCGAGACGCCGCCCAAATCGTCGATGCCGCAGTCGAGTAACTCCCGAACGGGCGCGAGATTCGGCGGCGACTGGACGCTCACTTCCTCGGGAAGGCCGACCCGTGCCATCGCCGTCACTCTGCGCATGGTTTCGACGTCCGGCGACCCGCTCTGCCAGCGGTCGTTGTTCACGACGGGCTGGACGATGACCTCTTGGATGTGGCCGTAGCGCTCCTGGAGGTCCCGAATCGCAAGGATGCTCTCGGCGCGGTCCTGCCAGGATTCGCCGATGCCGACGAGGATGCCCGTCGTGAACGGGACGCCGAGTTCCCCCGCGGTAGCGAGGGTGGCGAGTCGCTGGCCCGGCTCCTTCGCCCGCGGCCCGCCGTGGGCCTGCACTTCGGCGGTGGTCTCCAACATCACGCCCATCGAGGCGTTCACGTCGGCGACCAGTTCCATCTGCTCGCGGGTCTGGTCGCCGGGGTTGGCGTGGGGCAACAGTCCCACGTCGAGAGCGATTTCGCAGGCCTCCCGGAGGTAGGCGTGAATCGAGTCGTGACCCCACTCCGCGAGTTGCTCGTGAATCGCCGTGTACCGGTCGTCGGGGTCGTCGCCGAAGGTGAAAAGCGCCTCCGTACACCCCGCGTCGGCACCGCGCTGGCAGATGTCGCGGATTTCTTCAGGCGACAGCAGCGACGCCTGTCCCGGTGGGTCGTAGTAGGTGCAGTAGGTACATGTATAGCGACAGGCGGTCGTCAGCGGGACGAATACGTTGCGCGCGAACGTCAACTCGGGAGCGCTCGAAACGTCGGCGGGCGTGGTATCGAGCAGTCGCTCGACGGCCGCCTCCTCGACGGTTACCTCGACACCGTACTCGCCTGCTCCGAACACACTCCTCGGTCGGAGGGAGAGTGCATTAAAGGACTCGCCTGCGGCGGGGCGGCGTGGGTCTCAGGCGTCCCGGCCGATACCCACCCGCCCGTCGCGGCGCTGGACGGCGAACCCGGCGTCTTCGAGCCACTCGCGGGCCCGTCCCTCGCCGTGGAGGAGCAGTTCGACGAGGTCGCGTGGTTCGTCGATGTCGACGGCCAGCCGGAAGGAGTCGACCATCGTCGCCTCCGTGCCGATTCCGCGGGCGATACGGCGGTGGTCCCGAACCGAGGCGCCGTGGTAGTCGACTTCGAAGTCGGGGTGTCGGACGACGAGGGCGTTCGTCCCGCCGCCGAGTCCCGGGGCGATGACGACGTCGCCGTCGGCCTCGAAGAGCCGTTCCAGCGCCACGGCGTTCGCCAACCCGAGGTCGGCCATCACGACGGCGACCGGCGAGTCGAGACGGGCGTTCACCGCGTCGGTGAGCAGCCGGTCGTCGACGACGACCGGGTACGGACAGTCGACCGAGTCGGTCGCCAGCACGGTCGGTTCTCGACCGGTTCGAGAAATCGCATCACACACGTCGAGAAGCAGCGCGCGGGCGAAGGTGGCCCGTTCGTCCGGTTCGAAGGCGTCGGCGAGTCGCGTCTTCGGCTCCCGCGCCGCGAACGGGACGTAGACGTTCATCTACCGCAGTCTGCTCGGGGCCTGCTGGCGGGATTTATACAGGTAGTAACCCCCGCCGACGAGGAGCAAGGCGACGACGACGACGGCACCGACGATGAGGCCGGTTCGGAGCGTCGCGCTCTGGGAGGCTTCGTTCTCGGCCCGTTCGGCGTTTCGAATCGCGTTGTCGAAGTTCCCGGCCTCGTAGGCGTCGATGGCGCTATCGAGGGATTCCTGGGCGTCGCCGGAGCCCGAACTTCCGGTGGCCTCGCGGGCGCTGTCGATGGCTTCGCGGGCCTCCTTGCTGTCGGTCGTGTAGTGGTGGACCTCGTAGCTGTCGATGGCGTTGGTCGTGCCGCCCTCGCGGACCTGCGTGAACTCGGCGAACCGGAACTGCTGTGGCGGGTCGTAGCTCAGGTTCTCGATTTCGGGCGCAGTCCCACGGATTTCGACCTCGATTCGGTTCGTGCCGTCCTCGATGTCGACCTGCGTCTCGACGGACTGGCCGTCGGCGGACGTCTGGTCGACCTGATTGCCCGCCTGGTCGAACTGCCGGACTGTCCACGTCACGTTCGTCATGTTCGTCTCCGCGCGCAGCGTCCACTGTTCGAACTCGTCGAACAACTGCGTGAGTTCGACGGTTGCCTCGACGGTGGTTCCGACCTCGGCCTCCTCGGGCATGTCGTCGCTGGTGCTGTCGACGGCTGCCGCCGGCCCGGCGAACAGCGCACCGACGAGCAGGCAGGCGAACAGGCCCGCGATGAACTGGCTACTCCTCATCGTCGCCGTACTCTATGAGGTCGTCTAAGTCCTCCTCGCTCTTCGCTCGGAGCTGTTCGACGTTCTCCTCGGCCTCGATGGCCATCCGCTGCATCTCCTTGACGCGCGGGACGTCGGTCACCCCCGAGAGGACGACGATTGCCGCCACCCGGTTCTCGTTGGGGAGCGGGTAGTCGCCGGCCCGCACCTCCATACAGCCGGTGGTCTCCTCGAGCCACTTCCGCGCTTTGTCTATGCCCTTTCGATTGAGCGCCTTCGGCGGACCGGAGACGAGCAACAGCGCCCGTTCGGTGCTGTCGACTTCACACTGCAGCGTGAGCTTTCCGAGCGTTGCCCGACGAACGAGTGAGGTGATTCGGTTCGTCGCGTCGCCGGAGCTTTCGAGGCCGTCGCCGTCGTTGTTGCCGCGGAACCTATCGAGCAGTCCCTTGCTCTGGGATTCGACTTCCTCGCTGGCGTAGCCGATAGAGGTGATGCCGTGGTCGCCGAGGGTGTTGATGATTTCGGAGGCGTCGACGACGCTTTCGGCCACGTCGTCGCCCATCGCCTCGACCTCGCCCGCGGAGAACAGCGCGCCGAAGCGAGCGACGATTTCCTGATTGATTTCGGCGTACCCCTCGCCGAGGCTCTCGCCGCCGGTTTTGAACGCGTCGTTGTCGAAGGTGAGCAGATTGTCGACGCTTTCGGCGAACTCCTGGAACGACCGCGCCGCGTTGCGGTTGTAGATGCCTCCCTCGTCGCGGGCAGGGAGGATACCGAGCCCGTAGACGGGTTCGACGTACAGTCGCTGGAGGTGTTCGGCCAAGATGGGCGCACCACCGCTGCCGGTGCCGCCGCCGAGGCCGGCCATGATGAGGAACGCGTCGATTTCGCTGCTCGTCATGGTGTCGATGGCCGTCTGAATCTCCTCCATGTCCTCGCGGGCGCATCGTTCGCCCAGCTCCGGTTCGGTGCCGGCACCGTGGCCCTTCACGACCGATTGGCCGATGAGAACCCGGTTCTCGTTCGGTACGTAGTCCAGGCCCATCAAATCCGCCTTCGCCGTGTTGACGGCGACGGCGTGGCCGATGATGCCCGTCCCGCGGGTAGAGTCGTATTCGAGGAACCGGTCGAGAATTTTCCCGCCGGCCTGCCCGAAGCCGATCATTGCGAGTTTCATAACGTCACTTGTCCCGGATAGCGTCCCACGGGAAGGATAAGCTTTCGGCCCGAGTCAGACGCTGAGATGACGATTCGACCGCCCTCTACGTATCAGTCGTCCAACGTCTCGGGGTCGACGCCGAGATAGTCGGCCAGCGTCGTCATGTCCTCGGGAGTGAGGCCGAAGGCGTCGATGTCGTTGTCGTCGGTGGTGTTGTCGAACTGCAGCGAACGGTACTGGTCCGACCCCATCGGCGCACCGGGGACGAAATCGGCGAGTCGCAGCCCGATTTTCGTCAGCGCCATCGGAACCGGCACCACGTCGATAGGCTTGTCGTCGGCCGCGTGGGCCAGTTTCGCGACTTCCGCCAGCGTCAACACCTCCGGGCCGCCGATGTCATAGGTTTCGCCGACGTGTGGCTCCTGCTCTTCGGCACCCGCGTCCTCCGAGTCGTCGACACGACGGATGGCCGGCGTCGGTCCCTCGTCTTCGGTGTCGTCTTCGTTGGTCGGTTCGACACCCTCCAGCCCATCGGCGAGCATCGGAACGAGGTCGCCGACCCAGATGGGCTGGAACCGGGTCTTCCCGCCACCGGGAAGCGGGGTGAGATACGGCGGAGCGAGTTTCTTCGTAAAGGAGACGAACTCGCCGCCGTCCCCGAAGACGACGGAGGGTCGGAAGATGACCCAATCGAGTCCCGACTCCTTGACGATGGCCTCGGCGAGGCCCTTCGATTGGATGTAGGCCGTGTTCCCGTCGGGGTCGGCGCCGAGGGCACTCATCTGGACCAGTTTTCCGACGCCGTGTTCCTCGGCCGCGCGGACGACGTTTTCGGTGCCATCGCGATGGACTTCGAAGTGTTTGTCGTTGCCGCCTTTCGGGCGGAACAGCGGCGACAACGCGACGAGGTTGATGGCGGCGTCTTGGCTCTCGAAGGCGGCTTCGATGGAGTCGTACGCCGCCACGTCGCCCATGGCGGTTTCGACGCCACTCGGCAGGTCGGCCTCGTTCGGGGAACGCGACAGCGCCGTCACGTCGTGTCCCCGCCGGTGCAACTCTCGACACAGGTTCTCGCCGATGAAGCCCGTACCGCCGACGACAAGGATGCGCATACACTCTTTCGTACTCGCGGAGACCGTATAAAGGGTCGTGGCGAGGCAACCGCTACAGGGTTCCGAACGCCCCCGAAACCGTCGCTAGCCGACGCCGTTATTGTCCCGAAACTCCGAGTACCGACAATGAGCGCCACCGCCGGACTGGACCGCATCGACCGGGCCATCATCAACGCCTTCCAGGGCGGCTTTCCCGTCGTCGAATCCCCGTTCGACCCCGCCGCCGAAGCGCTTCGGGCGCGCGGCATCGGCGTGACTGGCGAGGAACTCCTTGAACGGGTCCAACGACTCGATGACGACGGCGTGTTGACGCGCTTCGGCGCGCTCATCAACGCCCAGGAAATCGGCGGTGCGGCGACGCTCGTGGCGATGCACGCACCCGAGGAGCGCTTCGAGGAGGTGGCCGACCAGGTCAACGCCCACAGAGAGGTCGCCCACAACTACGAACGGGAACACCCCCATCTCAACATGTGGTTCGTCGTCTCGGTGGCCGACCCCGACGCCGTCGACCGCGTGTTGGCAGACATCGAAGCTGAAACCGGCCAAGAGACGTACAACCTCCCGAAGCGCGAGGAGTTCCGCGTCGAGGCGAAGTTCCTCCTCGACGGCCCGATTCCCGACGGCGACCTCGATTGCTCGGACCTCGGCCCTGCCGTCGAACCGGTCGAACGGGACACGCTCACCCCCGAAGAGCGGGACCTCATCGTCGAGGTTCAGGGCGGCCTGCCCGTCACCGCGACGCCGTACGCCGACGTGGCCGAAGAACTCGGCGTCGACACCGAGTGGGTCACCAGCACAATCAAGCGATTCAACGAGGAGGGGAAGGTCCGCCGTGTCGGTGTGATTCCGAACCACTACAGTCTCGGCTACACGGAAAACGGGATGACCGTCTGGAACGTCCCCGACGACCTCGTCTCGGAGGTCGGGCCGGAAGTCGCGTCGCTGGATTTCGTCACGCACTGCTACCGTCGGCCGCGTCACGAGGGCGTCTGGCCGTACAACTTCTTCGCGATGACACACGGCCGGAGCGAAGAAGAAAGTCAACAGCGCATCCAGCAGGTCAAAGAGACGATGGAGTCCTTCTGGGACGTCGGCGACGACGACTGGGATACGCTGTTCTCGACGCAGATACTGAAGAAGACCGGTATCCGACTGGACGAACGCGCCGATGCGAACACGGAGTAGCCGAACCCGATGATACCGCTGTATCACGACTTTACGGACGAGACGGTGCTCGTCGTCGGCGGCGGGCCGGTCGGGGCCAGGAAGGCCAGGCGATTCGCCCGCGAGGCGCGCGTCGTCGTCGTCAGCCCCGAGTTCCCGGCCGACGACTACGGCGACGCGGACCGAGTACGAGCGGCGCCGACCGCCGAGGACGTGCCGGTGTGGGTCGAACGAGTCGACCCGGCGCTCGTGGTGGCGGCGACAGACGACGCGGCGGTCAACGACGCCGTCGAGGCGGCCGCACAGGAGCGTTCGGTTCTCATCAACCGCGCCGACCGCTCCGGGGACCGCGAGGTGGGCAGCGTGGTCGTTCCCGCGACGGTCCGGGACGACGACGTGGTCGTCTCGGTGTCGACCAGCGGTGCGAGTCCCGCGCTATCGAAGGAACTCCGAAAGCGCATCCAGTCGGACATCGACGGCGCGGGTGAGTTGGCGACGTTGACCGCCGAGGTGCGCGAGGAACTGAAACGACGCGGCGTCGACGCGAGTGCTCGTCGGGATGCAGTCCGAGCCGTCGTGCAATCGCCGCGTGTTTGGAAGGTTTTAGGTACAGGCGGGGCTAAGCCACGACGAACAGTAGACGCCGTCGTCGAATCGGCGTTGGGTGACAAGGAGTGAACATCGGAACCGGAATCATCGCTGGGGTCAGCGTCTCATACAGCCACGCGAGCGTCGAGCAAATCGAAGCCGCCTGCGAGACCTCCGAACGCGAGGCCGTCGAGGCGCTTCTGAAGCGTCCCGGTGTCTCGGAGGCGTTCGTCCTCCAGACCTGCAATCGCGCGGAGGCCTACGTCGTCGCCGACGAGGCCGAAACCGCCCGCGAGGCGCTCGACGAGTACCTCGTCGGCGTCGACCCGGGGGCGACCCGCGAGTTGGGCCACGAAGAGAGCCTCCGGCACCTGATGCGGGTCGCCTGCGGCCTCGAATCGCTCGTCATCGGCGAAGACCAGATTATCGGACAGGTCCGGGAAGCCTACGAGGCTGCTCGGGGCGCTGGCGGCATCGGGTCGACGCTCGACGACGCCGTACTGAAGGCGCTGCACGTCGGCGAACGCGCCCGCAGCGAGACCGCAATCAACGAGGGCGTCGTCTCGCTTGGGTCGGCCGCCGTCGAACTCGCCGAAAGCGAGCGTGACCTCGCCGACGCGACCGCACTCGTCGTCGGCGCCGGAAAGATGGCGACGCTGGCGGCCCGCGCGCTCGACGACGCCGTCAACCGTGTCGTCGTCGCCAACCGGACGCTCCCACACGCCGAACACATCGTTGAGGAACTCGACACCGATTCTGCCGCTGCCGTCGGCCTCGCCGCCCTCCCGATTGCCGTCGAAGAGGCCGACATCGTCGTCACCGCGACGGGCAGCGACGACCACGTCCTCGACAGCGACACGCTCGAAGAGGTCGGCGAGACGCTCATCATCGACATCGCCCAGCCGCGTGACGTGACGCCGGCGGCGCGAACCGTCGACGAGGTCGAACTCCACGACCTCGATTCGCTGCAGTCGGTCACCGACGAAACGCGTAGCCAGCGGCGTGAAGCCGCAGAAACCGTCGAAGCGATGATAGACGAGGAGTTCGACCACCTCATCGCCCAGTACAAGCGCAAGCGCGCCGACCAGGTCATCGGGGCGATGTACGAGGGCGCAGAGCGCATCAAAGCCCGAGAACTCCGAACCGCCGTCTCGAAACTCGAAGCCGAGTCCGACGACGGCCTCACCGACGAACAGCAGGAAATCCTCGAATCGATGGCCGACGCGCTCGTCGGGCAGATTCTCTCCGCGCCGACACAGAGCCTCCGGGACGCCGCCGAGAACGACGACTGGACGACCATCAACACCGCCCTTCAGTTGTTCGGCCCCGGACTGAAACCCGAACCCGCCAACCGCCCGGATGCGCCCGACGGGATTCCCGACGAGATGCGGCGACAGATGCCCGACGCCGTCTTAGAGCAGTTGACGGTCGACGACGACTAGCCACTTTTTGCACGAGAACGCGGGTCGCGCGCCATCCGGCGCGCGACACCGGTTCTCGGCAAAAACTTGGGGAAAATATGCGCGAGAGCCTCCAGCCGCGCCCTACGGGCGCGTTAGTCGGCACTCGCTACGGCGACTCACTTGGCTCACGGCTCACTTCGTTCGCCGTTCGCTTTTCCGAGACGCTCCCTCCGGTCGCGTCTCGCTATCGTTCGTCGCCGCGAACCGCGCTCGCTTCGCTCGCGCGGATATTCTACATCGGTAGCGGGTAGGCATCCGCGAGCGACCGTAGGGAGCGAGCGGTTCGCCGACGCCGAGCGTAGCGAGGCGTCGGGTCGTTTTTCCCCAAGTTTTTGCGACCGAGTGGTGCCCGCAGCGCGCCGGAGGCGCGCGAGGACACCCGAGGGAGTAAAAAGTGGGTGTTAGTAAGCTGGGTTTTTAATCGCTAGCCGACCCGCCGCCGACGAAGTTGTTGGAGCGGTCGCGGTCGGCACGGGACGGTGGCGGGTACCGGTCGTCGTCGGGCGCTCGCCAGCGCTCGTCGCGCGGGAGGACACAGCGGTCGGGTTCGCGGTTGACGTGGGCGTACTGGTCGGGCGTGTTCGCGAGCGGATGAGCCGGGTTGTCGCCGCTGTCGATGCGGGCCGCACGGAGTTCGCCGAAGCCGGCGACGCGGGCACGGATGCCCCGCCAGTGGGTGGTGCTTTCGGTGGGGACGCGGAACGGATGCGGTGGCCGACCGTCGGGGCCCCGTGTGGCGAGCGTCGCGCGGTTGACGTTCGCCGCGAGGTCGTCGTGGTCGATGAGGACACCCACGCGGGCGTTTCGGGGCGCTCGTGCCGCCAACACGTCGAGACCGAGATGGAGGGCCCGATACTCGGCGACGTTGTTGTCCGGTACCGCGTCGGGCACCGAGAGGCGAGCGACACGCTCGCCGTCGCGCGTTTCGATGACGACACCCAACCCGCCAGCACCGTCCGCACGGTAGGACCCGTCGGTGGCGAGGTAGAAGTCTCGGCGATGGGTGCGCGGCGGATGCGCGATGTGGGGGGTCGGTGAGTCGTCGAACAGGTTCCGCAATACCGGCCGGCAGTGCGCGGCCATATGCGAGTTTCGGCCCGCACAGTACATAAATCCACGGGCGCTCGGCACCGAACCCTCAATCGAGAGGATTAGACTAGTCTAAATTCTATATTAGACCATAAGTCCTAAATATGAACTGGTGGCTAAGTCTTCGTAATGACACATCACGGAACCGGCGGCCGCGACCGGCCGGTCCTCACCCGGCGGCAGGCAGTCGCCGGGGGCGGCGGACTGTTAGCCGCCGGCCTCGCCGGCTGCCTCGGCGAGGCGAGTGCACCCGGGGGAGCCGGCGACGACGGACCGGTCGCGGTCGCGTCGTTCTTCAGTTTCTACGACTTCGGTCGGAAAATCGCCCGAGAGACGCCGATAGAGGTCCGAAACCTGATTCCGACGGGACTCCACGGCCACGGCTGGCAGCCGAACTCCAGTATCACCAGAGAGGTAATCGAGGCGGACGCGTTCGTCCACGTCGGAGAGGAGTTCCAGCCGTGGGCCGACCGGACGATTCGGACGCTGAAAGACGACGGCATCGACACCAAACTCATCAACGTCCGGGAGGGCGTCGAGTTGGTCGACCTCGCGGCGAGTCTCGACCGCGACGAGGAGGGCGTCGGCGAGAACCGCGGCAAGGACCCCCACTTCTGGCTCGACCCCCAGCGAGCCAAGCAGTCCGTCGACAACATCACCGAGGGGTTCGTCGAACTCGCTCCCGACCACGAGGCGACGCTCCGCGACAACGCCGAGACCTACAAGAGCGACGTACTCGACCGCATCGACGGCGACTACGAGGCGATATTCGACGCCGCGACGCGGGACGTAGTCCAGTTGGCCGCACACAACGCCTTCCAGTACATCGGAACGCGCTACGGCGTCGAGATGCGGCCGCTCGTCGTCAATCTTGCAGCCAGCGGTGACGTAAAGCCCTCCGACATCAGGGAGGCAAAGCGCGTCATCGAGGAAAACGACATCGAGTACGTCGGTGCCGGCGTCTTCGAGACCCGCCGACCCGCCAAACAGCTCATCGCCGAGACGGACGTGTCGGCGTACTTCCCGGTGACGCCCTACGCCGGCGTCCGTGAGGAGTGGGTCAAAAACGACTGGGGATACGAGGAAATCGCGTACAACATCAACATGCCGACGTTCGAAGTTGTCCTCGGAAACAAAGCGCCCGAAGACGCCGGTCCCGACGGCTGGGCCGAGGAGTGGAGGAACTTCGAATGACGACCGAGGGACCCATCGCCGAACTCGACGACGTGACGTTCGGCTACACCGCGACGCCGGTCGTCGAGAACGTCTCGCTCCGCATCGACCCCGGCGAGTACGCCGCAATCGTCGGCCCGAACGGTTCCGGGAAGTCGACGCTGATGCGTCTCGTCCTCGGTCTGCTCGAACCCGACAGCGGTTCGGTCCGGCTGTTCGGCGAACCCGCCCATCGCTTCGACGAGGGGTCCCGAGTCGGATACGTCGCCCAGCAGGCGAACGCCGCAAAGGAGATGCCGATTACCGTCCGTGAGGTGGTGAAGATGGGTCGGTTTCCCCACGTGGGGTACGGCCTCCTCTCTGCCGAAGACTGGGAAATCGTCGACCGCGCTCTCGACGTCGTCGGGATGAGCGCCTTCGCCGACCGCCCCGTGACCCAACTCTCCGGCGGGCAACGACAGCGTGCCTTCATCGCACGAGCGCTGGCCGGCGAGGCCGACCTGCTCGTCCTCGACGAACCGACTGTCGGCGTCGACGCCGAGTCGGTCGACGCCTTCTACGCACTGCTCGAAACGCTCAACGACGACGGCATCACCGTCCTGTTGGTCGAACACGACCTGCGTGCGGTCACCGACCACGCCGAACGAGTCGTCTGTCTGAACCGCCGGCTTCGGTTCGACGGCCCGACCGAGGAGTTCGTCGACAGCGACGCCCTCGCGGAGACGTTCGGAACGGCCGTCAGCGCCGTTGGTGAGAGCGGATGACCGCGTCCCCCGCGTTCCTCGCCGGGACGAGTCTACTGGATGCCGCCCTCGCGCCCGCCTACTGGCTCTTGGCAGAGTGGTCGGAGTTCATGTTTGATGTGGCCCGGTGGACCGGCCTGGGACTCCTCCAGTACCAGTACATGCATCGGGCGGTACTCGTCGGACTGTGTATCGGCGTAATGGCGCCGCTCATCGGGACGTTCCTCGTTCATCGCCAACTCGCACTCATCGGTGACGCCCTGGCCCACACCGCCTTCGCCGGCGTCGCCGTCGGTCTGTTCCTGAACGCCGTGTTGGATTTCGGCGTCTCGCCGTATCTCACCGCCATCATCGTCGCGATGATAGCGGCGTTAAGTATCGAACTCATCTCGGAGGTGACTGACGCCTACAACGACGTGTCGATGGCCATCGTCCTCTCGACTGGGTTCGCGCTGGGGACGACGCTCATCAGTCTCAACGCCGGCGGCCTATCGGTCGGCATCGACCAGTATCTCTTCGGAAACCTCGCGACGGTCTCCCGTGAGAACGCGGCGATACTGCTCGTGCTGTTCGTCGTCATCGTCGGCACCGTCGCACTCACCCGGAACCAACTGCTGTACGTCACCTTCGACGAGACCGCCGCCGAGGTCGCGGGCATTCCCGTCAACTGGTACAACCGAACGATGGTCGTGCTGACGGCGCTCGTCGTCGTCGGCGCGATGCAGATAATGGGCGTCATCCTCGTCGCGGCGATGCTCGTCGTCCCCGTCGCCGGCGCGGCGCAGGTCTCCCGGAGTTTCACCGGGTCGCTGCTCTCGTCGGTCGTCCTCGCGGAGTTGGCCGTCATCGTCGGCATCGGACTGTCGTACTACGGCGAGGCGACCGCCGGCGGCGTCATCGTCCTCGTCGCCGTCGCCATCTACGTCGCCTGTATCGTTTTCGGGCGCCTTCGGACCGCGCTCGGAGAGGAGTCGGCGGCGGAGACCGCACGCATCGACGCCAGTAGCACCGACTCGGAGGCCGAACCGGCGACCGACTGACCCCGACGACCGGAACACACATCGGACGGGACGCTGTACGTCGGCACATGCAGGCCCGCGACATCATGACGCGCGACGTGGAGACGGTCTCCCCGGAGGACGACGTGAGTGAAGTGTTGACGCGACTCGCCCGCGCCGATTTCAACGGCTTTCCCGTCACCGAAGACGGCCTCGTCGTCGGCATCGTCACGCAGGGCGATTTGGTCGATTTGTTCCAGCCGTCCGACCGGACGCTGTGGATTCCCGTCGGGTTCCCGCCGTTTCTCGAATCACTCACCTACGCCGTCGACCTCTCGTGGGATGACTTCGACGTCGGCGTCGACATGCTTCGGAACGCCGGCCGCCCGGTTAGCGAGGTGATGACGACCGAAGTCGTGACCGTCGGCCCGAAGGCCGACCTCGACGAGATGCTCGCTATCCTCGCCGACGAGGAACGCGACATCAACCGGCTCCCGATCGTCGACGAGGCCGACGCCCTACTCGGTATCGTCACCCGAGAGGACTTGCTTCGAGCACTCCGCGACGAACGGGACGCCTGAGACGGGATGGATTCAGCCGACGGGAGCCGAGAGCCGACCGACTGGCAGCGTCGCATCACCCGTGTGCTGGAACTGCTGGGCGTGGCAATCGCCGTTCTCGCCGTGTTCGGGTTGCTCGCCGTCGGCGTCGAAGCCGAATCCCCAATCACCGGTGTGCTGGGCTTGATATTGGGGGCGGTTCTGCTCGCGATGTTCACTCGGCGCTGATTTCGAACGCTTCGAGCACGCGAAACGACGACTCCTCTCCGGTTCCGGTCCAGATTACGCGGACCGTCACGCCCGGTTCGACGCCCGACAAACGGACGCTGTCGCCCTCCTCGACGGGGAAGGACTCATCATCCGCCGCCCACGTCGTCGTCACTTCCGCCTCCGGTGACGACACCTCGAGTCGGGCTGTCTCGACGGTCGTGAACGAATCGCCGCCAGCGTGTGTTACCGTTACGGTGCCGTCGTCGTACTCGTGGGTGAACGACGCGTTCGGCGTCGGGTCGGTCAAATCGCCGACGAGCATCGACCCCGCGTAGGCCCCGACCACCACAATGACGACGACGAGAACGCCGGCAGCAACGAGTCGTATTTTCGGGTTTCCACCGCCCACCTCCCTCTCCATATCACCTCCCGACGGCCGACGAACTTACCTCTTACTCCATCCCGAAAACTTGAGGCCGACGGCCGACGCCGTTCCGTCGTGCGCTATCGAAACCTGGTGTTGTTCTGTGCGCTCGCCGCCGCGTGGGGGTCTGCGTTCATGGCCATCAAAGCGGGACTGGGCGAACCCGGGAACCCGGCGTACTTCTTCGACGCGCCGGTGCTGTTCGCCGCCGTTCGCTACGACATCGCCGGCGTGTTGATGCTCGGGTACGCAGCGTGGACCGTCGACCGCTGGCGGCCGCGCGGGCGCTCGGAGTGGCTCCTCGTTGCCGTCGGAGCGGTGTTTCTCATCGCCGGATATCACGCCCTGTTGTTCATCGGCGAACGCGGGACGACGAGCGCCGCCGCGGCCGTCATCGTCTCTCTATCGCCCGTCCTCACGACCGCCTTCGCGCGCGCTCTCCTCCCCCAAGAACGGCTCACCGTCGTCGGGTTGGTCGGAATGATTCTCGGTCTCGTCGGCGTCACGATTCTCGCCCGACCCGACCCGGCGAACCTCGTCGGGTCGCGGTTCGAGGCGCTCGTCTTCGGCGCCACGCTGTGTTTCGCCCTCGGGAGCGTCCTCACGCGCCGACTCGATACCGACCTCCCAATCGAGACGATGGAAGCGTGGTCGATGGTCGGCGGCGCCGCGCTGATGCATGCCCTCAGCCTTGGTCTCGGCGAGTCCGTCTCGGGATTCCCGCCGCTGCGTGCGACGGTCGCGCTGGTGTATCTCGCCGTCGTCGCCAGCGCCGCCGGCTTCCTCATCTACTTCGACTTGCTCGAACGCCTCGGCCCCATCGAAATCAATCTCGTCTCCTACGTCGCCCCCGTCTTCGCCGCCGTCGCCGGCTTCCTCTTCCTTCAGGAAGTCATCGACGCGCCGACGGTCCTCGGTTTCCTCGTCATCCTCGTCGGCTTTCTGCTCATCAAACGACGGGAAATCCGTACCGAACTGGACCGACATCTGTGACCGGGTAACGACCCGTTACTGTCGGTAGTCGTGACCGACGACGACCGCGGCGACGTTGGCGACGACGAGGGCAGTGAACACGAAATAGTCCGTTGGACCGTCGAACCCACTCATGAAGAGTCCGAGCAGACAGAACGGCAGGAACACCGCACTCCAGAAGGCGAGTGCCTCCAGTGGCCCACTGAGGTACGACCGTGCCGACTTGACCACCCCAATCAGGGAGTCGTCGGGGAACGTGGAGGGACTCATCGTCTATCCGACAACACACGCGAAACCCACTAATAACCACGCGAACATTTCACACATTTCACAGAGGCTCTGACCTTTCACGGACACGCCAGCGCGGACGAGAGATTTTATCCGCGCCGCTGAGACGGTCACTAGCGGACAGTCCGTCACCCGAGCATCGCGAGGTCGACCTGGTGGGGGCCCTTCGGCGTCCGGATGGTCGTCGCCTCGCGGAGTCGGTCGCGGACGGCGCGTCGCCACGCCGCCACCGCCCGTTCGTGGTACTCGCGGTGTGTTTCGGGAGCGTACGTTCGCTCGGGGTGTGAACGGAGGGCGTCTTCGGTTCGGTCCGCCGTCGGGAACTGGGGCACGGAGTCGACGAACACCTCCGGCGGCAGGTGGAGTGGTGCCGGGTCGTCGTACTCCTGTTCGGTGCCCGCGAGGTGTAACCGGGCGCGCATCCGACCGCTGAACGGCGGCGTCACCCGGAGAACCGCCCCGGCGCCGCGGCGCTCGTTGGCTTCGAGTGCGGCCACCACGTCGTCGGTCGTCACCGCGAGCGTGCGTATCGATGTCGGGTCGTCGGTCGCCACAGCGGAGAACGGACCCGAGCGCCAATGAGCGTGTCGGCGGACTTTTCCCCGCCGGCGGTCGATTCGGTCGCATGGACTGGACGCACGAAGAGCGAGACGACGGCGCCGTCTGGAGTCGAAGCGACCGCAACGCCTTCGTCCGCCTCCGGCACACCGCCGACGACCGATGGGCGGTGACCCTCGACCGACTCGAGCAGGCCCCCGACGGGGAGACGTACCGCCACGAGACCTTCGAGGACCGCGAAGCGGCCGAAACCCGGGCCGAGGAGTGGCGCTCAGCGTAGCGGCCCGATGGCCTCGGAGACAGCCTCCGCAGAGCAGTCGGGGTCCAAGGCGATGTACAGTCCGGTCGTCTCTCCGAGCAGTCTGAGCAGGGTCAACTCCTCGGTGTGGGTGACGAGCGAGGTGACGTGGCCGGCGTTCGGTAACAGCGTGTTCTCGTAGGTGTCACGCTCCATGAAGTCCATGTGCAGGTGGTCCAACACGCGTGCGTAGTGCTCCCGGAGGTGCTGTTCGTCGCGATACATCTCGACGATGTCGTCGTGGACGTAGAGGATGTTGTACTCGTTCTGTGAGAACTCCATGAACGACTGGACGCCGTCGCCACAGACGTCTCGCGCTCGTTCGAGCGCGGCCTCGGCGTCGAACTCCGCCAATTCCGAATCGCCCGTCAGTGCCATGGATGCCACACGATAGCGACCGACAAAAACGGTTGGTCGACCACCCGCATCCGTGTCGGCCCAATCGTTTTTATCCGATGGCGACCGAGGGCCAGCATGTCATCTGCGGGAGCACTCGACGACATCGCCGACGTGTCGAACGTGCTCGTTCTCGGCCCGAGTGTCGACGAATCGGTCGACATCGGCTGTAAGCGCCTCCTGACGGCCGGCGAAGAGGAGGCGGTACTCGTCGTGAGTTTCATGCTGTCACCAAAGCAGTGGGTCGAGGGCTGGATTGAACGCGTCGGCGACCTCCCCGAGGAACTCGTCGTCGTCACGACCAGCGACGCCTTCACCCAACCAGGGGAGACCGAAGAAAACCTTCCCGACTCCGTAACCGTCGAATACCTCTCCAGTCCCGGCGACCTCACGGGCATCGGAATGGTCGTCAGCAAGTACCTCGAACGCTGGCACGAAGCCGACCGGGAGATGGCCGTCTGTTTCGACTCGCTGACGACGCTGTTGCAGTACGGCGAGACCCACAGCATCTACCGCTTCCTCCATCTCATCACGACACGCATCTCCGGGGCCGACGCCCGCGCACACTTCCATCTCGACCCCGATACGCAGGACAAACAGACTGTCTCGACGATTACCTCGACGTTTCAGGCGATTGCCCGCCACACCGATTCGGGTTGGGAAGTCAAGCGTCGCTGACGCTCAAAGCCCCGGTTCGAACTCGCGGAACGCTTCTCGCCACGACTCGGGAACCGGCTTCGTCCCCGTCTCGTCGACGACCACGAGCGTCGTCTCCCCGGTCGCCGCGGGGTCGTCGGCCCCGGCGGCGTACACACGGTATCCCATTCGGAAACTGGATTCCCCGAGGTCGGTGACGCCACACTCGATTCGAACCGACTCGTCGTCGAGGACGATTGCCCGCCGGAAATCCATCTCTATCGACGCCAGCACCATCCCCAACTCATCGAAGCCGACGCCGAGGACGTCCTCGAAGTACTCGATACGGGCCTGTTCGAGGTACGTCCCGTAGACGGCGTTGTTGACGTGTTCGAGCGTGTCGAGGTCTCTGTATCTGACTGGCAACTCGACGTGAAACGGGAACTCTCGGTCCATACGCACGACCCGTCCGTGTCGCCGAAGGGCGTTTCGCTTCCGTCGGTCCCGACACGCTCTTTATGTTTGGCCAATCAACACGTCCATGGCCCGACTCCTGCGGGATTCGCTGTACGGCCTCCTCATCGTCGCCTGCGTCGTGGCGACGCTACTGGCGGCCGTCGCCTTCGTCGCACCCACGGTTCTCCCTGCACCGTTTGCGGCCGCCGCCGCGGGCAGCAACCTCTGGATAGTCGCCACCGCTGCCCTCACCATCCTCGGGGTCATGTTCCTGCTGTTGGTGATGCGGGCACTCATCTAACCCACACATCGATATCATTCCTCGGCCCATTCCGGCCGTTCGACGGTCGTCTCGCCGACGTCGGTGTATCGAACCCGTCGTTCGACGGTCAACGTCTCACCGATCTCGTTTCCGGGGCCTCGCTGGATGAGCCGATACTCGTGGACGAAGCCCTCAGAATCGACGCTACCACTGAACTCGGCGTACTGAAGTTTCGATACGTGCTGTCTCGGGCCGAGGTAGCCGTATCGGTTGTGAAAGTCCGTCGACTGAACGTAGTAGAGAGTCTTCCCGTTCAGTTCGGTCCCTCCGCTGACTGTCGTCGTGAACGAGTCCAGAACCGGACGGAGGGAGTCGGTCTGTGTCGACCGAGTCACGTATTCGCTCAGCGGACTCTCCGCGGAGAACGACTCCACCACCCGTCCATCGTCGGTTTGGCGGGCCGACCCCCCCGTCTCTCCGTCGAAGTACAGCGCGACATCGGGACGGGATTCGTTTCCAGTCGAGGCGTAGCGTTCGGCCTCGTAGGCGCTGAATCCTGATTCCACCGCCGTCCGAGACCGTCGTTCTTCGAGGACCGTCCCGTTTTCGTGGGCGACCGTTTCGGTTGTGATAACCGTGAAGGAGGTGTTTTCGAGGAAATCGCCGTGGGCATCCGTCAGTGCGTCGGAGTCCTCAATGCCGGTTTCGGAGAGCCCCGGCGCGACCGGTTCGGGTTCGGATTCCCCGTCCGGAGCCACCATCGAACACCCCGAGATGGAGACCGACAGACACAGGACGGCGAGGAGGGCGATGCGTTTCATGCAGTAACTATTCAGCACGCCCTACGTAAAAAAAAACATCGCCAGTCATCGAAGCCGATGCAGTGGAAGTTTCGACCGCCCGCGACGACTGTTACAGCGCCTCCTCGGGCGGTGACTGCGTGTACCACCACGCCCACGCGATAAGGACGGCCTGCAACGGGAGTCTGCCCCATCGGACGAGTTGGGAGGGGTCGCCGCCACCGGGTGCGCCCTCGATGACCACACCCTGGGTCGCCATGTAGATGTTCGCGGGGAAGATTGCCACGAGTAGCGCGACGGTCCCCCACGCCGCGATGCGACGCGTTCGTGGAACCAACACGCCGACGCCGACGAGGACTTCCGCGATACCGGAGAGATAGACGAGTTCGAGCCGAAACGGGAGGGTGGGTGGCACGATTTGGACGTACAACTCCGGAACGACGAAGTGCAGGATTCCTGCGACAATGTAGGCAGGTCCCATCACGTACAGAAGCGGGTGTTTCAGTCGCCGAAGCGCACCTAACAGGTCGCGTCCGTCGCTCATTTCCCGCATGTAATCGGGTTGTCGGGTTAACGCTACCGTCTCGGTGCGCAAAGCGGCGGCTGTTCGACGTGAGTTCTCGAAATAGGAGTGCCCGGGGAGGGCTCCGAACCCTCGATCTCCGCATGTCCCAGGAACGAGACGTAGGCACCGTCTCAGGACATCGCGGGTACCGCCTCGTAACCCTATGAGTGCGGCGCTATGTCCAGCTAAGCCACCCGGGCTCACTTCCTCGTTGCCCGCTTTCGCCCTTCAACCTTCCTATCTCCGTCGGGTGGTTGTGCGGGTCAGTAGCGTAGTCAGCCAGCGGTTTTAAGCTACCGTGCGGGGACACCACACGCATGGACGAGCTTCCGGCGCTGGTAACCGAGGCCGTCGGCGACGCGACGGTCATCGAAATCGTCGACGTCGGCGGTGGAGACGCCGTCGTCGTCACCCCCGAGGCGACGCACGTGTATCGCTCCGAGGGGCTGCTGTCCGACGAATCACTCGACAGCTACGACCACGACGTCGAGCGCTTCGCCGTCGACACCGGCCGGCGCAAATCGACGATTCGACTCGACGGCATCGACGGCGAGCGGAGTTTCACCGTTCCCGGAAGCGTCGCCGACAGCGTCATCGAGGCCGTCCTCGAAGGCGTTCTCGGAGCGACCGGCGTCGTCGCCGAAGACGAAGCCGTCGACGCGACGTTCCGATTCAGCGAACTCACGCTCGTCGTCACCGACAGACAACTGCTGAAACACGTCGGCAGCGCGGTCTGGGACGAGGAGTTCGAGGCGTTCCGCTACGAGAACCTCGCCGACCTCGACTTCGAGGAGGGAAGCGTCGCCACACAGGTCGTCGTCGAGGCCGACGGCCGAAAACAACGGGTCAAGGTGCCGAACGAACACGCCGGCCGCGTCCGCGAGGACGTACAGAGCGCTGTCTTCGAGTTCCACGGCGTCTCCTCGCTCGGCGGGCTTCGGGCCGCCATCGAAGACGGGTCCAACGACGAGACCGCCCCCGGCGAAGCGGCCGACGCGGACGACAACGGGACAACCGACGACTCCGAGGTGGCGGACGACGGCTTCGTCTCCAGTGACTGGTCGCCGCCCGCCGACCAGGACGTGACCGGCAGACAAGGGATGAATAGCGCGGAGTCGACCGACGACGAGGGACCGACCGGCGACGTTCGGGAAACGGCCGAGGTCGACATCGAGGAACTCGCCGAAGAGGTCGAAGCCCTCAGAGAGACCGTCGAGTATCAGACGGAACTGCTCGAAGCCCAAGGGGAGACCATCGAACAGCTCGTCGACGAACTCCGACGGGGACGGTAGGCTGTTGGTCCAACCGGTCGTCGAGACGTTCGGTTACTCGAACAACTGCGGCCCCCAGATGTCAGCCACGAAGGCGGCGAGGTAAGCGGCTCCCAACAGCACCGCACTCGGGAGGGGGTTGCTGCCCGAAAGCTCCAATCCAGCGACGACGACCACCGCCGCACCGACGATACCGAAAGCGAAGACGGCGACGACGAAAGCGAAGAGGAACTCGCCGAGCCGTCCCAGCGACCACGGACCCGCCACGAACGGGTAAGTGCTTCCGATGGCGAGCGTCCCGGCGAGCAGCGTCACCGTCGAGGCCGCGAGTGGCGACCCGAGTAGCTCGTTGCCGACCGAAAGCGCTGGATACCACAGCACACCGAGGACGGCACTCGCAAGCAGTACGTCGACGGTCGCACCGAGCCACGAGTTGCGCTGGAAGGGGAGGGCTGACATAGGGAGGGATAACAGCCCCGGCGTCGAATCAGTTGTGGTGGGAGTCACTCCCGGCCGGTCACTTTCCGGATGCACGACGACCCGAACGGTCCGTGTTCGCCGGCCTGTAGCTTCATGAAGTAACCCGTCGAGATGGACGCCCCACAGCGCTGGCAGTCGAAGTCGCCCTCCCGGGAGACGACTTCGCTTTCGAAGCTGAGAAACCGGCCGGCGGTGGGTTTGACCGTGTCGCCGTCGCGGGTGATGTGACCCCTCTTTTCGGCCTCCTCGAGGATGGCTCGCGTCGTCTCGGGGTGAGTGGTAATCGTCTCGATGCGGTCGATGATGTCGGCCAGCGACAACTCCTCGTGTTCGAGGCGGGCGAGCAACTGCACCCCGAGTTCGACGGGGTCGTCGTCGCGGGTCACGGAGACTCCTCGGCGGCGTCGGAATAAAAACGACCGGGTAATCCGACCACAAGAGGTTTGTCCACCGGGCGGCTTCCCGCCGACGTGAAGCGCGCGACCGCCCGTCAGGTGGCCGGTATCGCCGTCGTCTGTGTCGTCGCCGCCACCGCCGCCCTGACGGTCCCCCCGGAGCGGCTGTTCGTCCACGCCGAGGGACTCGCCTCGCGACCCGTGGTTCTCGGGGTCGCGCTCCTCGTGCTGTATCTCGTTCGCCCGCTGTTGGCGTGGCCCATCAGCGCGCTGTCAGTGTTGCTCGGCTACCTCTACGGGCCGACGGCGATTCCGGTCGCGCTTGCCGGTGCGGTCGTGACGACGCTGCCCGCCTACACGCTGGCGGGGTATCTCGGCCACGACGCCGGCCTGCTGGCCCGAGTCGGCGACGCCGGTGGCGCCGTCCGGAAGACCGCCGGCGACCTCCGCGGCATCATCGCGGTTCGACTCGCGCCGCTGCCGACCGACCCCGTCTCCTACGGCGCTGGATTGGCCGAGGTGCCGCTGCGTCCCTACATTCTGGGGACGGCCATCGGCGAAGCGCCGTGGGTCGTCGCCGCCGTCTTGCTCGGTGCCTCCGCCGGCGAGTTGACCGCCGCCGGAAGCGCCGCCGACCCACTCGTCGTCGTCACCGCCGTCGCGCTTGCGGCACTGCTGGTCCTTTCGGGACCGGCCTACAGGCGTCTCTCGGACGGGACGACGTTCTAGAACGTGAAGGGGTCCGAGCAGTCGACGACGACGCCGTGTTGCGGGCAGACGTACTTGCAGTGACGCTTGTACATCGGCGTCTCACACATCGGACACCGTCGGCCGCTTCGGTCACCGTCCATACGAAAACGGGGGGCGACGAACCCAAAAAGACTCCGTAGCGTCTACGTCAGCACTCCGACCAGCCGCAGGACTCACACGTCTTACAGCCCTCGGAGTAGTACAGCGTCATGCTGCTGCATTCGGGGCACTCGGGGGATTCCCCGGCGTCGATGAGCGACTGGGTGTCGGAGGCGTCGTCGTTCGGCGAAGCCGTCGAATGGGTGGCGGCCGACGAGGCACTGCTTGCGGCACTCGCCGCACCGCCGTCGGTTTCCGGCGCCTCGCGGGCCTCTCGCTCCGCCTGCTCTTCGGCCTGCTGGGCCGTCTGGTCGAGCGTGGTCTGGTCGGGGTAGGCCTTGTCAACGTCGCCGTCGAGGTATCGACGCATCGCCGTCCCGATGGCGTCGGGGATGGAGTTGATTTGCTCGCCTTTGTCCCAGGCGACCTTCGGCGACCGGATGCCCTGCAGTTCGTCGGCGATTTCCTCGGGGTCGACGCCCGAGCGCAGCGCCGTCGAGATGGTCTTCGCCAGCGCCTCGGTGAAAGAGGCGGTGAAGCCGCCGGAGTTGCCGATGTTGGCGAACAGCTCGAAGGGCCGCTCCTGGGCGGGGTCCTCGTTGATGTTGACGTACAGTTTGCCGTAGCCGGTGTCGATGCGCTGGGTGACGCCGTGGAGCACGTCGGGACGCGGCTGTTTCTCGCCGAACTCGCCCGAGTCGATGTCGAGCAGCGACTCCACGTCGGACTCGAGTGCCGCACGGACCTCCTCGTTGTCGAGGAAGCCTTCGATACCGCCGAACAGTTCCTCGATGTTCTCGACGATGGCCGCGGCGGCCTCGTCTTCGTTCAAGTCGGAGAACTCGGCGTTCTTCGCACGGGTCGTCAACACCTGCTTCGAGCGGGTGCCGTCGCGGTAGTAGGTGACTCCCTTCCCGCCGTGTTCGTAGATGTACTCGAACACTTCCTTCGCGTCCTCGACCGTGGAGTCGTTGGGCGCGTTGACCGTCTTCGAGATGGCCGAGTCGACGCCCTTCTGACAGGCGACCTGCACGCCGGCGTGTTCTTTCGCCGAAAGCGCGCCGGTCGTCACGAACAGTTCGCCGACCGCGTCGGGAACCGTCGAGAGCCCATCGACGCCGTCGAAGGCGTTGTTCGCCATCTGCTCTTGGGCTTCCTGTTTGACCGCGTCGACGTCGATGTCGTTTTCCTCCAGCACGCGGAGGAAGTAGTCGTCGAACTCCACGAGCATCTCGTCGCCCTGGACGTCGTCGGAGACGTTCTTGTAGAAGGCGACGTTGTAGATGGGTTCACAGCCGCCGGTCGTGTTGCCGATCATCGACGTCGTGCCGGTCGGCGCGATGGTCGTCGTGTTGTGGTTGCGGATGGGGAAGCCATCGGACCACTCGTCGGCGTCGAGACCGGTCTGTTTCTCGAACCACTCGCGGTACTCCGTGGGGTTGGCGTACTTGGAGTTGTCCCACTCGTCGAAGGCGCCGCGCTGTTCGGCCAGTTCGTGGGAGGCCCACTTCGAGCCGTGGTTGATGTGGGTCATCAACTGGCGGGCGACCTCGTTGCCCTCCTCGCTCCCGTAGCGGATGCCGAGTTGGATGTACAACTGCGCCAGCCCCATGATGCCGAGACCGATTTTCCGCATCTCGCGGACCTTCTCCTCGATTTTCGGCACCGGGAAGTCCGACATCGTGACGACGTTCTCGAGGAACCGCGTCCCGAGTTCGATGCGTCGGTCGAACTCCTCGAAGTCGATGGCTTCCTCGAGGAACGCCTCGACGGCGGCTTCCGTCGAGTCGTACTCGTCGGCGTGTTCGGCGTGCCAGACGCGCCAGTCCGGCGTTTCGAGGTCCGCGAGCGTCGAGAGGTTGATGTGACCGAGGTTACAGGCCTCGTACTCCTCGAGAGGCTGTTCGCCACAGGGGTTCGTCGCGAGGATGCGGTGGTCGGGGTGTTTCTCCACGTCGAAGGAGTGCTGTTTGTTCACCCGTTCGAGGTAGATGACGCCCGGTTCGCCGTTCTCGTGGGCACCCTCGACGATGTGGTTCCACAGTTTCTCGGCGGGGACCGACAGCACCTCGCCGACCTCAACGTGTTCGCCCAGACCGAACATGTCGTACAGTTCCTTGGTCTCGGGGGTGGCGACGTGGGGTTCGCCGGTTCGGGGATTCGTGAACGTGAACTCCTCGCCGTTTTTCACACACTCCATGAACTCGTCGGTGATGCCGACGGAGATGTTGAAGTTCGAGAGGTGGCCTTCGACGGCGTTGCGGAGGTGTTTGGGGACACGCCCCTCGTCGTCGATGAGTTCGCGGGCCTCTTCGAGCGCTTCGGCGAAGGAGTTGTGCGTGAAGTCGTCGGGGTCGTTGAGTCGAAGCGTCTCGGCGAGGGAGACGTCCTTGTTCTTCGCGTGGAGGAACTGAATCACGTCGGGGTGTGAGACGCGCATGACGCCCATCTGGGCGCCGCGACGGGCACCACCCTGCGCGATGGTCTCACACATCTGGTCGTACGTTCGCATGAACGTAATCGGGCCGCTGGCGATGCCACCGGTGGAGCCGACGGCGTCGCCGTAGGGGCGGAGCCGCCAGAAGGCATACCCCATGCCACCGCCGCTCTGGAACACCTGTGCGGCCTCCTTTGCGGTCTGGTGGATGTCGTCGATGTCGTCCTCCGGGGAGTCGACGAAACACGCCGAGAGTTGCTGGAGTTCGTCGCCAGCGTTCATCAGGGTCGGGGAGTTCGGCATGAAGGAGAGCATCTCCATGGCCTCTTGGAACTCGTCGGCTTTCTCCTCGACGTGGCTCCGGATGTCATCGGGAAGTTCGGGGACCAGCGTCTCGTAGGCGAACTTGTTGACGTTGTAGATGGAGAGTTCCGTCTCGACGGCATCGCCCGCGGAAACGCCCTTGCCGAACACTTCCTCGGCGAGTTCGTCGCGGCGCGGATGGTCGGGCTTGAGCTGTTCGGGCATAACCGTCACCTCGACGTCGCGTTTTCGGGCCTCGAAGACGGCCTCGGCGAGGGCGATGTTCTTGCCGACGCGCTCGAAGAGGTCTTCCTGCTGTTCGACGGGGTCGCCGTTGGCGTCCTTCCGGAGATAACGCGCCGGCAGGATGTTGTGGTAGGCGTTGCCGGTGAGGCGCTCTTCGAGGGAGTCACCTTCGGTTCGCTTGACCGGAAGCGTCAGTTCGTCCGCGGAGAGGTCCGCCCCGGACATCACTCAGCCCCCCGTGTGAAAGTAGTCGGTTCCCCTACAGTTCCGTCAGCAGCGAGATGGGTGGTGCAAATCGTCATGGTAGCGTGTTCGTGCTCGAATGCCATATGACCCGCGGCATTCGACGGGCGTTCGTGTCGACGCTTCGACATTGAGATGGAGGCACGTGTTGGTTTTCTGGCTCAGCAGTTGCGCGTGCCTGTGCGCGTACGACAAGTTGCATTCGGGGCAACTCTCATAAGGGTTGATAGACCGCGGTGAAAGTGAAATTTGGCCGAACGGAACCACCAGACTGAACCGTTGTTTCCATTGGAAATAATCGGGGGTTTTCCCCGGCACTCATGGGCAGCAAAAAGCCGACAGGCGGTCGGTGAAACGAGCAACACGAACGCCAACCTCCCGAAACGAACCGAGGCGGTTGCTGTCTAACTCACAGTTTATAGAATTATTCTGTCATATATTTCCGGTGCTGTGTTGATGACTCGTGACAGTCGCGAAACCCGGGCGAGGCACACACTACAGTGGGTTCTCTATCGAACCGAGGTCGCTCCCTCGACGGCGAACGACGATACCGTCAGACATCCGCGAGGAAGTTCGCGATGACATCGTGGCCGGCGGCGGTCAACACCGATTCGGGATGGAACTGGACGCACTCGATGGGGTGTTCGCGGTGACGGACGCCCATCACCAACTCCTCGCCGTCGTGGTCGGTCGTCGCCGTCACCTCGAAACACGTCGGCACCTCGAGGGCGACGAGCGAGTGATACCGTCCGCCCTGGAAACCGTCTTCGAGTCCCGCGTACACGCCCGCACCGTCGTGGTCGACGGGGAACGCCTTGCCGTGGATAGGTTCCGGCGCACGACCGACCGAGCCGCCGTACTCGTAGACGGCCGCTTCGAGGCCGAGACAGACGCCAAGGGTCGGCACCTCGGGACTCAGTTCCCGGAGCACCTCAAGTGTCACGCCCACGTCTCGGTCGTTCTTCGGATGTCCCGGCCCCGGGGAGATGATAATCGCGTCGGGGTCGACCGAACGGACCTCCTCCAAGGATGCCGTGTTCCGCAACACCTCGACTTCGGTGTCGTCGTGTTGGCTGACGTACTCCACGAGGTTGTACGTGAACGAATCGAAGTTGTCGATGAACAGCACGCGCGTCATCGCGGAACCTCCTCGGAGGCCTCGATTCGCTCCAAGGCGGCGAGGACGCCGTCCATCTTCTTTTCGGTCTCCTCGAACTCGCTTTCGGGGTCCGAATCGGCGACGATTCCCGCACCCGCCTGCACCGTGATTCGGGCCGACCCACCCTCGCCGACGCCGTCTTCGACCGTCGCCGTCCGGATGACGATGGCGAAGTCCGCATCGCCGGTCCAAGAGTAATAGCCCACGCCGCCGCCGTAGACGCCGCGTGGCTTCCGTTCGAGGTCGTCGATTATCTCCATCGCCCGTATCTTCGGCGCCCCCGAGAGCGTCCCAGCCGGGAACGCCGCCCGCGTGGCATCGAAGGCGTCGCAGTCGTCGGCGAGCGTCCCCGTCACCGTCGATTCGATGTGCTGGACGTGGCTGTACTTCAGGACGTTCATGAACTCCTCGACGCGGACGCTGCCGGCCTCACCGACCCGACGGACATCGTTTCGCGCGAGGTCGACGAGCATCGTGTGTTCGGCCCGCTCCTTGTCGTCGGCGAGCATCTCACCGGCCAACCGTCGGTCCTCGACCGGGCTGGTGCCGCGGGCACACGTCCCCGCGATGGGATTACTCATCACCTCACGGCCCCGGACGGACACCAGCGTCTCCGGGGAGGCACCGACGACCGTGAGGTCGTCGTAATCGAGGACGTACATGTACGGCGAGGGGTTGATTTCTCGGAGGGCCTCGTACAGACCGAGCGGGTCGATTTCGCCGTCGAGTTCCCGCGTCCGGGAGATGACGCCCTGATAGATGTCACCGTCGAGGACGTGCTCTTTGGCCGTCCGGACCGCGGCCTCGTAGTCGGCTTTCGGTCCCGCACGCTCGGCGACGGGGCGGTAGCCGCCCGTCGTCAATTCCTCGGCGTCGGCAAGCAGCGACTCGACGCGGTCGACCTCCTCGCGAAGTCGGTCGTACACCGCCCCTGGGTCCTCGCCTTTTCGAACGACGGGCGTAAACACCAACTCGACGGTGCCGGCGGCATCGTCGAAGACGACTGTCTTCGTGGTGAGGACGAACTGCGCGTCGGGGAATCGCGAATCGGGTCGGTCGATGCCGACCTCGTCCAGCCAGAGGTCGTACACCGCGTCGTAGGCGAGAAAGCCCACGAGTCCGCCCTGTAACTGCTGTCGTTCGGTTTCGGGGAAGTTCCGCAATGGAACGTCGGGTAGGGATTCGCGGAGCTTGGCCACCGTGTCGCCGCCGTTGGGATCGAGCAGTCCCTCGTAGCGGTCGTCTATCACGTCGACCGAGGCCTCACCGTCGACGGTGACGACCGCTGCGGGGTCGTAGCCGACGAAGGAGTACCGGGCGTGGCGGTCCGCGCCGTGACCCGCCGTGAATGCGCCGTCGGGGTCGCTGGAGGCGACCTTCTCGGCGCTCTCCAGGAGGAAGGCGTGGTCGGCGCTGTCGGCGTCGGTCGTCCGGCCCGTCAGCGCCGCGTAGGCAACGAGCGGTTCCGGCGTCACGTCGAGTTTCTCCACCGCCCGGACGACGACCGGACCCTCCCCTGCGAGCGCCACGAACTCGTCTTTCGAAATCACGGTCGGCCCCCTGCGGCTCGAACGAATGCCGAAACCGCGTCTGCATCTTTCCGTCCCGGGCCGCTCTCGACGCCGCTTGCGACATCGACACCGAACGGGCGGACGGTTTCGACCGCCTCGGCGACGTTGTCGGGTGTCAACCCACCCGCCAGTACGACCGGCGAATCCAGCGTCTCGACGAGTCCGCGCGTCCGTTCCCAGTCGTGAGTTTCCCCGGTCCCGCCAGCGCCGTCGGCATCAAGAGAATCGACTAACAGTGCGTCGGCGATGGTGTCGTAGGCAGGGGCCGATTTGGGGGAGACGGCCTTCACGACATCGCCGTGAACCTTCGCCGACAGAAAGGCCAAGTCGCCGGGCGTCAGTTCGCCGTGGACCTGCACCACGTCGGGCTGAACGCGAGACGCGAGTTCGACGGTTTCCTCAGGTGATTCGGGCATCGTTACGAGCACCGTTGTCACGAACGGCGGTGCGGCCCGAGCCAACTCCACGGCTCGTTTGGCCGGGATCTCACGCGGCGTGTCGACCGACACGTCGACGATGAAACCGACGGCGTCGGCTCCCGCCTCGACCACTGCATCGAGATCCTCGTGGGTCGTCGTCCCGCAGACCTTCACGCGCGTCATGGCTCGAACTCCCGCAGCGAGTCGAGTTGGGCGGCCGCAGCCCCGGAATCGATGGACTCGCGTGCGGCGTCGACGCCCGCCTCGAGGCTGTCGGCCTCCCCGGAGATGTAGATGGCAGCCCCAGCGTTCGCGAGGATGATGTCGCGTTTCGCGCCGTCGACATCGCCTTCGAGGATACCGCGCATGTCCGCAGCGTTCTCGGTCGGTGAGCCACCGCCGACCGCCGAGAGGTCGTGAGTGCCGACACCGAGGTCACTCGGTGTGACCGTGTACTCGGTCACGTCGTCGCCATCGACTTCGGCGACGGTCGACTCCCCGTGGACACCGATTTCGTCGAGGCCAGCGCCGTGGACGACGAGCGCGCGCTCGACGGTCATCTGCGAGAGCGCATCGGCCAACACGGGAACGAGGGCCTCGTCGTAGACGCCGACGACTTGGGCGTCCGCACCGGCCGGGTTCGTCAGTGGCCCGAGAACGTTGAATATCGTCCGCATCCCGAGTTCCTTCCGCGGTCCAATGACGGCCTTCATCGCCGGGTGGAACACAGGGGCGAGCATGAACCCCATCCCGGTCTCTTCGATGCACTGCTCGACGGCCGGCGGTTCGGCGTCGATGGTGACGCCGATTTCTTCAAGTACGTCTGCGCTTCCCGACGACGACGACACCGAGTAGTTGCCGTGTTTCGCGACGGGGACGCCGGCACCCGCGACGACGAAGGAACTCGTCGTCGAGACGTTGATGGTGTCGTGGCCGTCGCCGCCCGTCCCGCAGGTGTCGACGAGCGGTTCGCGGTCGGGGTCGATGCGTCGGGCCGCATCCCGCATCCCCTGTGCGAACCCGGCGATTTCCGCTTCCGTCTCCCCTTTCGAGCGCAGTCCCGCCAACAGCGCCCCAATTTGTGCCTCCGTCGCCTCCTCGAAGACCGTCGCCGCAGCGTCCCGTGCCTCCGACATCGAGAGGTCTTCGCCGTCAGTAACTCGTCGAATATGTTCTTTCATTGTGGACACCAATGACCAGTTTTGCGCTATAATGTACAAATTCGTACACCAGTATAAGGCTGTCGCTACAGCGGGCGCTCTTCGGTGAAACCAAGAAAATCGACGCAGAGAACGCGAGAGCCTATTCGCCCGTCGGTGCAGGGATTGCAGGCGGTTTCTGGAACTCGGGGAGACCACGCGTCCCCGGCTGGCACTCCTCACCGTTGCAGTCCATCACGACACCGAGTCGCGTGCCGAGCAACTCGACGTTCGTCTCCGCCATACCCGTGCGTCCGCCGTCGAAATAGCGAACGCGCGGGTCAACCGTGTAGTCCTTCTCCCCGTCGTTGACTGTCAGTTCCGCGTCGATGTCACCGAACTCCGAGGTTGTGAGACCACCGACCATGCCCGAAACACCGAGACCCTCACCGGATTCGTTGGCCGTCACCTCGTAGTACACCAATCCAACTGCTCCGTCACGGTACTGGCCCATACGCTGATTCTCCACGCTGTATCCCGGGTCATTCGGTGGGTCCGTGGGGTCGACCGAGGGGTCGTTGGGGTCTTGAATATCGCACTGGTTCGGAGTCGCACCGAAGACGATTCCCGCGACGACCTCCGGCGTAATCAGACTCGTTGGCACGCCCGGCGGCTGGGCCTGCTTCGGCAGGTCATCGAACCACGGCACCTGCTCGAACGGCACGTTCTCTTGGACATCGCCGCCGAGGTCACGACATGGGTCGACCGGGGACTCCTCTATCGGGATGTCGCTGTAGTCGACCGACGGGTCAGAATCGCCCCCGTCGTCCGGAAGCGTGTCACCGTCGGGCGCGTCGTCCTCTCCCGGAAGGGAGTCTTCGACCGACTCCACACTAGTATCGTTCTCCACCGTGACACCGCCATCGTCGTCGACTTCGACTCCGTTACCGTCAAGTCCGACCGAGACGCCGTCGTCGCTCACCGAGATGCCGTCGTCAACCGCCGCCGCCGGCGCGGCCGTGAAACCCACGACCATCAAAACGGCGACGAGACAGGACAGTGTTGCTCTCGCTATGCTGGATTCTCCCATTTCTATCAGTGGATAGCTTAGTCAACGTATTTACAGTTACGCCCCCCATGCACGGGACTTTATACGTAAATGACGAATCCGCGGGGAAGCGGGTCCGAAACAGACGAAAAGAAACGTTTGATAGCAACCGACAAATCCGGTCAGTTCGTCAGTTCGGAGTTAGAGGCCACCGGACGTCAGCGAGGTCACGCTGCCGGTGGGGAGTCCCGACCCGCCGAGTTCCGGCAGGCCCGGAGCGCCACCCTCGGTCGCGCTGGTGATGATAGAAACCGCGTCAGCGGGGCCGACGGCGTTCGGGAGCCCGACGAGTTCGTACTCGCAGGGACCGAGCGGGTTCTCCTGGACGTCGCTGAAGTCGCCGTCGAACTCCGTGAGGTCGTTACACTCGCCGTCGATGCCGGCCTGGTTTCCGAAGATGAGGAGTACCGCTTCACCCTCGAAACTGTCGTCGTTGTACCGGACGCGTGGGTCGACACCGTAATCGTTCTCGCCGTCGTTGACGACGAGTTCACCGTCGAGGTCGCCGAACTCCGAGGTCGTCAGACCGCCGAGCATACCGGAGACACCGGGACCCTCACCGGACTCGTTCAGGGTACCGTCGTACGTGATGAGTGCGACACCGCCGTCTTCGTACTGTCCGAAGCGCTGAACGTCGAAGTCGTAAGCCGGCTCGGACGGCGGGTCGGTCGGGTCAACCGAGGGGTCGTTCGGCGTCTGGATGTCACACGGCGCCGGAACGAGGCCGAGTGCGATGCCGAGGACCGCGTCGTTGGAGAGAATGCTCGTCGGAACGCCAGAGGGGACAGCCTCCTGCGGGAGGTCCTGAATCGAGGGAAGGGCCTCGGCAGGAAGGTCACTGGATTCAACGTTGAGAGGCTCACAGACGTTCACCTGTGCGTTCTCGTCACCGATGGGAACGTCTTCGGGCCCCGTCTGATTGATTTCCGCGTTCTCGAGGATTTGCTCCAGAACTCGAAGCTCCTGCGGAATATCGTCGGAGCTGCTGTCTAATTCGGTCGGGTCGGTCGGGACGCCGTCGCCGCTTCCGATGTCACCGGCGTCGTCGGGAAGCGGCAGACTGCCCGAATCGCCAACGGGGAGCCCACCTGAATCGCCGCCGATGTCACCGGCGTCGTCGGGAAGCGGGAGGTCACCGCCGCCGGTGTCGGGGGAGACCTCTCGGTCGCCCACGGAAACGCCGTCATCGCTTGCTTCGACGCCGCCGACCTGTGCGCCGGCCCCGTCGGTTCCGGCCTCGGCAGCGACCGCGTCGTCGCCGCCGACCGTGGCGTTGACACCGTCAGTGCCGGCTTCGACGTCGACACCCTCCTCGCCACCGACGTTGACGCCGTCGGCACCGATGCTGATTCCTTCGTCGCCACCGATGTTGATTCCGTCACCACTACCGCCCAACTGCGCCGCGGCCGGAGCCACGGCGAAGGACGCGAAAACCGAAACTGCCGTGACGACCACTAACAGTTGCCGAACTCTTTGTCGCATATATTTCTGAAAGTACAGCTACAAGGAACAGGATGACGCCCGAGATAACCGGTTATTTTTATACTCCCCCGCCATGAGCCGAACGGTTCGGGAAACACCCTCCAGTTCTCGGCGACCATTCCGAAACCTTCAATTACCTCACCGGGATACGAAGAAGTGCAGGCAGACACCAGCGTGGGTTCGTGGTCTAGGCTGGTTATGACACCTCCTTGACATGGAGGAGGCCGGCAGTTCAAATCTGCCCGAACCCATCCGACTTCTAACACTTTCGGTACCTCAAGTAAGCACTCACAAGTATCTTCTGCAGAATCGGCCGGCTCACCCCCAAATAACTACCAGCGCGCGGATACTTTCCGGGGTGGTCGGCGTTGACCCCTTCTCTCGTCGAATATCGCTGTCAGAGTTGCCACGACTGGTGTCTCAATCCTCGACGAGAACCGGCTACCCGCTATCGAGAATGCCGGAGCTGCTTCCGCGCTCCCGATCTCCAGCGTGAACTCGTCGACCACCTACTCCCGTCGCTTCACTGGGCATCCGGCCTCGACCTCGACGCCTGCCCAGCTGACGCAAGCGCCGGAAGAGCGGAGCGACGGGCACCCCCGAGCGGAGCGGCCGGAAGCGACCCCTCGTGGGTCGACCCGGAAGCCGGCGCGCAGGGTCCGACCGCAGGGACGGACCCAACGACGCCGCGCGGGAAGCCACAGCGGCGTTTGAGCGATTCGGAAGCTCGTACCGACGGTGGTCAGCGTGAGTGACGCCCCGTCGCTCCAGTCCACCGGCGAGGGCTACGAGTACGTTCGGTGCCGTGCGAACGGTGCCGACGATACGGTCTACATCCACCGGCTTCTGTACGTTGCGGAACACGGCTTCGATGCTCTCCCTGCTCACTACGAGGTGCATCACCGGCAGTCTGTACCCTGGCTGAACGTTCCCGGTAACCTCGTTGCAGTCGAACCGGAGGCCCATTCGCGGCATCATCTGCACGACGATTCTCTTGCTTCCTCTCCATGAGCGGGGCCGATCAACCACCGGCGGCCTCTCGGCCCTCCAATCAGATTAACTCTGTAGAACCCTCTGCGGCCGATTCTGAGTATGACGAGTACGAACAGAAGGTACACGAACGGGTTCTCGATTTCATCGATGCGTATCCAAACAAGGCCGACCTCCAGATCTCCGAACAACACGGGAGGTCACTCCGTCGGGTCGTGACCGAAGCTGAGTATCAAGACGTGTACGTTGAAACCGAGAAAGAGGTCGAACAGAACTTCCAGGTGTCCGAACTCCAGCGCCGTGAGTCGGTGACCTGGGCCGATGCCGTCTCATCGTTCCTCTTCGCGCACACGGAGTACCGTGGGTTGACTGCTCGGTTCTCAAATCAACACGGAGAGACGTTCGAGATACCGCTGATGGACGCCTGGAGTGAATCGTACTCGAAGAAAGAGTACGCTCGTGCGCGTGCGCTCGAACGGGAGATGGGTGGCGGCGAACGACCGACCGGCGGTTCGTCCGTCGGCCAATGGGAGAACCCGGTGACTGCGATGCTCACTCTAACTGCATCGTCGACGCCGAAAGGTTCTCGCCTACCGCCGGTCGACCACCTCGACGCCATTCACGACGCCTTCTCGAAACACGGTGTTCGGGACGCGCTTCGCAATACAATGGAATATCACCTCGACCTCGACTCCGACGACTGGGCATACTGGAGTCAGGCCGAACCGCACGGCATGGGTGCAGCTTCCGATGCTGACAAGGCCCCCGGTGCGAACGCCTGCTATACTCACCTGCACGTCGGTATCTACTTCGACCGGGATGCCCTCGCGCCCTCGATCTCCCTCGAAGACGTTGGTCGTGAACTAGAACGCGTGATAGACGCGCATATCGAGAAATGTGAACCGGCGGGCTTCTCTGCTCACGATTACACTGCAATAGATTCGTACGTAGAAGAGTCGGATGGGTGTATCTCGCTGAATCCAGAGGTCGAAAACATGGGTTCGTACATGGCCGCCTACATGGGCGGCTACACAGAGGACCTACTGGAGAAGCCGGTCGAATATCTCGCGTGGGGTGCGTTGTACTGGTCCGGATCTCGTCGCCGGGTTTCTCGGTCTCAAATCGTCAATAACGCCATAACCGCTGATGCGTGTGAACAGCGGTTCGAATCATCTCGCGCGGACCAAGACGTTCCGCACGGCGAACACGTCTATTGGAACGACGGCCGTGGTGCGGATGTCGTCTGCGCGTGTTGTGATTCGGCGTGGCGAATTGACCAAGATCGCCTCGACCCACCTGACGACGCCCTCGGCTCGGTGGGTGACGAAACCGAGAGTGGCAACACTCCAGTTTCCCACTTCGATAAACCAATGTCTGAGCGGTGGCCGTCAGCCCGAGCTGGCGGGTCGACTGGTGAGAATCTGAAACGGACCCAGTTACGTGATGAGATTCTGTCGCTCATCGAGGACCGACCGGGTAAGAACTGGTCGGTTCCAAAGGTGATGGGTCGTCTCGGTGTCTCGCCGTCCGACCGTTCGTTCGTCGAGGACGTGCTGGAGAGTCGGGCCACCGAACCGGAGTCCAATGAATTCGAAAAGCCGGAACCGTTGACCGACCAGTGGGAACTCGACGCGGTTATCGACCGCGACGGTGAGGAACACGATCCCGGTGGCGGCGGTGTCGATGTCGTTCCACTACACCTTCCTCTGAAGCGCCTCCAGGAAGAGACTCGGTTGTCGATTCCGCTCCAGAAGGCAGAGGTGTACCGTTGTCGGAAGTGCGGGTTCTCCTCGCACGAAGCTCGAACGATGGCGATGCATTTCTACGAACACGGTCTCGAAGAGCCGGAGGCTGCAGATCGGGTGCTTCACTACCAACATTACCACGACAAGTTCGGGTCGAAGCGACCGGAAACTGAGTATCCATACTCGAATGACTGGCTCTGTTGAAATCCTCAATCGGTGATATGTTCTTGGAGACGTGCTGAATACAGATTGTATGGATATCGATGGATTACTTCCTAAAAGGGCGTTCCCTGTCGAAGTTGGGGCCTTTCTTAATCACATGATTCTCCCTATCCCATTCGACTAAACCCAGCCTCACCAACTCCTTCAAGGATTTTTGATTTAGTTGCAAGCGCAGTCTTGCTACTTCCTCATCGGCAGAGGGTGGTTGGTCGTCATTGAGTTTGACAGATTCTTTTCCGGCCATCAATTTCTGTTCATCCCGCAAAGGTATGATATCCGCTGGTTTTCACGCCAAACCTTCAATTGAGTAACTGAGTGACATCCTAATCCTCTGCTCAATATGCATGTGTAGTGAGCGGACGGTTCATCTCTTTCAGAGTGAAACAAACGCCGTTACAGTGCAGAACTCATCCTCTGTATGTCGCACGCAGATCCTATCAGTTCCTAAGGATTTCAACAGAGCTGAATGACTGCGATACATGATATAGTTACTAGATACTGGTTTTCACTTTCACTCGGGTTAATCGGAGGTTTACCCCCCAGTAAACTAGTATGTCTAGTGCAATGGCGACCGAAGAATCCGACCCCGAGTTCGCTGGCTTCCAGACCGTCGGCTCGGAGTACGACGACGACGAAGACGTAGAGTGGAAAGACGAATGGGAAGAGGACGAAGTTCTCGAAGGAGAACTTCGAGACATCATCGAGAACGCTGGCGCGAACAACAATCGCGTCTACAAGCTGTCGACGGCACCGGGCGAGTACGTGATGGTGTGGCACTGCGCTTCCATCACCAACGACTTCGACAGGCTCGGCGTCGAGATCGGTGACGTGGTGAAACTCCGGTACGACGGTGAGTACGAAACCGACGACGGCCACACTGGCAAAGGCTTCACCGTGGGGGTCCGGTGATGGCGTCGGCATCGAACCGCATGAGCGGGCTGATGAACGACTACGCGCACCTGCGGACGCTCCCGGCCCTGCTGTCCGTGGTGTTCGTGGTCGCTTCCGCCTTCCAGTTCGGCGGCATCTCCGCGCCCACGCTCCAGTGGGGCGTCGGGTACACGCTGACGACAGAACACGCGACCATCGTCTCGCTGGTCGTCTTCGCTACGGCGTTCGCATCAAGTGAGACGAAGGCCTTCGACCGCTACGAGGACTGGGAGAAACTACTGATCGCGGCTGCCCCGATTCTGATAGTCTCCTATCAGTACATCGGGTTCGTTCAAGACCAATTCGCGGCGAATTCCCCGACCCTGCACATCCTCGCCTTTGCCGTCTCGGTGCTGTCGTGGGGTGTTGCCGTCCGATGACCGACCCCATCGACCGGCATCTCTCGACCGACGAGATCGTCATGTTCGCGGCGGGCGCGGCGGCCTCGACCGCCGGGATGTTCTTCGCCGCTGGAGGTGTCCTGTGAGCGAGATCGACCGTCGGACGTTCATCAAAGGCGCGGGGGTAGCCACAGGTGTCGCCGCGACGGGCGCGGGCGCATCGACGCTCGACCTCGAACCCGTTGGTCGCTCGAAAGCTGTCGCTCCCATCTTCGTCGCTGCCGGCGGCGCTGCTGTCGGTTGGGCGCTCTACAGCGCCTACGATGCCATGACCGCCGACAGCGTCCCCGAGGGCATGACCGCTGATGCCGCCCTGCAAAGCATCTACGAAACCCTCCACACCCGCCAATCCACCAACGCCAGTACCTTCGTCGACAACCGCAACATGCTCGACGGCATCAGCAACAACGCCTACACCGATGGCAAAGTCGCTGCCATCGAAGGCCTCAACGCTGAAAAATCTCAGTCGGCCGTCCAAGATCAGATGGTCGCGGCCGTCGACGCCTACCAAGCAACCGTCACGAAGAACCTCGTCAAATCCTGGAACGAGTCCGTCCGCGAGCTCGAAAACGTCGTCTCGACTGTCGAATCCCACAGCGACCTCTCTCAAAACGACATCTTCGATGATGGCTCCGATACCGTCTCGTTCCCGTCGTCGGAAACTGTCGATCTCGTTGATGGCACCACCATCGACGTTGAACAGGTCGAACTAAACGAACAGCGGTCGGCTGGTGACGGAACCCAGTCGTGGGACTGCTTCGGGATTACCAACAGCGACCCCGACAGCTACCCAGACCCCGAACTCGTCATGAACATCAACGGCAACCAGTTCACCTACATGCGAGCGAAGGGCGCATCCGAAAGCGACTGGAAAACCCTCACCGACGAGATTGCCACCACCTTCGACGACGCCCGAAACGGCCTCATCACCTGGCTCGATGGCGTCTACGGCAGCGTCCAAGCCGGCGACATTCAGGTCTCCGATCTCATCACCCCACGCGAACGCGCCGAAATGATGACCGAAGACGGTGACTACCCCCAAGCCGTCGCTGATCTCGTTGCACTCAACGTTCCGGTCGACTTCGAACGGAAGGCGACCGTGAAACTCCACGACCACGATGTCGTCCTGGAAGGGACGCTCGGTGTCACCGACGACTCAACGACCATCGAGACGGGTACGCAGTACTCCCCCTCGGCCGACGGTCTCGGCAGCGTCTACCTGACCTATGATGTCGGCTCGGGCGAAGGGACATGGACAGCCTACGACGATGCCTCCGGCGTCGACGGCGGGACAGTCACCTTCACCAAAGAACCGCTGACTGAGGTGACCTACCAAATCAACACCAACTACGACGAGACAGCCGAAGTGAAAGCCGGCGACTTCAGCGAAGGAACAGATGGCAGCGGCAATACCATTTGGACCGTTGATGTATCCGGCCAGCTGGAGAACGCCATTGCCGAGATCGAGTCGGTCAACTACGTCACCAAGACCGACGAAACACGGTACGAAACGATTCGCATTCGCGGCCCTTTCACCGTCCAGAAGTTCGTCAACGAAGAGACCGGCGAGGAAGCCAACTCTGCGGAATTCACCTCCGCGCAACCACAGAACGATTCGAACTACGTCACCCAAGAAGAGTGGAACCAGCTCGAACAGCAGAATCAAGAGCTGATCGAAGAGTACGAAGATTCCAAAAGCGGCAGCGGGGGCGGTGGTCTACTTCCCAACGCTCCCGATATTCCCGGTTGGGGAATCGTCGTTGCCGTCGGTGGCATCGCCCTCGTACTGCTCGGACAGACCGACGACAACGGGTACTAACAACGATGAATCTTTTCCGCACACTCGCGTTCTTAGCAGCGCTACTCGTCTGCATTGTCCCTCTCGTGGCCGCGCCCGTCGTCGCCCAAAACGGCACGACCACGCCGACGGCCGAGTTCGCTGGCGACCTCGACGACGACTGCGAAGCCCCGGAAGCCATCGACGAGAACACGGTCGTCTGTTCGGCTTCCCTCGACGGTACGGAAGCCGTCGTGGTGCTTCACTCGGACGAACTCCAAGAAATCACGGTCACCGATGCCGGCGCGTTCATGACCGGCGGCGAGATTAATCGTCGAACGTTCACCCTGCGCGAAGGCGAACGGAACACGATTCGGTTCGACGTGACCGTCCACAACGGGTTTGCTGGTGTCTCCATCGACACCGGCGATACGCTGTATGCTGTTCCCATCGAGGAAGAGTCGACGCTGATCGGTGAGCCGTGGACAGCCCAGGACGTACAACTCGCGGCGATCTCCGGCGCGGGCGGTGTCGCCTCCGTCGCGGTGTTCGTCGTTATTCGAACCGTACTCGGTCGAACGGATGAACCGGAGCGGGTAGCATGACTGAGCGCCCCGAACAGTTCCGGCAGCCGACGAAGTTCGAGCTGCTGCTGGATTTCCTCAAGTCTCGACTGCTCACGTTGGTTGGCCTCGCGTTGATTGCTGTCGCCGTCTTGGTCTACTTCGAGGTGTCGCTGGAAGTCCCTCGATGGGCGAAGCTTGCCGGACTGACTTTCCTCGCGCTGACGCCGGTCGGCTTCCTCACCGGGAACTACATCGTCTCCCTGCTCTGGAATCCGAATCATATCTTCCTCGTCGATCTCGATGCCAGCGTAATCGACGGCGCACTCTTCCGCTTCCCGTACTCGGACTTTCGAGAGTTGACGGTAACTGACGAGAACGGCAACGCCGATGCTCCATATGAGATGACGCAACTTGCGTCGCATCTCTACGTCGGGAAACAGGTCGAACTCGAAGAGATGACCGTCGTTGGGACGTGGCGCGGAACGCTCGATGACAGGGAACTCGCTCGTGCGCTCCAAGCGGTTCGGGAGTGTCGCGGCCAGCTCCAGGAGGACGCCCAGCGTGGCTTCGTGCTGGAGACCTCGGCGTTCACTATCGTTCGTTCCGCTGCTCGGGCAACCGCCCTCGACGTGATCGAGATGGTCGAATCCGGTCGACTTCCCGACCAAGGTGAGGCGTTGACCGAAGCCGTCGATTCCGCGTTGGAACAGTTCGATTTCTCGGAGGAACTCGAAAACGTCTCCATCGAGGACGAACCGTCGCCGGAAGAGGCGAGCGAACAGCCCGGTGAGGTGCCGGAGGACCATCCGTTGAATCGGTACGACGAGAACGGTCACCAGGAGGTGCCGACCGATGGGTAACGAACACGATAATCTCTACAACGCGGCGAAGCTGCGCGAACAGGTACACGGTCAGATGGAAGCGGGCGAAGACCTCTATCCGCACGCTGGCGTGCTGTCGGACCCGGAAATTCGGTCGTCGCTGTCGTTCATGGAATCGCTGTTCGATGGGGATCTCTCCGACCGTGACCTCGATGCCAGTTCGTTCTACGAAACGGAACTCGGGCGAAGCCTTCGCTCGACGTTCTTCACCGACGCGGCCTCCGATGCCGTCCACACCGATAACGCCTCGGTCGTTTCTCGACTCACCGGCATCACCGACAAGGACCTCGACGCTTCCTCGCTGCGGCTACCGATGCGTATCAACTCGTGGCTGGAGAACAACGACGCTCCGGCGTTCATCGTTGGTGCTGGAAACCCGAACACCGGAAAGACGAACACAATGAGCGAACTCGTCGAGATTCGGGACCTCGCCCTTGATGACGATCTCCTCGTTCTCTCAAACATCCGGTCGTGGGACCGGACGGATCACGTCGTCACATCCTGTCACGACCTCGCGGTGCAGCTGCTCGAACACCGGGACCAACCGAAGTTCATCGTCGTCGACGAAGCCTCGACGCACATGGACGCCCGCGTGTATCGACGGGAGGTAGCGACCCAATGGACCCCACTCGCCAAGCGATTCGCTAAAATCGGCGTCGACGCTGCGGGCGTCATTTGTCACACCGGGAAGGACCTCCATCCGGAAGCGAAGCGGCTGGCGACTCTCGCGTACTACAAGCTGGAGAAAGACGTCGTGGAGTTCTTCGAGCGGTGGGCGGCTGATGCGGACTACCCAAGCGACGAACTACTTACGGCCGAGAATCTGGAAGCGACTTCACACCAGTACGACCCGGACGATGCTGCACCGTGGGCGTGGGACCTCCGTGCCGACCTGTTCGCCGAAGATCTTAATTGGTCGGAGTTGCTTGAACTTCTTCGTAATCGTGGTCCAAGCCAATAATTGGGATGTGGGATTTATTATCGCTGGATTCTCAACTCCCGATGAAATTCCCCGATTACAATGGCTCCCTCAGATACTGAATTAATTGATAGAACACTTTTTCAACTCTTTCTTGAAGAATGGATTTATCCTTTCCTCTATAGCCCGGTAGAGGAATTGTCTGACTTCCTGAATTCGAACTCTACTATATTCACACTAATTGGTGTGTTTGGAGCTACTAGCATTTATGCTAGGCAAGCCGCATCTGACGTAATAAACTCAGATTTGGCTCAGAACATAGTTGTGGTTATGGGCTTTAGTTTGGTGATTATTCTTTCAATTGTAATTCTAGTAGATCTGCTCAGACGGATAAATCACAACGGCACATGGTATTCATTTCCCAACGTAGGATTGGTGGCATTCGGTGCGTTTTATGTCCCATTGATTGGAGTTCTAACGGCAGTTGTGGTGCAATTTCCGACAATATGGATGCCGTATATAATAATGATAGCCTATCTCAGTGGAATCATGCTCCCTGCTTTAGTCTGGCAACCAATCATTCGCGTATCAGATTATTTCGATGATCAGTTTGGTACTGGAAAACTCATACAAGGCGTAAGTGTGGTCATTGGCCTAATATTCTGGATTTGGGTTTCCGGGTTTCTCATTTCTGAGGTAAATACTGAATCTTCAGCTCAATTCTTCACTATACAGTATGCCAAAGAGCTGTTTTTGGTTCTGTTTTTAGGCTTCACTATCCTACTGGGAGTATTTTTCTTGATACTGCTGATCGTCTCCTTCGTTCTATATTTGATGAAGCGTCTAGTTTTAGCTGTCAAAGACCGCCAGATAATATTGGACTGATTCAAGAGGGAACATTCCGCACTCACTTTCGTATACTATTACCCCTTTCCGACCACCGAACAACCAATCCACCCTGCGTTGGTGACGACCGAACCCCCTCCTTGAGGGGGGGTGGAAATATTCTAAATACAATCTGTTTTCGTTGGTTCATTATATCAGGGATAAACTATACAAATCAAATATGTCCTTAGGACGGACTCTGACCACGCTTGACTTATATGATCTTTTGGCAAATCTAATTCCAGGGATAGCACTCATACTCTTTTTTGCGATATTATTTCCCGTTTCCTGGCTCGGCGTTCCTCACTCCATATCCTCCACAGCTGCAATTGCCGGAATATTGGTTTTCGGCTTCATTGCGGGCCATATAATACAATGGTTCGGTAGTCGGCTTGACCGCTTCTCACAACAGTATTATCATGGTGGTGATGACCTCTTTTCTCGGACGGTGAAGTCTATTCGTAATGAAGACGATGAACTACCAATAGGCCAGCGAACCGAGATCGAGGACAATTTTGTAGAAAATGTAAAATCCAAATTTGGTCTCTCTAATGAATTCCCAGAGTCTCCAAAACTTCTCCTATTAGTTCTTAGTTATCTCGAGACACAGGAGGCCTCTCGCGCTCTTCGATTTCAGACTATTCACACCTTCCATCGAAGTATGTGGAGTATGTCGGTGATTTTGCTATTCGCTACTGTTCTTTCGACTATTTTGACGGTTTGTGGACCACTTACTACCTCTTGGAAGGTTCTAATAGCGGTATTCGTAATATCCATCCTCGCCACATATGTGTTTAAAAAACGGAAGCAGAAATTTGAGAGGGTATTCCTTAGATACGTGTTCCTTGATTTTTACCAAAATTGTAATAAATAATTTCACAAGCCGGGTTTTCCGCTTTACTTTTACTCCGGTCTGATACTGTTTATATAGAATCAGTTGAACCAGTAAGTATGCTCAATTCCTCCTTTGAGGTGATGATATGAGTGCTCAAAACTGGCTTCAACTACACTTCCTGAACGTTGACCACGGGGATTGTACGATAATCCGACATCCTAACGACCATCGTGATGGAAAAGAAGGTAGAATTTCGTTTGTTGATATCAACGATTGGAAACATCGAAAACCAGACAAGTACGACGAACTAGTTGCAGGACTCAATAATTATTTAGAGTACAGTTCCAGCAAAAGCAAGGATTTCGTCTCGCCTGAAGATTATGCAGAGAAATATCTAGATGACCCCATTGAATACTATAACTCTGAATTTGGGGGTATACAAAGCGAAATATGGCGGTTTATCTCCACACATCCGGATATGGATCATCTATCTGGATTAGCACGGCTGGATGATGAAATTGGGTTCGACGTTCTCTGGGATACAAACCACAAAAAGGAACAAGATCTCGATGAGGAGTGGCCAGAGGAATATTCAAAAGAAGACTGGATGCGTTACACAGACATTAGAGAGGGAGATACAAATCATTCGAGTATAAGCCCTACCCCAGGCTCTCAGAAGAACTACTGGGACCAGGATAATATCCAGATTCTTCACCCTTCACCTAGTTTTGTATCCGAATTAAACGACCAGTATGAGGGTGAAGAAACGCAAAAATATAATGATATTAGTTACGTTCTCAAAATTACTCATAATAACCAGGCTATTCTACTACCTGGCGATGCGGAACAAGATGCTTGGGAAGAAATTATTGATGAGCATGGAAAGGGTGTCTTAGAGGATGTTACTATTCTGAAGGCCTCACATCATGGTCGTGAAAATGGCTTCCATCAAGAAGCGGTTGAAGCGATGGATCCAGACCATATTATTCTAAGCGTAGGGAAAAAACCCTCAACAGATGCTCATGAAAAATACCGAGAGGTTTGTAGCTCAGACACTGAGATTTGGTCAACCAGACAATATGGTACCATAAATATTACTTGTATGAGGGGAAGTGTTAGTGTATCTCCTACTGTCCCTGACGGAATATTCAGCGTTCCAAATTAATCAGAACGCTCTGAAATCAAGTAACAATACTCACTTCTGTCGTTTGCCTAAGGTAGAGACAGCTTTATTCCAGAACTGTCGGATGTCGCGGCCTTGGATACAGGTCAATATCTGCTTCCCCTTCCAGATACAACTCCCCCAACGTCGTCAATTCCACATACCAACCTTCCTCCTGCTGTAACGCCACTAAGCCAGCATCGGCCAACACCCGACAACGATCTCGAATCTGTGCCTTCGTCGCGTCGATGCCCGGAACCATTTCCATGTATCCCGGTGTCGACCATGATTCGTCGTCCAGATGTTCGATGATTCTATCGTCGAGCGTCTGTTGCCAGCGGGCGGTTAGTCGAACAGGCATGGAGGGCGGATTGGGTTACACGTCGCTTGCGGTGTCGGCTCCGTTCTCGGATTCGTCGTCGACGGCATCTCGGTTCATGTAGACGCCTCGGTCGGCGTCGTATTCTTCATCGAGGTAGGCTTCCCCCTGCTCGGTAATCACGTACGCACCGTTCCCGATGTGTCGAACAAGGTCGTGTTCGGCCAATTTCTTCAGACGACGCGAAATCTGGGCGCGAGAAACTCGGACCATTCCGCTATCCTTGATCTGTTTCGGTGTTCCATCCCCCTCGTTCTCGCGTAGCCACTCTAAGATTCGGTCGTCCCAAACGCTTTGCCACGAGCCGGAACGGCGCATTTGATTACGTACTCGCCCCTAACAACCTAATATACGTGTTAATCACGTATATGCCCGTCGTGGTACTTTCAATCCGCTCGTTACATTTATGTAACGAGAAGGCATGGGCGTACTCGGGGCCACCGAGCCCTGACTGGCGGCGCTGCTGGTCGTCAGGAAGGTCGGGCCGTGCTGGTACACGGCCCGTAGAAGGTGGCTCCGGGGTAACTACGAATGTCGGAACCTACCTACGCGGGCGAAGCCCGCACGGACGGAGAGGAACCACGCGTACAAGTAACCGACGACACTCGCTCTGGGCCTGAGCCGCGACCGCACCGAGTACAGCTGTTCTACTTCTGTCTGAGTTGTGGTCGTGATGTCTTTGAGTGGCGAGAATCACCGGGCCACCCTATCGACTGTCCCGACTGTCGAAACCCGATTCATCAGGAGGGGCACCGATGATTTCGCTCCCCCATCACGAACACGAGTGTCCCGACTGCGGGAATTCGACGGTTCACCACGTTCACGACCACGAACAGAAGGGCGATGAAGTCAAATTCTGGTGTCGGCACTGCGAGAAAGACGTGACCGGGACAGTCGGTGAGTTCGTCGTATGAGTGCCGACCGTCGTGGACCGCCGGAGGACTTGACCGTCCGGGATGCGGTCCAGAAGTACCTCGGTCGGCTTCGGCGTGATCGGGCCGACGCCACCGTCGACGCCTACCGCCTCGACCTCCGTCAGTTCGTACTGTGGTGTGAGGACGAAGGCATCGAGCAGGTGTCGGACCTCACCGGCTACGATTTCGAACTCTACGAAACCGACCGCTCCGAAGAGATCGCGTCGACGAGTCTGGAGAACCAGATGGGACTGGTCAAACGGTTCATCGAGTTCTGCGAGGACATCGGGGTCGTTGCCGACGGCCTCCACGAGTCGGTCCACGTTCCTCGAGCTCCTGTTTCCGAACAGTCCCGCGACGACAAACTCGCCACCGAGGACGCGAAGACCCTACTGAAGCACTTCCGCAAACGGTCGAACGGCCTCTACGGAACGAAGTGGCACGCGGTTCTCGAAGTGGCGTGGCACGTCGGCGCTCGAATCGGCGGCCTCCGTGCCCTCGACCTTGACGACTACGATAGCGATTTCCGCGTACTGGAGTTCCGTCACCGGCCGAACACCGGCACTCCGTTGAAGAACAAGCTCGGCGGCGAACGCGACGTGGGAATCCTCCCGGAGGTCTCGGAGGTGTTGGACACCTACATCGAGGAACACCGGCACGACCGCCACGACGAGAGCGGCCGTGCCCCGCTGTTCACCACGCGATCGGAGTACGGTCGGGCCTCCAAGAACGCTATACGGAGTTGGATATATCAAGCAACGCAACCCTGCTGGCATACCGACCCCTGCCCGCACGACCGGAAGCGGGCCGAGTGCGAATTGACTGTTCAAAGCAAGGCAAGTCAATGCCCTTCCTCGCGGTCACCCCACGCGGTGCGAACGGGTTCGGTAACGTTCCACCAGGACCGCGGTTTCGATCCGGAAGATACAGCGAAGCGAGTGAACGCTTCGCTTCGAACGATTCGCCGCCACTACGACAAGGCCTCTCGCCGCGACGAGATGGAGAATCGGCGTCGGCCGCAGTTGGATAAACTTCGCCTCGACCTCGACGGAGGTGACGATGATTCGAGCTAATCTGAGCGGCGGATTTCCGTCCCAGAAGTATGCTGCCCGAACCCACTCGCTTTCTACACCGCCGCTACGTCAGTTCCAGCCGTGCGTGTCGACCATTACTGAGATGAGACAAAGTAAACGAATACGGCGTCGAGGAGCGCCTCCTCGATGGCTTGTTTTCGGAGTTATTTCGACTGTGCGGTCGCTACGAACCGAGTAACGAAAAGCGAAAATGTTCGAGCGACTATCTACAGCAGGTCGGCCGGGAGTTCACCGCCGCCAGGGAACTCGGGGAGTTCCGGCGGTTCCGGCGCGGGGGTGTCACCGCCACCCGGCGTCTCGAATTCACAGGTCTCCTGGGGGTTCTGTGCGGACTGCTGGCTGAGTTCACAGTCGATTCCGGCTTCCGCACCTTGGCCGGCGACATCGCCGCCACCCGAGGCCGAAACTTCGACGCTCGGCTCTTCGGCATCGACAGCAGCGGAACCGCTACCGGAGGCGTTGCCCTGGCCGCTTTCGACGCCGACTTCGCCGCCGCCCTCGCCGCCGCTGCCGTCGGCGTCGAGAATCAGGTCACCGGTAATGTCACCGCCACTGGGACCGTCGGGAACTTGGTCGCCGATTCCACCGAGTTGTGCCGCCGCGGGGGCGACGAACATGGTCGCGACACAGAACGCCGCCAGCAGGGCGACGCCAGCGCGTGTCGTGGTACGTCGAGTCATACTACACGCCAACCGAGAACTGATAAATAAAAGGAATTTACTCGGGAGATTACCGGTTTTTTATCAATTTAATAAAACCGCGTGTAGAACCGGTGTATTGACCTCCTTTATACATCTGACAGCGGTTCGTCGATGCCGAGTATGTCGGCACTTCGCCGCCAGAGTTCCCGCTGGGCCTCGACATCCATCGCCTTCGGGGCCGGACGCCGTTGCTTACATCGGGCGAAGTACTTGCCGGTGACTCCCGACACGTCCTCGGAGGCCGCGAGATAGACGATAGTGGCGGCGCCGTCCTCAACGGAGTCGGTCATGGGAAACTCGCCGACGAGTTGGCCGATTTGTGGTGCCGGCGACGGGAGTGCCCGGGAGAACTCGCTGCCGGGGACGATGCCGGGGTGCAGCGAGTTCGAGGTGACGTCCCGACCGGCGACGACGAGTCGTCGGGCCAGTTCGTTCGAGAACTGGATGTTCGCCAGTTTCGACCGGCAGTACGCCGCCCACGGCGAGAGCGTCGTCAAATCGAGGAGGTCGTCGAGGTTCATCGTCGCGACCCGGTGGCCGATAGACGCCGTCGTGACGACGCGGCCGCCGGAGGCCATCGCCGGGAGGAGGTCGTTGGTCAACTGGTACGGCGCGAGGTGGTTGATGTGAAACGTCTTGCCGACACCGAGGTCCGTCTCCTCGTTGTCCTCGAAGAGGCCGCCGGCGTTGTTACACAGTACGTCCAACTCCTCGACGGACGACCTGACCTCGTCGGCGAGGGCGGACACGTCATCGGTACTGAGGAAATCCGCGGCGATGAACTCGGCGTCGGAGCCGACCGCCTCGAGTTCGGCGACGGTTTCGGCGCCCGCCTCCTCGTTGCGGCCGTGGACCAACACGTCCGCTCCGAGTCGCCCGAGCGACAGCGCCGCCTCCCGGCCGAGCCCGTTCGTCGAACCGGTCACGAGGACCGTCTTCCCGGACATGTCGACCGACTCAACGCCCGCTTTCACTTCCGGCTTCTTGTCGGACCCAATCATCGGGCTACGCTTCACGTCCCGCGTTGAAGTTTGCTACGACTGACACATTTCTCACTCGTCGGTTCGCTCCTCCAGCAGTTCCGTCGTCCCGACGACCATCGATGGCACGACGAACATGAAGATGTGCTCTTCGAGCGGGATGCCGGCGATGTCGATACCGGTCCGAAGCGGGATGTCAAAAACCCCGACTTCGAGCGTGTAGCGGTCCCACGCGTACGCAAACGGATACAATAGCAAGCAGACGCGAAGCGCCTTCCGAACCGAGTTGGTCCGCCGCAGGAGGACGAACGCGACGGCCCCCCAGACGAGTTCGGTGAGAAGGTAGGTGAAACGGCCGAACACCGTGATGTCGGGTCGCATACCCGACACAGGGGAGCCAAATATAAAATTTGGATGGGGGTACTTTGAATAACCAGCGCGGAGAAGTCGCTTCGAGAGAGATGAATATCGCAGATATCGCCACCCCGGAGTACATCCAGGTGGACGACGACGAGCGGCTCGGGAAGGTTCGGTCTATCTTCGAACGCGAGAACCCGAAAGGGGTTATTGTGACCAACGACGAAACCTACGCGGGCGTCATCACGGAGCGACAACTCGTCCAGTCGCACATCGAAGACGACGCGAAGGTGAGCGTGATGATGCGGAACGCACCGAAAGTCGGGCGCACAGACGACGTCCGAGACGTCGCCCGCATGCTCGTCGAGGGAGGCACGAAAGTCGCCCCGGTGTTCGAAGGCGAAGACCTGTGGGGAATCATCAGCGAGGACGCCATTCTCGAAGCCGTCCTCGACAACCTCGACGTGCTCACCGTCGAACAGATATACACCGAAGAAGTCGTCACGCTCACCGAAGACGACCACGTCGGCAAAGCAATCAACCACCTTCGCGAGCACGGCGTCTCCAGACTGCCGGTCGTCAACGAGAGCGGCAACCTCACGGGGATGGTGACGACCCATGACATCGCTGATTTCGCGGTGCGAACCATGGAGCGCCAACAGAAGGGCGACCGCTCCGGCGAGACCGACCGGATGCTCGACCTGCCCGTGTACGACCTGATGAACAGCCCCGTCGAGACGGTGACGCTTGATGCGACCGTCAGCGACGCCGTCGAACAGATGTTCGACAACGACTACGCCGGCCTCGTGGTCACCCCCGACGACGACGACCGCATGGTCGCCGGGATTCTCACCAAAACCGACATCCTCCGGGCACTCACCTACACCGAAGAGGAGGCCATGGACGTCCAGGTCACGAACGTCGAACTCCTCGATACGCTCACCCGGGAGAACATCCGGACCTCGATTACCGAGGTGGCCGACAAGTACCAGGACATGCAGGTCCACCACGCCCACGTCCGCTTCCACGAACACAAGGAGCGACTCCGCGGGACGCCGCTCATCCAGTGTCAGATTCGGCTCCGGACGAACCGCGGCCAGGTCGCCGGCTCCGGGGAAGGGTACGGCGCCGAAACCGCCTTCCACGTCGCCATCGACAAACTCGAACGGAACGTCCTCGAACTGAAGGGGACTCGCGCCGACGAGGAGTACGAAGGCCAGTTGCTCCGGAAACTCGGCGAGCTGTAATCGGCCTCAGGCGCCTTCTTCGACCGCATCGAGACCGTCTTCGGTGATTCGAAATCGGGCCGTCTCGCCGGCCGCTTTCGACCGGTGTTTTTCCAGCGTCATCCGTCGATTCCCCGCCCGGAACCGCTCGATGCGCGCGACGACGCCACACCAGTGGGTGAGCGTGTGCCCCCCGAGCGGGCGCGCACGCGAGGAGTCCGAGTCGGGGTCGGAGTACACCTGATTCGTGAGGACGACCGCGAGGTCGTGTCGACGAGCCAGCGACAGCAGGTGTGTCACCTGCTTTGCGACCCGACGGAGCGCGTTGCCCTCCTCGTCGTCGATGCGTTCGAGCCGATAGAACCCGGTCGCGCTGTCGAGTACCACGAGGTCGACGCGTTCGGCGAGGTCGGCGGCGTCACGGACCGCCTCCTCCTGCTGTTCGAAGTCCAGTGCGTCCGTGATGATGACGCGGGAGGCGAGGTCGTCGATGTCGCCGTCGGCTCTCGCGCGGGCGAGTTGCTCGAAACGGTCGACGGAGAGCCCTTCAGTGTCGATGTACAGCGCGGTCCCTCCGGTGGCGGCCACTTCGATGGCCGCCGACAGCGCGAGGTTGGTCTTCCCCGCCGCCGGCGGACCATACAGCTGGGTGGCCGTTCCGCGCTCGAATCCCCCACCGAGTAACTCGTCGACCGTCTCACACCCCGTCGGAATCGGCTCGCTCACGGCTATCGCTTCGGCGCGTTCGGTTAAAAACCTCCGCAGTCCACACCGGGACCGGGAGAGCGGTTACGGCGTCAGGCTTCGGCCGCGACCTCGGCGTCTGCTTCGAGGTCTTCCAATGCCTTGACGACCTGGTCGCGGTACACCGCGAGGTCGGGGTCGTACTGGGTTTCGGCCATCGCGGCGTACTCGTCGGATACGGCGGCTTCGCCGCCTTCTGGCGGCGTCTCCGATGCCGCCCCATCGAACGCCTCGATTCGGTCGAGGGTTCGCTCGGCGGTCTCGGCGACCCAGCGGTTCCGCGTCGCCGCGTCGACAATCGTAATCGACTCCGGTCGCAGCGAGACGTTCACATCGCCCTCCTCGGTCTCGTAGGTGCGGGGCTTGCCGACGACCGACACGTAGGCGGGCGTTTCGGTTTCCCGCAGTGCGGAGGCGGCCTCCGGTTGGTACTGGCCCGCGTAGGCGAAGAACGTCCCGGTCGGGTCGACGATGCGGCCGCGCCAGTACTCCGAATCCTCGCCGACGTCTTCGGTTTCGGTCAGCGTCCCGACGACGAAGACGCGGTTGGCCCGCTCGCCGGTCGGCAAAAGCGAGTAGACGGGCGCGCGGTCGTCGTCGGATTCTTTGAACGTGTACGTTGCGTCGTTGAACTCGGCCGCGAAGGCGCGTCGGGCGACCTCGCGGGTGGGTACGGATGCACTCATTACAGGGACCTCGCTTTGATTAGCACGCTCTCGGCATCGACCGGCCCATCGAGCAGTTCGATGTCGTTGGCCAGGACGTACCGACCCAGCGTCGGGCCGGCGACGCGGTAGTACCGCCCGAGGACGGTTTCGCGCATCTCCTCGACGACGACTTCGGTGTCGAGGGCGTCCATCGCCATCTCCTGGGCCTCATCGAGGGTGATTCCAGTCAACTCCTCGGTCGATTCCTGGTTGAAGATGACCTCGTGGATGGTCTCGCCGTCGTCGAGAACGCCCTTGATTCGGAGGTCGAACTCACCTTCGACCTCGCCGTGTTCCGAACAGCGGCCGTTCTGGAGGACGCGCGTACAGTCCTCCTCGGGACAGCGCTTGATGAGTCCGGAGCCCGATTGGATGTCGACCAAGGCGCCCTCGACTTCCGTCGAGTCGTCGCCGACCTCGATGTCCTCGTCGATTTCTTCGATGGTCGTCGTGGAGTTGAGCTTCACCGAGAACCGACCCTCGTACTCGTCGGTGACGAGGTTGCCGAGCCGGTAGACCGCTCCCTCCTCGAGTTCGGGGAGGTCGCTTTTGGCCCACTTGGTGAACTTGACGGTGCCGGTCTCGTCGCCGAGTAAGCCGACCTGAGCGATGGAATCCGCCCGAGGGTCCCACAACTCGACGACCTTAGCGGTCAAATCGAGCCACTCCTCGGGAGCGTCGATATCGGCGACCTCGGCGGCCTCGCTGCCGCCGGAGGCGATGTCCTCTCGCCCCATGTCGGCCTCGTCGAGATACGTCGAGACCACGCTGCGGCGGGCCTCCTCGACGGGGACGCGGTACTCGGAGACGAGCGTCTCCAGTCTGTCTTCTATTTCGTCGACGCTCACGTCGAGCGCCTCGGAGAACTGTTCGTGTATCTCGACCGCGTGCTGTCGCAGGTCTGTCATGGGTGTTCCGTCTCCGCGTGTTTTCAATGGGAGACGTACGCCGGTTGGTTCCCGATAGTATAAAAACCGTCGGTAGCAGAGTGAAAGTGTTCTCAGCCGCTTTTCGGCGTGTTTTCGAGCATTTGAACGGGTTCGCTCGAGGGAGGCAGACAGCCACGCACGCTCCGGGCGACGCCTCTTTGTGAGTCCGACCGCTACGTGGCCGTGTGAGCAACCGTCGTCGCCTCAAGCGGCTCTTGCAGACGAAACTGCACTCGGCTGGCAAGCAGTACGAGGAGGCCAAACGCGCCTACACGGACGCAAAAGCGGCCGCGCTCGCTGACCTGCCGACCGACGAGGAGGGGCGTGCAAAACTCGTCTGCCGGCGATACGCCGAGAAGCGCGCCGTCTCGCTGGACGACGAGGGGCGGCCCGCCTGCTATGAGGCCGACCACCGGGACTGTCAGGGCTGTCTGGAGGACATTCGCGAGGACCGAATCGAGACCTGGTGAGCGATGCCGCAACCGTCGCCGCCGACCGAGACTTATTTTATCAGCGTGACGACCGACCGATATGACCTACCTCGCCGCGTTCGACGGCACCGACCGCTCCGAGACGGCACTGCGCCGAGCGGCCGAGTTCGCCGGTTCGACTGACGAACGACTCGTCGTCGTGAGCGTCCTCCCGAACGACGAGGACCTCGCCGCCGAATACGGCCTCGTCGAGGGAGACACCTACGACCCCGGCGATGCGGCTCGGCGACTCCGAAAACGGGTCGAGAGCATCACCACGGACGCCGAATTCCGCACCGAGAGCGTCGACGCCTACGCCGGGAAGGGCCGCATCGCGACCGAAATCCGCGAGGCCGCCCGCGAACTCGACGCCGACGTCGTCTTCGTCGGCAGCGACAACGCCGGCCGGGTCGTCCAACCGGTGACCAGCGTCGGCGGGGCAGTCGCCAGCGGAACCGACTACGACGTGTTCATCGTCCGGTCCTGAGTCAGACGCTTCTGGTCGACCCGCCGTCGACCGGCACCGCTGCGCCGTTTACGTACGACGAGCGGTCACTGGAGAGCCACGCCACCGTCTCGCCGAGTTCACGCGGTTCGCCGACCCGTTCGAGCGGAATCCCCTCTGACCACTCCTCGAGGCCCGCCTCGTAGTCCGCGAAGTCGCCGCGGTCGACGCCCTGTTCGACTAACTCCTCGATTCGACCCGTCTCGTGGGCACCCGGCAGCACCGCGTTCGCCCGCACGTCGGGGGCGAACTCATACGAGAGCGTCTTCATCAGCCCGATGACCGCCCGGCGGACCGAGTTCGACAACACGAGGTCGTCGATGACCTCCCGAACCGACCGGGAGGTGATGTTGACGATGGTGCCGCCGCCATCCTCTGCGATGGTCGGATGCGCCGCTCGAACCGTCCGAACGACGCTCATCACGAGGAGGTCGTGGGCCCGTTGCCAGTCCTCGTCGCTGGTTTCGAGGAACGGCCCCGACGGCGGCCCGCCGGCGCTCGTGACGACGTGGTCCAGTCGGCCGAACTCGCCGATGGCGCTTCCGACGAACCCCTCGATTTCGCTCTCGTCGGTGATGTCGGCCTGGACGGCGAGTACGTCGCCGCCGTCGATGGCTTCGAGGTGGGCCTCCGCACGCGAAAGTCGGTCCTCGTCGCGGCCACACACCGCCACGTCACAGCCCTCGCGGGCGAGTGCCTCCGCACTCGCGAGTCCGAGTCCTGCCGTTCCGGCCGTCACCACTGCTGCGTTGCCGTCGATTCCCAAATCCATACCGAAGCGGTCGGCCGCCGCCGACTTATAACTCCGTCGTCGCTTGCGGTTTTTCCCGACTCACTCCCGAACGCGGACGGTGCCGTCGCTGGTCACGCTGACGGTGATGTCGCGTCGGACCTCCCGGCCGTGGACGGCGTCGCCGGCGGCGTCGCCGACCAGTTTCATCAACTCCGGCGCCGTGCGGGTGACTTTCACGCCCGCCTCGTCGCAGGCCGAGTACACCCGATTCGGCACGTCGTAGAGGTCGGTGCCGGCCTCGACGGTCAACTGGACGGGCGCCGTCAGCGCCTCGGCGAAGGCGACCGTCTCGCGGGCTTTCTCGATGTTCTCGCGGGCGCTCGATTCGACGCTGGAGACGTTCGCCCGCGAGGTGCCGAGGGCCTCAGCGATGTCGGCCTGCGGAATGTCCCGCTCTCGGAGCGCCAACACCTCCGCCTGACGGCGCGTCAGAACGCCCGTTTCCTCGTCGAACCCCGCAGTTTCCAGCAGTTCGTCGACGTCGGGAAGCGTCACTTGCCCCAGAAGTTCTCGCGGCTGCCCAGCCGCTCGCGGTCGAGTGCCTTCTTGCGGCCGCTCTTCTCTTCAGTTTCGGTCTCGTCGCCGTCGCCCTCCGATTCAGTGTCGTCGCTCGCTTCGTCGCCTTCATCTTCGTCTTCGTCCTCCATCGGAAGCCGTTCGATTTCGTCGGCGCGAGCGTGGTTCGACCGCACTTCGGTTATCTTCACTTTCGCTCGGGCCTCCGGCAACACGCCGTCGACCATGACGATAAAGCCGTCCTCGGTTCGGCCGACGCCCGCACCCGACTCGTGAATGTCCTCAACGTCGACGACGACCTCCTCACCCATCTTGACTGGCTGTTGCTTCAAGTCTCGAATCGGCTGATTGTAGTGAGAACACCACTCGGCGCCGCCGCGGTCGCCGTAGTGTTGACACCCCATTCCCTCGATTCGCTCCGAGAAACTGGGGCAGTCGTCCGCGAGTGGGCAGTCCGGCATACAGAAGCGTAGTTCGGGCGTCGATTAAACGCTTGTGGGTCGGTGAGGCCCTCGCCGAACGCCAGCGCTTTGCCGAGGGAACGCCTACGAAGTGTCGATGAGTCGCCCGGTTCCCGAAGCCGCCCCACTCGTCGGCGTCGTCCTCTCGTCGGCGTTCGCCCTGTTCGGCTTTCTCGTCTCGACGAACCACCTCGCGACGGTACTCGGAAGCGTCGTCCTCCTGTACCCGTTCGTCGCCTTCGGCATCGTCCGCTCGGAGACACCCGAAGACGTGTTTCTGCCGGACCCCGTCCTCGCCGCTGGCCTCTTCGGCGGCGCCCTCGTGTCCCTGTACGGCCTCGTTTCGGGACAACTCGCCTTCGGTGCGTTCGTCGCTTCGGTCGTCGCCGTCCCTCCGGCGCTGTATCACGCCCGATTCGGCGACTCCGTCAACCCCCTCTCACCCGACGCGACGCTCGCCGTCGGCCTCCTCGGCGCCGCCGTTCTGCTTCTCTACGGCGCGACCGACAGCCTGCTCGTGGGGGCGCTGTCAGCCGTTTTCGTCGGCTTCGGTGCGGTCGACTACCGCAGACACCGCGGCGGCCCGCTCCAGCGTCGAACTAGAAGCATTGCCGTCGCGTGCTGTCTCGGCGGCGGACTGGCGGCCTTTGGCATCCTGACCGCCACCGGCCGTCCGACCGAGGGGCTTGCCGCGGGGAGCGTGTTGGTCGCCGTCGGCGCCTTTCTCGCGTTGGGCGCGGACCGCGCTACTCGATGAACCGACTCACGAGTTTTCTGTCGACCACGTCGACGAGAATCACGACGATACCGGCGATGCCGACCTGCGCCGTCGGCGCGAGGTTCGTGAACACGCCGAGGAGGATTAGTTGCGCGAACAACAGCACGCCGCCGATTTCCAGTCGGTCGACGACCGCCTTCAGGTTGAGGTCGTCTTCGAGGTCGACGCGGGCCGGCACGCGGTTGTCGTCGCCGATGCCGAGCAGACCGAGCAGCGGCGGACCGTCGCTTCCCATGGAGGCCGTACTTCCAGGCGAATGAAATGTCTACTGGCTCCCATTCACGCTCCAAAGTCTATGTACCTCCTCGCCGTACTCTTCCGTCGATGCCCCGCCCGTTCCTCTCGGCCCGCTGGAAGAACCTCCTGAACCTCACCTACGAGGTGCCGCCGGAGCTGCTGGAACCGCACTGCCCCGACGGCGTCGAACTGGAGCGCTCCGAGGGCCGGAGTTTCGTCAGCCTCGTTGCCTTCGACTTCACCGACACGCGCGTGTTGGGCGTCCCGTGGCCGGGATATCGCGCCTTCCCAGAGGTGAACCTCCGGTTTTACGTCCGCCACGGAAACGACCGCGGCGTCGTCTTCCTGCGGGAGTTCGTCCCCAAACGCGCCGTCGCGTGGATTGCCCGGGCGCTGTACGGCGAACCGTACGTCCGAGCACCGATGGTGTCCGAACAGCGACTGACGGCCGAAAAACTGTCGTTCGGCCTCCGGATGGATCACGGCGGGCGAACACACGAACTCCGAGTGACCGCCGACAGTCACTCCACGCACGTCCCCCCGGAAGACAGCCCCGAACACTTCTTCAAGGAACACTCGTGGGGCTTCGGAACGGACAGACTGGGACGGACGCGTCGTTATCGCGTCGACCACCCGCGGTGGGCCGTCTACGACATCGAGTCGCTGACCGTCGACATCGACTTCGAGACCCTTTACGGCGAGCAGTGGGCATTTCTCGACGATGCCGACCCGATACACCGGATTTTCGCGGGCGGGTCCGATGTTACCGTCTACCCGTCGAAACCGCTCGACGCACGGTGAGCGACCGGAAAAGACTGATAGACGAATGCCGTCCGCCCGGTTGGATACTACGCCAACGGTGTCCGCTCGACGACCGTCCCATCGTAGGTCGGATACTGCTCGACGATTTCGCCCTTCTCGACGTCGCCGTCCTCGACCATCTCCTCTAGGAGCCACCACGCCAACTCGACGTGGTCGGATTTGACCGAGTAGAACTGCTCCGGAACGCCTAACTCCTCCAGTCGGCGCTCGGTCACCCACGTCTTCCCGTAGACGATGGTGCCGTCGTCGGTGATTTCGTCGAACTCCCGGCGGATGTTCTTGGCCATCCGCTTCAACCGCGAACGGTGCTGGGCGGCGTCCTTGAACACGCTCGTACAGAAGTACACCTTCTCGTGGTCGCCCATCTCTTCGAGGATGCCGTGAGAGCCCTCGACGGCGGACATGTGGTCTTCCTTGAGTTCGAAGCCTTCCTCCTGCATCCGGCGGTAGTTGCCATCGGACATCTCGAACTCGTTGATGTTACAGAACTCTGCTGCGCCCTCGTCGAGGAATTCGAGGAACTCCGGTTCCGGTCGGATGCCCGGAATCTCGAAGGCAGGGGTCAGCCCCTCCTCGCGGGCGATGTAGAGGATTTCCTCCCACTCGGTGCCGTGCATGTCGCCCCACAACTCCAGCGGCGGGTGGAACCGAATCTCGTCGAGGCCGGCCTCGGCGAGTCGGCGCATGTTCTCTCTGCCACCCGTAATGCCGGTGTAGAGGTGGGTGTGGTGGTCCTCGCCGAACTCGTCTTTCAGAAGCGAGAGGTAGCGAGTGGTCTTCTCCATCGCCTCCTGTGGTTCGCCGCCCGTGATGGAGGTGCCGAGGGCGCTCATCCGCTTTGCCTCCTCGATGATGTCGCCGTCGTCTTCGATGGGCCGTTCGTTGGCGTAGGCCTGCGTGACGTTCTTTCGGTTCTCGCCGAGCGGGCAGTAGAAACAGTCGCGTTGGTCGCAGTAGCCGTAGACGAAGAGTACCATCTTCCCGCCCTTAGCGCACTGTTCACAGCCCTTCGAAATCATTCGTTGTCATCGTTTGTCCGTCGACACGCAAAAGTCGTGCGTTACACGGACCGTTTTATACACGTCGACACCGACTACCGTCCCGTGCAGAACCGCCGTGGCCTCGCCGTCGTCTTCCTCGTCGTCTTCGTCGACCTCGCGGGGTTCGGCATCGTCATCCCCATCCTCCCGTACTTCGCGCGGTCGTTCGGCGCCTCCGAGTTGGTCATCGGCCTGCTCGCGGCCACCTACTCGCTCATGCAGTTCGGCTTTGCACCCCTTCTCGGGGCGCTGTCGGACCGCTACGGCCGCCGACTCGTGATGGTGATGTCGCTGGCCGGGGCAGTCCTCGCGTGGACCATCTTCGGCTTCGCGACCGGACTGGCGACGCTGTTCGTCGCCCGGGGACTCGCCGGTGCGATGGGCGGCAACATCGCCGCCGCCCAAGCCTCCGTGGCGGACCTCACGACGCCCGAGGAGCGACCGAAAGCCCTCGGCTACCTCGGCGCGGCGTTCGGTTTCGGGTTCATCTTCGGACCGGTCATCGGTGCGGCGCTGGCCTTCGAGGAAACTGTCGCCGTCGTCGACGGTATCGCTCCTGCCTTCGTTCCCGTCTCACCGTTTTCGCTGCCGGCGTTCGGCGCCGCCACCGCGAGTCTGCTCGCGCTCCTGTTGGCCGCCACCCTGTTGCCGGCCACGAAGGGCGAAACCGAACGGGAGTCCCAACTCGACGCCCTCCGGAACGCCTTGGCCGCTCCCGGCCTCCGCGGACTGCTCGGAGCGTTCTTTCTCGTCTCGTTTGCCTTCTCCGGCGTCCAAATCATGTTCATCCCCTACGTCGCCGACATCTACGGCTACACCGAGAGTCAGGCGGCGCTGCTTTTCGCCTACATCGGCGTCCTCGCCGTCGTCGTCCAAGGCGGCCTCATCGGCCCGCTGACGAGTCGGTACGGCGATGCGCCGCTGACCGTCTTCGGAGCCGGCTGTCTCGCCGTCTCCTTGGTGGGGATTCCGGCGGCACCGGCTATCGGACGGCTCCTCCCGGACGCGACCGGAGTCGTCGGCTTTCTCACGCCGCAGTTGCTCGGCCTACTCGTCGTTCTCGCGGCGCTATCGCTGGGCAACGGCGTGTTGAGCGTCACGCTGACCGCGCTGGTCTCGAAGGGGGCCGGGTCGCGTCAGGGGTCGGCGTTCGGCCTGACACAGGGCGCCGGCAGTCTCGCACGCACCATCGGTCCCGTCGTGATGGGCGGACTGTACACCGCCGTCGCCTACTGGGCGCCGTTCGTCCTCGGGTTCTTGCTGTTGCTTCCGGTCGTCGTCTACGCCGTCGGTCTGCCCTCTGTCGCTCCCGAGCGGCCGGCCGACCCCGGCCACGTCCGATAGCGGGACCGATGAGGTGAAAAGCGACGACCGCCTTCCGACACGTATGCGACCGACGCGACGCGAACTGTTGGCCGGCGCCGGTGCGGGAGTTGCCGGCGGGCTCGCAGGCTGTACGGGCGTTCTCGACGGCGGCGTCACCGCGTTCGGAGCGACGGGCGTCGGCCTCTCGACGAGCGTCCAAGAGGAGACCGGCTACACCCACCACAGAACGATTGAAGACGTTATTTCCCGGGAGTTCGAGCGGTTCGGACTCTCCCGAACCGTCGAGGTGACGAACATCGTCTCGGAGTACGACCGCGCCATCGAACTCGGGTTCCTCGGAACGCGCATTCAAGCGGCGGTGTTCGCGACGCTTTCGACGCCACAGGTGAGCGTTTTCGGCCGGTCGTTCAACCCCATCGCCGAGATGTCGGCCGAAGAAATCGCCGCGTTAGTTCAGGACCGCTACGACAACGTCGGCGGCCTCAAACTCGACGGCGAACTCGAAGCGGCAGTGACCGGCGAGACGACGACCGTCACGCGCTTTGCCGGACAGGCCCGCCTCGTCGAGTTGGGCCAGGGCGTCGACATCTACCTCTACGTCAGCGACGCGGTCGAGGTCGGCGAGGACTTCGTCGTGACGCTTGCGGCCCACCCCCAGGCGTTCGGCGAGCGACTCGACACCGTCCGAACGCTACTCGCCGGGGTCGAACGCCGCGCGGAACCGTAGCGACCGCACGGCAGGGAGAAGGGACTTAACGCCTCGCGTGAAATCATCGCACGAACAGCGATGCTGCTCATCCTGTGTGTCGACCTCGACGACGACCTCGGTCGGAAGACCGACTTCGAGACGCCGGTCGTCGGCCGCGACAGCGTCGAGGCCGCCGCCGTCGCCCTCGCCAACGCCGACCCCGAGGACTCCGACGTGAACGTCTGTTTTCAGGGCATTCACCTCCACGACGCCATCGACGACGAATCCGTCGAGGTGGCAGTCGTCACCGGGACGGCGAAGGCGGACGTTTCGGCCAACCGCAAGGTCGGCGAGGAGGTTGACACCGTCCTCGCCTCACTGTCGACCGGCGAAGACGTCCGTGCCATCGTCGTCACCGACGGCGCCCAAGACGAGTCCGTCCTGCCGGTCATCCGCTCTCGCGTCCCCATCGACGGCGTCCGCCGCGTCGTCGTCCGGCAGGCACAGGACCTCGAATCGATGTACTACACGTTCAAGCAGGTACTCGCCGACCCCGAGACCCGCGGAACCATCCTCATCCCGCTCGGCATCCTGTTGCTCATCTACCCGGTCGCCATCGTCGCCGAGGAGTTGGGTCTGCCGGGGTCGACACTCGGGGTCATCTCCGCGCTGTTGGGACTGTACATCCTCTTTCGCGGCCTCGGCTTGGAGGACGCCATCGACGACACCGCCGAGCGACTCCGCGTCGGCCTCTTTTCGGGACGCGTCCAACTCATCACGTACGTCGTCGGGGTCGCCCTGCTCGCCGTCGGCGCGGCGTCCGGACTGGAGACCGTCGGCGAGTTGCCGTCGCCGGAACCGCTGGCGGCCGCCTCGGCGTTCGTCTACGGGTCGGTCCAGTGGGCCGCCGCCGCGGGTGTCGTCGCCTCGCTCGGCCGCATCACCGACGAGTACCTCGACGACAGTTTCCGGTGGCGGTACCTCAACGCCCCGTTCTACGTGGCCGCAATCGCCATCGTCCTCCACGGCCTGAGTGCGTTCTTCCTCCAGTTGCCGTTCGCCGGCCTCCCGTATCTCGCGGGGACGCTCACCGCGGGGACGCTCGTCGGACTCGCCAGCACGCTCGCCTTCGCCGTCGCCGAACAGCGGTTCCCGCGGAACCGCGATTCGGACTCGGAACTCATCGGTTAGACCACGGCGAGCGCGGTCACGTCGGGCAATCCGAGCGAGCGATGTCGCCAGCCGTCGCCCGCGTTCACGAGGAAAGTTCCGTCCGTCGTGACCGCGTAGGTCGCCTCGCCGTACGCCACGTCGGCGACGGTCCCCTCGATAGGTAACTCGACGGCCGACCACTCCACGTCGGTCCGCTCGTAGAGTCGGTCGGCCGTGGCGGCGTGGGCGGTGCCGTCGGCTCGATTGGCTGTAACCCGGAACTCGCCGTCGAGGGCGTCCATCCAACCGTTAGCGAGGTAGTACAGCCCCGTTTCGGTCGCCGCCAGCGGCCCGCCGGCAGTCGTCACGTCGTGGGCGGCCGTCAGTCCGACGTGTGTGCCGTCGAGGCGGTGGACACCGGAGGCCGCGGCGACCATCTCGCCGTCCATCGCTCGCACGTCGTCCAACTCCGCGAGCGTCACCCAGCCGTCGTCGTATCTGGCGAGACGGCCGTCGCCGGCCGCGAGCAGGCCGTCGTGATAGCCGACGGCGTCGGCGGGGCCGAACCCGGTCGGTTCGAACTCCTCGCCGGTCCCCACGAGAACGTCTTCGGTCGTCGCGACCGCGAGGCGGCCGTCGGCGCTGGCGGCATCGGTCGCCGTTCCCCGGTGGACCAGCGAGAACTCCCCGACGATATCGTCGGAGATGTCGACGCGGGTGATGCCGACGCCGGTCGCGACGAACGCCGTCGTGGCCCCTTTCTTGTCGGCGTAGACGCGCTTTTCGTCGATGCTGATGTCCTCGTCGCTCATACCGTCCCTCGGAGTCGAAGGGTCGAAAGCGTTTATATAGGCGTCGAGCGTTCGACCGGTTCCGAGCGGTCGTGTACCCGCTCGAAGACCGTCCGTCCCCACTGGACGGCGTCGTCGTCGGAACTGAACGCCGCTCCCAGCAGCGACCCGTCGTCGTAGGCAAACAGGCCGACTACGTCGTCGTCGAACAGCATTATTGCAAACGGGAGTTCCTCGTCGGCGGTTCTGACGTTCAACCCGGGTTGTTCGATGGCCGCATCGAAGCGGTCGTAGCTGTCGGCCAACCGCGACAGTGCAGCCGATTCGATGACGAGCGTCACCGTCTGGTCGGTCGCCACGACCCGTTCGTGAGAGACTTCCAGATATCGCGGCATCCCGGCCGGCGAGAGACACCGGAGCCGCTCGGCCGCCCCTGCGAGCGATTCCATCCGCTCGAGCGGCCGCTCGGGGGCGTGTCTCCCCGGCGCGACGATGTGGCCCCGTTCGAACAGCGACGGCGGGTACTGGCGGTCGACCGGCAGGCTGTTCAGGAGTCGTTCGGCGTCGGTCAGCCGTTCGAGTCGAGCAAGATACGCGTCGTGTCGTTGCCACGCCAGGCGCCCGAAACCGGTGAGACCGTAGCCGCCGGCGCGCTGTTCGACCAGCCCTTTGTCTTCGAGTTCTTTCAGTGACTTGTACACCGTCGACCGCGAGACACCGAGTTCCTCACGCAGTCCTCGCTGGTCCATCGGCCCGTCAGCGAGTGCCGTCAACAGCGGCGTTCGCTTGGCGAGTACGTTCGCGACCGCTGATACGTCACGGTCGAGTTCGTCCATATCGCTCCCTAACGAACTGTACTAATAAATGGGTACGCATCGAATCGATGTTTCGAGCATCGAAATATGTTCGACCCCTCGAAACAGCGTGCGGCGCGTAACGTGAAGGCCCCCGACTGCGCAGGGATAGGTAGGTCCCCCTGACGCTGCGGTGCCTCTGGAAGGACCGTTCCTCCACTTCATCCCGACGCCAGCGGCCGCTGTCGGAACCCCTTTGCCGCCGCCCGCCAAGGGGACAGGTATGCAGGTGTTCGGGTCGAGTGGTGTCCGTGGCGTCGCAGGCAAGGAATTGACGCCGCCGTTCGTCGGGCAAGTCGCCGCTGCTGCGGGTACCCAGCTCGATACCGAATCGGTCGCCATCGCTCGTGACACACGAACCACCGGTCGACTGTTCGCCGACGCCGCCGCGAGCGCCCTCGCCGCCATCGGCTGTGACGTACACCGCCTCGGAATCGTGCCGACGCCGGGCGCCCAAGCCTACGCCGAACGAACCGGCGTTCCCGTGGTCGTGATTACCGCGAGTCACAACCCACCGGAGTACAACGGCATGAAACTCATCGGGGCCGACGGAGTTGAGTTGCCCCAATCGACGCTGGAGCGAGTCGAGGAGCGCCTCCTCGCGGAGGATTTTACGCTTGTCGGCTACGACGCCATCGGAACCCACCGGGAGGTCGACGACGCTCCCGGTCGCTACGTCGACGCGTTACTCGATAGATTGGACTCCGAGGGACTCCGCCAACGAATCGCCGACACCGACATCACGGTCGCGCTGGACCCCGGACACGGCGCCGGCTGTCTGACGAGCCCCGAGTTCTTCCGGGAACTCGGCTGTCGCGTCGTCACCGTCAACGCCCAACCCGACGGCCACTTCCCCGGCCGGAACCCGGAACCCGTCGCCGCGAACCTCGCGGACCTGCGGCGACTCGTCGGAACGACCGACGCCGACGTCGGCATCGCCCACGACGGCGACGCCGACCGCGCGATATTCGTCGACGAACACGGCGAGCACATCGAGGGCGACACCGCTCTCGCGGCACTCGCCGCCGCCGAGCTGGAAGCCGGCGACGTGACAGTCTCTGCGGTCAACGTCTCTCAGCGACTGGTGGACGTGGCCAACGACGCCGGCGCCGACGTGGAGTTGACTCCAATCGGCAGTACCTACATCATCAGTCGCATCCGAGAGCTTCAACGAGAGAACAGGACGGTCCCGATTGCGGGCGAGGGCAACGGCGGCATCCTCTTTCCGGACTACCGCATCGCCCGCGACGGCGCCTACACCGCCGCGCGCTTCCTCGCGTTGCTCGCCGACCGCCCCGCGAGTGCGGTGGCCCAATCCCACGGCGGCTACGCCAACGTTCGGGCGAACCTCGATTACGAGGACGAGGCCGGCCGCACGGCAATGCTCGCGGCCGCCGAGCGACACGCCGACGACGCCGACGCCGAGTTGACGACCATCGACGGCTACCGCCTCGATTACGGCGACGCATGGGTGTTGGCCCGCCCCAGCGGGACGGAGCCGCTCGTCAGACTGTACGCCGAGGCCCAAAATCAGAAGCGAGCGACGTCGCTACTTGAGGGAGTCAAAACCGAGATGGTCGAGGCGAGAGACGGCGCCTGACTACGCCGGCGCGTGGGCGTCGAGTGCCTCCTCGAGCCGGCCGCGCTCCTCTCGGGCGACTTCGAGTTCCGACTCGATGGTCCCGTTTTCGATGCGTGTGCGCTCGTCGTCGTCCAACTCCGAACGGGCGACGGCGGCCGTTCGGAGCCGTTCATAGGCATCGCGGCGCGTCAATTCCCGAACCGCCCGGAGTGCGGCGACCGTCTCCTCGTCGGCGAAGCGGTCGACGAGCGACACCAACTCCTCGGCGCGGTACCGAAGCGCCTCGGTCTCGGCGGGCGGCCACTCGACGAAAAGCGGGTCGGCCGACAGTCCATCGAGATACGTCCGGTTCGTCGCGACTCGGCGCTTCAACAGGTTCGCGTCGTCGACGTAGTGGGAGAGCTTCGACGGCGAGTAGTCGGCGTACTCGATGAGGTCGGGGACCGAATGCTCGCCGGCGGGCCGCTCTCGGACGTACTCCAGTAGCTCCGTCGGCGGACACCGAAACTCGACCAGCGGGTAGTCGGCCGCTGTCGCGATAAACGAGAGGAACTCGCGGGCCGACGCGTCCCGTCGGAAGGCGGCGAAATCGTCGGCGACGCCGTCGTTGTATCGTTCGATGGGCTCTCGGAGTTCCTCGATTGGAGCGTCGAGGTCCGCTTCACCGAGTCGGACCAGCCGTTCGAGGTCGTCGATTCGGTCCGCGAGTTCCGTCAGTCGGTCCCGGGCCGCGCGGTAGGCCTCACGATGTCGACTTCGCGCGTCGGTCAGTTCCTCGCGCGTCGCCGCGTATTCTCGCGCCGGAGCGAGCGCCTCGCGGGCGGCCTCGAAGTCACGTGTCTTCAGCGACCCGGTGACGCCGCTTGTCTTGACGTGGCCGTCGGCCTCGAGGAACGCCTCGCTCTCGGGAACGTCTTCGGGAATCGACTCCAGCGTCTCCGAGATGTCGTTGCGGAACTCGACGTACCCCTCGAAGTCGTCCCAGTCGGTCGCGCGCTCCTCCCAGCGGTCCAACACCGTCGCGACCGACTCGTAGGCGTCGGCGACCGCATCGAGGTCAGCCTCGTCGAGTTCGAGACTCTGCTCTAGCTCTCGAACCCGTTCGGCGGCGGCCTCCAGTTCCGCGGCCGCGTCGTCGTGGTCACTCGTCGTAGACATCATCGGGGTCGAACACTCGGTCGCCGACGACCTCGCCATCGAGCGTCCGGTGGAAACAGCTCTCGTAGCCGGTGTGACACGCCCCGCCCTCCTGTTCGACGACGTACAGCAGCGCGTCGCCATCGCAGTCGACCCGGACCTCCTCAATGCGTTGGGTGTGGCTGCTGGAGCCGCCCTTCTTCCACAGTTCGTCACGGCTTCGGGAGTAGTAGTGGGCATACCCCGTCTCCCGAGTCCGTTCCAGCGCCTCCTCGGAGACGTAGGCGAGCATCAACACGTCGCCGGAGTCGGCGTCCTGTGCGACCGCTGGAAGCAGTTCCTGCTCGTCGAAGGCGAGGTCGACCGTCATTACCCGACAGTGGGTCAGTCGCCGGGATAGGCCTTTTCGTTAGCCCATCGAAGAGGTCACGCCGCATAAAGCGTGAGACGCCCGTCGGAACGCCCGACCGACCGGTGGCGTGCGTGCGTCTGACAAACGCTTATATGCGTGGACGAACCAGCTAGGGCCAATATGGGCAACAAGAACAAGACCATCTCCTTTCGGGTCAACGAGGACGCCTTCGAGACCCTCCGGGAGATAGCCGAAGAGCGCGACATCTCGCTTTCGGCCGTGTTCCGCGACTACGTGGACACGCTCGTCGCCCACGACGGCCAGGTTCGGGTCGTCCCCGAACACGAACTGAAAGGCGGCAGTGCCACGGAAACGTCCTCTGCTTCCGAGAGCTTCCCCCCGAAAGTCGAGGTGCCCAAGAGCTTCGTCCGCGAGCACGAACGACTCGAACTCGAAGCCGAACACCTCCGCGAACAGCTCGACGAGTACAAACAGTACGTCACGAAACTCAGCCAGAAGGTCGAAGAGCAAGACGAAGAGGAGGTCATCCAACTGGAGGACCTCGACGGCGACGAACAGGAAGAAGAGCCGTTCCGCCTCGGTTAACGCCCGACGCCGCTACCCCGACAGTTCTCTGCGCTTTCTGCGAATCTCGGCTTCCGCGTCGTCCCGTCCGTCCACGTCGGCCAGCTGTTCGGCCGCCTCCAGCGTCCGAACCCCGCTGTCGAGAAACGACAGCACGTCGCCCGGATACGCATACACCATGTAGTCGTCGCCCATCACGTCGACGATGGCGTCCGGTCCGAGTCCCTGCGCCCGCAACTCCAGCAGGTAAGCGATGAACTTCCGCTCGGGACAGCCACAGTGGGGGTTCGACTGGCAGTCACAGTCGAGGAAGTCCTCGGCGAACTCCAACACGCGATCCCGGGAGGCGTCGTCGAGTTTGGCGATGCCATCGCCCGAAAAGAGGATGTCCAGCGTCGCCCCGGAGAAGGCACTCTTGGGGAACGACGTATCCAGTTGAGAGGCCAACTGCCGGTGGTTCTTCACGTAGATTTTGTCCGTAATCGCCACGTTGGCCGCCCTACGTCGTCGGCGCTGAAAAGCGACTCGAAACACCGTGCGGGAGGGTTACACGGGGTTGGGAAAGTCGAAACGTATATCCGTCACAGCGGGATAACTACGAATGCGTGTCCGGGTTGGGGTAGTGGTATCCTCCAGCCTTGTGGTGGCTGGGACGTGGGTTCAATTCCCGCACCCGGACCTGATTCCTCTCGAAACTCCGTCTCGGAGTCGCCTGACTACTCTTCGTCGGTATCAGTCACATCGTTTGCGACGGATTCGTCGACGACACCGGTCGCGCGCAACCAGCCTTTGACGAGTTCGTTGACGTTGTACAGAACGATTCCGACCGACAGCAGCGTCGTCGCGAGATAGGCGATGAACCCCGGTGGCCCGCCGATTGTCGCGCCGATAGCGCCGCCGGTCGTTCCGACGACGGTGAGTTCGAGCCACGTCACCAGCACACGGGAGAGGAGTCGCGGGGGCGCGTCGACGAGCGAAGCGGAATCCATCAGTACGCCTCCCCCGCTTCGATTGGGCCGCTGAACGCCGAGTAGAGAACGACGAAGTAGCCGAAAATCAACGGGAGCAGAAGCGCGGCCCCGATGGACATGAGGTTGAGCGGGAGCGTCGAGACGATGGCCGATTCGACGGTGAGGCCACCCGCCGGGTCGATACTCGGGTACAGTAACCCGGCGACGATGCCAACGAGGGCGAACACCAGCCCGGCGGCAGCGCCGAATGCGGCGTAGTAGCGGTCGCTCCGCGTAGCGACGGCGTACACGCCAGCGAGGAGGAGCGTCACGGCGACGAGGGCTACGACGACCGGCGAGGAAAGCGCCGAGCGCAGCGCAGGGCGCGTGACTGCCACGTAGCCGAGGGCTACGACGACCAAGGCGAGATACGCCGCGAGTGCGCGATAGCCGGCCGTTCGAAGGTCCGCGCGTAAGCGACCACGGGTTTTCAACCGCAGGAAAGCGACGCCATCGACGACCGTGAGTGCGACGACGGCCAGGCCGACAACGACGCCGGAGACCGTGAGCGTCGCCGTCTCGCCGAGCATCCAGTTGGCGGTGAACATCCCGAGGAAGAACGGCGCGGTGAGGCTTCCGACGACGAACGCCCGGCCCCACCAGCGTTTCCAGGCCTCGTCGTGGCGCTGTTCGTACATCTCGGGGGCGAGACCACGGAGTATGAGCGCCCCGAGGATAGCGAACATCAACAGGTAGTGGCGACTGAACAGGTTCGCGTAGACGGCCGGAAACGCCGCGAACATCGCCCCACCGAAGACGACCAGCCACACCTCGTTTCCGTCCCAGAAGGGGCCGATAGCCGCGAGGAGTTGTTCGCGTTCGGCCTCGTCGTCGCGGGTCGCAAACAGTGCGCCGACGCCGAAATCGAACCCATCGAGAAACAGGAACATCGCGAGGATGAAAAACAGCAGAACGAACCACAGTTCGGCGAGCGGAAGGCCGAGCAGCGGCCCACCGGCCAACGAGGCCACATCAGTCATCCGTGCTCACCTCGGGAGTGGTGTCCGAACCCGGTTGCTCCGGAGTTGCCCTGAGGTCGTCACGAGACGGTGGCCCCGCACGGACGATGCGGACGAGAACGTAGACGTACAGTGTGAGTAAGGCGAGATACACCACGACGAACCCGGCGAGTGTAATCGTCGCTTCCGTACCCGTGAGGCCGGGCGAGACGCCGTCCGACGTCTTCAGGACGCCCTGAATGACCCACGGCTGACGGCCGACTTCGGTGACGACCCATCCCAGTTCGACGGCGATGATGCCGAGCGGCGTCGACGCCATCAGCGCCTTGTGTAACAGGTCGTCCTCGTAGAGTTCGCCGCTCCACCAGCGATAGCTCCCCCACACCGCAAGGAGGATGAACCAGAAGCCGAGTGCGACCATGGCGCGGAACGCCCAGAAGACGATAGCGACGGGGGGTTGTGGCCCCTCGAACTCTTCGAGACCCCGTATCGTCGCCTGCGGGTCGCCGCCGCTGGCGAGCCACGAAGCGCCGCCCGGGATACCGATGCCGAAAATCTCCTTCGCCCGCGGGTCGAGGAGGTTCTCGATGCTCGTCGGGAACGCGATGATGTACTCGGGGACGTAGGAATCGGTTTCCCAGACGGCCTCCATCGCGGCGAACTTCTGGGGTTGGGTCTCGAAGACGTGTCGAGCATAGAGGTCGCCGTGAATCACCTGCAACGGGGCCGTGATGAGTAGGGCGATGAGCCCGAACTTGAGCGTCGTCTCCCAGAACCCGACGTGTCGGACGGGGTTCCCCCAGACGTGGTGTCGGAACACGAAGTACGCGCCGAGGCCGGCCATGACGAGGGCGACGGATTCGACGGCGGCATTCTGCATGTGGACGAACATCCAGAAGAAACGCGGATTGAGATACGCCGCGATGGGGTCGACGAGTCTGACAATCGGTTGACCACCCTCCATCACCAACTCGTAGCCGCGAGGCGTCTGCATCCACGAGTTCGCGATGAGAATCCACACGGCCGACAGCCACGTCCCGAGACCGACGGCCACCGCCGAAATCATGTACAGGGCGTCGCTGACGCGTTCGCGACCGAACACGAAGACGCCGAGGAACGTGGCTTCGAGCATGAACGCCATCATCCCCTCCAAAGCGAGGGGGCCGCCGAACAGTTCGCCCGCAGTCGTCGAGAACGCCGCGAAGTTCGTCCCGAACTCGAATTCGAGGACGATTCCGGTGACGGTACCGACGACGAAACTGACGGCGAAGATGCGCGTCCAAAATCGGCGTAGTTGCTCGTATATCGCCTCCCCGGACCGTATCTCACGCCACGTGAAGTACACGAGAAACGGCGCGAGGCCCATGCTCATTACGGGAAAGACGATGTGGACGATGGTCGTCAGAGCGAACTGGAGCCGACTTGCGAAGATGGGGTCAACCATTGTGAGTGGATTCGAGGGATATGCTCGTAGCGGGGCGACCGAACACTCAAAAGTACTTTTCGCTAAATGATATTGGTTCGGGTCCGAGCGTCGAACGGGCGCCCACGTCAGTCATGAGAGCGAAGGCATATCCGAATCGCCAGCGACGTACGCTCCATGCAGGCGGCGATACTCACTGTCGGCGACGAGTTGCTCGACGGCGACACCGAAAACACCAACGCGACGTGGTTGGCGGCCGAGTTGAGCGACCGCGGCGTCTCCATCCGACGGATACTGACCGTCCCGGACGACGAAGGCGTCATCGCGGCGGCGACACGGGAGTACAGCGATTCCTTCGACGTCGTCGTCGTCACCGGCGGTCTCGGCGGGACGCCAGACGACGTGACGATGGCCGGCGTCGCGGCGGCGTTCGACCTCCCGCTCGTCGAAAACGACCTGGCACGCGAGGACCTCGAACGGACGCTCGAGGCCATCGCCGGCGACTATCCGGACCTCGACGTGGACGTATCCGCGGAGGCGTCGCTGCCGGAAGGCGCCCGGCCGCTTCTCAACCGTGCCGGCCTCTCGCCGGGATGTGTTGTCGAGAACGTCTACGTTCTGCCGGGCATCCCCTCGGAGATGGAGGAGATGTTCGAGGACGTGGCCGGCGAGTTCGACGGCGACGTGGAGTCGCGGTTTCTCTACACCGAGGAACCCGAGGCGAATCTCATCGAGCGACTCGACGAGACGCGGGAGCGCTTCGGCGTGAAGGTCGGCTGTTATCCCGACCGCGAGGCGGGACACAACCGGCTGAAACTCACCGCCGAGGACACCGCGGCGCTGGACGACGCCGAAGCGTGGCTGGCCGAGAACGTCACGCTCGTGGAGTGAGTGTCACGTGCCGAGGTTAGGCCCATGGACAGTATTTTGTCGACGCTACCGAACGGTGGACGTATGCGGATACGCGAAGCCGAAGCGAGCGAAGTGGCGATGCTCGCGGAGACGTTCTGGCATCCACTCGCCGAACGGATGGAGCGGTATTCCGAGTTGAACGCGTTGACCGACGACGCCGTAGAAATGGCTGTCGAAGAGTTCGAATCACTGCTGGAAGACGAAGAACGGACCGTCTTCCTGCTCGAAGACGAAGGCGCGGAAGTCGGCTTCGTCGCCGTCGAATTCGGAGAGCGACCCACACGCGAGAAGGGCAAATACGCCACGGTGACTGACCTCTACGTCAAAGAAGCGTTCCGGGGACGGGGCTACGGCACGAAACTGCTCGAGCGAGTCGAGACACTGGCGGCGACAGAGGATTGTGACTACCTCGACGTCTCGGCGGAGTTCGAAAACCACGACGCGAGGGCGTTCTACGAGAACGCCGGGTACGATGCGAAACAGGTCACGTACGCGAAACCGCTCGACTGACTCAAAATCGCCCGCCGAGCGACCGACGGGATATTTCCGGGCGCCGACTCCATTGTCGGTATGGACGGCCCTGCCCTCACGCGGGAGTACTACCGAAGCATCGACGCCGCCGACTACGAGACGCTCGAGTCGCTTCTCGCCGAGGGGTTCGTCCACGAGCGCCCGGACCGGACGCTCTCCGGCAGGGACCGCTTCGTCGAGTTCATGCGCGAAGAGCGCCCCGAAACCGACACCGAACACGTACTCGATGCGGTGTACAGCACGGAAGCGGGCGGCCGCGTCGCCGCCGAGGGGCGACTGCTCCGGGCCGACGGCGAGGTGTGGTTCGGCTTCGTGGATACTTTCGACATCGACGGGGGAGCCATCGCCGACATCCAAACGTACACCGACGAACACCCGCTGTGAGGTTCGGCCGCCGTCCGGCTAACAAATAAGGCCGTACAGCAGCGGCAGGGCCGCTAACTGCATCCAGTTCCGACGGTGAACTGATGCTTCCGAGCGTGGCTGTCGCCGTCTCACTTGCGGTCGTCGTCGCCTTTCTCCTCGAACCGCTGGTTCGAGAGGCGGATGCGTTGACCCCTCTTGACAGGCGTCGCGAGTGGGGTCGACCCGACGTCGAAGCGACTATCGAATGCGAACTCGAAGGGACGGCCGTCCGGTGTTGTCGACACTGCGGACAGGACGTCCGTCAGGAGTACACGTTCTGTGGTGAGTGTGCCCGGCCGGTACCCCGGTAATCAGGCGCCGTCGCCGACCGCGGTTTCGCCGACGGCGTCGTGACCCTCGATGACCTCGCAACCCATGTACGGCTGGAGCGGTTCGGGCACGTCGACGGTGCCGTCGTCGTTCTGGTAGTACTCCAGGATGGCAACGACGACCCGCGGCACCGCCACTCCAGAGCCGTTGAGTGTGTGGATGTACTCTGCCGATTCGTGCTGTTCGGGGCGGTACTGGATTCCTGCTCGCCGGGCCTGGAAGTCCTCGAAGTTCGACACCGAGGAGACTTCCAGCCACCGACCGCCGGCCTCGGGACCGTCTTCCATGTCGTCGCCGGGCGCCCACACCTCCACGTCGTACTTCTTCGCCTGTGTGAAGCCCATGTCACCGGTACACATCTCCAGGACGCGGTAGGGGAGGCCGAGCGCTTCCAGCACGGAGGTTGCCTCATCGAGGAGTCCCTCCAGTCGGTCGTAGCTCTCCTCGGGGCGGACGAAGTTCACCATCTCGACTTTGTTGAACTGGTGGACGCGGACGATGCCACGCGTCTCGGTGCCGTGTTCGCCGGCCTCCCGCCGGAAGTTCGGCGAGTACGCCTGGTGTTTGATTGGGAGGTCGTCGTCGAGCAGAATCTCGTCGCGGTACATGTTCGTCACCGGCACCTCGGCGGTCGGCAACAGCCAGAGGTCGTCGTCGTCGTAGTCCTCGTCGTTGTCGCCGCCGATGCGGTAGGCGTCCTCGACGAACTTCGGGAACTGGCCGGTGCCGCGCATCGACGCCGAGTTGACCGGAATCGGCGGGAACACGTCGGTGTACCCCTGCTCGCGGTGGGTCTCCAGCATGAACTGCACGAGGGCGTGTTCCAGTTGGGCGCCCTCGCCTTTCGCGAAGTAGAAGCCGCCGCCGGTCACTTTCGCGCCGCGTTCGAAATCGAGGATGTCCAACGCCTCGCCGAGGTCGTAGTGAGGGACGACCTCATCGGGCAGTTCCCGTCGGTCCTCGAAGCCCCAGCGGTCGGCTTCGACGTTGTCGGATTCGTCCTCGCCGACGGGGGCGTCGGGGTGGGGGACGTTCGGTATCTCAAGCAGCGCCGCCTCCAGTTCGGCTTCCAGTTCCTCGGCGCGTTCCTCGACGGTTTCGAGTTCGGCCTTCAGTTCCTGGGACTCCTCGATTGCGGCCTGGGCTTTCTCCTCCTCGCCGGCCTGTTTCAGTTCGCCGATTTGACTGGAGACTTCGTTGCGCTGGTGACGCAGGTCGTCGCCTTTCGCCTTGAGTTGTCGCCACTCCTCGTCGACCTCGAGGATTCGGTCGAGGTCGACGTCGACGCCTTTCGTTTCCAGCGCCCGCCGGACCTCCTCGGTGTTCTCGCGGACGAACTGCCTCGATAGCATTTGTCGGCGGTTCGGCAGGCCCGGGCAAAGTCGTGTCGGTCGCGTGCGACCGGTTCCCGGCCGCTTTCGCCGAGTAAACGCGACACCGAGCGTGTCGGGTTGACGACAGACCGAAGTGTCGTGAACGTGTTGGCCCGCGTATGATAGAGCAGTATCTCCAGCGGCTCTTCACCTGGGAGAGCCTCGAGAACACCGAACGCGGCGTCGAGTTCGAGTTGAAGAACCGGCTCATCGAAGCCGAGTTCGAAGGGATTACGCTGGTCGCCCTCGACGAGGAGGAGGTCTCACAGGGGGACATTACGGTGGAGTTGTCGGAAGACGAGCAGTATCGAGCCGACGAGATAACTCCGGAGGACCCACTCGAACTCGACCTCGCCGAAACCGTCCAGATGGTGCTCGACCGCGACCGGCTCCGCCTCGGCGTCCACGAACTCAAGGTCGGCCTTCAGGTCGAGGGATACGGCGAAGTGAGTTTCACCACCGACGACGAAATCACCGAAGAAGACCTCGTCGACGTCGACCCCGCCGACTACACCGTCGCGGAGTTGACCGACCTCGCCGACGACATCGCCGAACCCGAAACCCTAGAACGACTGCTCGAACGCGAACGCGAGGGGAAGAACCGCAAGACGGCCGTCTCGGCGCTCGAAGAGCGACTGGAGGAGGCCGAACCGCTCACCGAAGACGAGATGGTCGTCACCGAACCCTCGGCGAAATCCGCCGGCGGGAACCTCGTCAACGAACTGCTCGTGAGCGTCCTCGAATCACCACAGCGCGTCTCGGTGTATCTCACCGTCCAGACGCTCGGCAGCGGGACCCCCGAGACCATCGCCGGCCGAATGGTGCTGTCTGAGGACACCGTCCGGTCGACGCTGGAGGACTTCGAGAGCGAGGGCATCGCCGAGCAGAACGCCGACGGCCAGTACAGCGTCGCCTCGCCGATTACGGTGTTACAGAAGCGACAGAATACGCTGTGGTCGGCGCTCCAGCGGTCGCTCTGAAACCGCAGGGGTTGGGCTTTTTGCTCCTGTGCTCCGAGATACCGGTATGGGAATCGGAGACGTGTACGAAGTGAGTGCGGTGTCGGACTGTTACTACGTCGACACCGGCATGTACGACACCCCCGAGTACGGGTCGGTGTACATCCTCGACGCCGAACGCCCGGCCATCGTCGATACGGGCATCGGGACGAACTACGAGCGAATCCTGGCCGCACTGGAGTCGGTCGGCATCGCGCCGGCCGACCTCGAAGCAATAGTGGTCACCCACGTCCACCTCGACCACGCGGGCGGAGCGGGCTTTCTCGCCGCCGAAACCGACGCCGACGTGTACGTCCACGAAAAGGGCGCGAAGTTCCTCTCGGACCCCGACGCCATCTGGGAGGGGACCAAGAGTGCCGTCGGCGAGCAAATCGAGTACTACACGAAACCGAAGCCGGTTCCGGTCGACCGTATCGAGCCGATTCACGACGGTACCGCCATCGATTTGGGCGACCGGCAACTGGAGACCCACTACGCTCCCGGCCACGCCTTCCACCAGGCCGTCTTCCATGAACCCGACGACGGCGTCGTGTTCACCGCCGACGCTGCGGGCATCTACGTGCCCGAATACGAGTCCATCCGGGAGACCTCGCCGCCGCCGGGGTTCGATCTCGAGGAGGTCGTCGCCGACGCACGGATGATTGCCCGAATCGACCCCGAAACGCTGTGTTATGCCCACTTCGGCCCGGCGGCGACCGACGAGCGACTCTCGGAGTACGTCGGCGTCATCACCGAGTGGGTCGAACGCGTCGCCGAGAAACGCGATGAATTGGACGACGACGCGGCGGTCATCGAACACTTCGTCGACGAGAGCGACATCGGCGAGGTGTGGGGCCAAAAGAAAGGCGACGGCGAAGTGGCGATGAACGTCAGAGGCGTGTTCCATTACCTCGACGAACGGGCCGAGGACGGCGAGTGAACCGTCGACACCAACGGTGTCCCGGGGATTTATTCGCCGCGGCCGTGAACCGGTAAGTCGATGACGGAGGAACCGTGTCCAGTCAACTGATTCCACTCGTAGCGGCGATTATCGCGCTGGGCGTCGGCGCACAGTTGCTCGCAGATCGCTTCGAAGTGCCGAGTATCGTCTTCTTACTCGCCGCTGGTATCGGACTCGGCCCGGAGGGACTCGGCATCATAACGAGCGACTCCTTCGGGGCGCTCCCGGCCATCGTCGGACTGTCGGTCGCCATCATCGTCTTCGAGGGGGCGTTTCACCTCCGCATAGAGAAACTTCGACAGGCCACGAGCGAGAGCCTCCGTTTGGTCACTATCGGCGCGGTCATCGCGCTGTTGGGGACGGCGGTCGCGGTCCGGTTCGCTCTCGGGGCTGACTGGGGCATCGCGTTTCTCGTCGGAGCCCTCCTGATAGCGACCGGCCCGACGGTCATCACGCCCATTCTCGCTGTCGTCCCTGTCCGCGACCGGGTACAGGTCGCACTGGAAACGGAAGGCATCGTCAACGACGTGACCGCGGCCATCCTCGCCATCGTGGTGTTCAAAGTGATTCGCCTCGAAGACCCGACCCTGAGCGCCTTCTTCGGGTTGTTCATCGAGCGCCTCGGTGGCGGCATCCTCATCGGGGCCGCCGTCGCCGCCGTCGTCTGGTTCGTGCTGAGATACATCGACCTCTCGCCGGGAGACGCTCCTCGGAACGCCCGACTCGTCGTCCTCGCCGGCGCCCTCGTCGCGTTCGGCGCTGCGGAGACCCTCGCCAGCGAGGCGGGCGTCGCCGCCGTCGCGACCGCCGGCATCGTCCTCGGAAACCTCGATATACCCTACGAAGAACAGATTTCCGAGTTCAAAGGCGACATCACGCTCATCGTGCTGTCGTTCGTCTTCATCGCCTTGGCGGCGCTTTTGGAACTCGAGGACCTGCTGGCGCTCGGCATCGGCGGAATCACCGTCGTCGTCGCCGTCGCGTTCGTTATCCGACCGCTGTTGGTGTATCTCTCGACGGTGGGCGGCAACTTCACTCGCCCCGAACGACTGTTCGTCGGCTTCGTCGGGCCGCGGGGCATCATCCCCGCGTCGGTTGCGACGCTGTTCGCCATCGAACTCCAGACTGCCGCCGAGGAGGCAGAGGCCGCCGGACAAATCGCACGGGCCGCCCAACTGGAGGCCAACGCGACGCTTCTGGTCGGGACCGTGTTCCTCGTGATTCTCGCGACGGTCGTCTTGCAGGGCGGGTTCGCCCGTCACATCGCGGAATACCTCGACGTGATACCAATGCGTGTACTCGTAATCGGAGGCGGACAGGTCGGCCGAGAGGTCGCCACCCGCCTCGAAGACAGAGGAGAGAACGTCGTCATCATCGAGAACGACGACGAAGCAGTCGAACAGGCCCGCAACGATGGGTTCACCGTCCACATCGGCGATGGGACGAAAATCGACACCCTCCGGTCGGCCGGCGTCGAGAACGCCTCGACGGTCGTTGCGGCGACCGGTAACGACGAGGTGAACCTGCTGGTCGGCCAACTCGCCGTCACGAAGTTCGACGTCGAACGCGTCATCTGCCGGGCGAACGACGCCGAGAACGTCGAGGCCTTCGAGGAGTTGGGCGTCGACACCATCTCCTCGACGCTGGCGACGGCCCAGGCCATGGACAACGCCATCGAGCGACCGGCGCTGGCCAGTTGGTCCAGTTCAATCGGTGTGGAAGGCGACGTACAGGAAGTGACTGTCGGCAACAGCGATTTCGTCGGCCAACCCATCAGCGAGGTCGGTCCGAAACTGCCGGGGCGCTGTCTCATCGTTCTCATCTCCCACGAGGACGAAACCTTCGTCCCCGAACCCGACTACGAGATTCAGGAGGGCGACCAAATCACCCTCATCGGCGAACACGACGCGGTCCGGGAAGCGATGGACCTCTGTCGTGGGGATTAACCCCCCGAGGATTCGTGGCACACCGTTTAAGGGGTCCGCTCTCGCCTAGACGATAGACTATGATTCACACCGAGGGCCCGCTTCTGTCTATCGACGTCGGACGACAGGAGACGACCGAAGAAGACATCGACGAAGAACTGGAGGCGTTCGTCGGCGGCCGCGGCGTCGGGACGAAACTCGCCCACGACCGCATCCCCTACGACGCCGACCCACTCGGCCCCGAGAACAGACTGGTGTTCGCAACGGGGCCGCTGCAAACGTCGATGATGAGCTACACCGGTCGGATGTCCTGTACCGGCCTCTCGCCGCTGACCGACGGCCTGCTGTCGTCGAATGCCGGCGGCTTCATGTCCCGGCCGTTCGTCGACACCGGTTACGCTGCGGTCGAAATCGCCGGCGCGAGCGACGAACTCGTCGGCGTCCACGTCACCGACGAGGGCGTCGAGTTCGAGGCCGTCCCCGACCTCGCGGAGGCGACCGTCGAGGAGACGACCGAGTACATCGAGGAGTCGTCCGGTCTCGACTACGAACACACCGCCGTCGTCGGCCCCGCTGGCGAAAACGAGGTGCGATTCGCCTCCATCATGACGAGCGAGTCCCGTGCCTTCGGTCGCGGTGGCCTCGGCGCCGTCCTCGGCGCGAAGAACGTGAAGTTCCTCACCTTCGACGGCGACTCCCGACCCGAAATCGAGGGTATCGACGAGGAACTCGTCATGGAGATTCACAAGGAGGCCTCCGAATCCGGCAGTCCGATGAAAGACGCCGGCACCGTCTCGGTTTCGGACTACGCCAACGCCGTCGGCGCGCTCCCGACGAAGTACTTCGAGGAGCTGCGCTACGACGGGGTCGATGACATCGGTTCGGCCGCCGTCATCGAACACAAATACAAGAAGGGGACGTGTTCGTCGTGTGCCTTCGCGTGTAAACTGCCGACCCGCGACGAGGAATCCGGACTGGAAACCGAGGGCCCCGAATACGAGACGATGATGTCGTTCGGCTCGAACGCCCTCGTCGACGACTTCGTCGCCATCATGAAGTCCAACGAGTTGTGTGACCAGTACGGACTCGACACAATCTCCTGTGGCGACTCGATTGCGGCCTACCTCGCCGCCGAAGACGAGTTCGGCAAGACCGACCTCATCCACGACCTCATCGAGAAGATTGCCTTCCGGGAGGGCGTCGGCGACACCCTCGCGGAGGGAATCGACCGCTTCCACGAGGAGTTGGGCGTCGACAACTGGACGATGAAGGGCATGGAGTTCGCCGCCCACGACGGCCGGACGCTGAACGGACAGGGACTGTCCTTCGCCACCTCGAATCGCGGCGCCGACCACATGTACGCCGAGATGTACCAACTCGAATATCCGCTCGTCGCGCCGGACCAGGCGCTCGACTCCGACGGCGTCGAGGGGAAATCCGAACGGCTCATCGAGATGGAGAACAAAAACGCCGTCCACGACTCCGGTGTCCTCTGTAAGTTCGCCTTCTCGAGTATGGACCACGACCGCTATGCGCGGCTGTTCGGCACCGACTGGGAGACGCTTCAGGAGGTCGGCGGCCGCATCATCGAACTCGAACGCCACTTCAACAATCAGCGCGGCTTCGACCGCGGCGACGACGACGCCCTCCCCTACGAACTGGAGGGCCTCGACGAGGAGTTGTCGAACTACTACGACCTCCGGGGCTGGAACGACGACGGCACCGTCCACGACACGAGCGTCGAGGGGGGGAGTCCGGCTCCCGCAGACGACTAGACAGGTCGGCTATCCGTCGTCGGACTCGCCGCGCCACGCCGACGACCCGTCGCCGCCACCGGTCTTGTACGTCCCGCGAGCGGTGGCGATGTCGGTCCCCCCCTCGTCGGTAACGTCGACCTCGACGGTGGCGACGTTGTTGCCGTTTCGGATGACTTCCGCGTCGGCGTACAGCGTCCCGCCGGTGGCCGGCGAGAGGTAATCGATTCGCATGTCGATAGTCGGCGTGACGGTGTAGTTCGCGGAGACCGCCGCCGCACCCGCGATGGTGTCCGCAAGCGCGTAGGTGACGCCACCGTGGGCAATCATCGTGTTCGGGTTCGAGGAGTGCTCCGCGGAGAGTTCCAGTTTTCCCTTTGCGTGACCGTCCTCGGCGTCCAGCAGTTCGATCCCGAGTCGGTCGTTGAACGGCATCTCGTCGAACAGTTCCGAGAGGACCATACCCGAACTCCACCGTCGGCGACAAAAAGTCCGTCCCCTCGGATAGAGTGGCGTAACTGACAACACCTCCGCCCCCGAGAAGCGTGTATGTTCGACGAAATCATGCGAAAGTTCGAAGACAGCCCGAGCCAACAGGCTGTCATCCGACTCCTCTTGGAGCGTGGCTTTTCGGTCAACGACGACGGCCGGGTCGTCTCCGGCGGCATCGAAATCCCGAACACGGGCATCGCCCGCGAAATCGACGTCGACCGGCGGGTCGTCGACGCAACGACCGACGCCATCCTCGCTGACGACGAACTCCGGCGTATCTTCCAGAACATCTCCGCGATTCCGTCGCTGATGGACCTCGCGCCGGTACTCGATTTGACCGTGCTCACCGTCCGCGTCGGCGACGCCGACCAATCCGGCATCGTCGCCGAGGTGACGGGCCGCATCGCCGACCACGGCATCTCGATTCGACAGACGATAAGCGAAGACCCCGAGTTCACCGACGAGCCGAAACTGTACATCGTCACCGACGGATCGCTCGACGGCGAGTTGATAAACGAGATTCGGTCGCTGCCGTTCGTTCGGAAAATCGAGTTGGAGTAACGCCGCCGATTAGTTCTTCGTCGGTTCGGACTCGCCGTGGGTCTCTTCGTCCTCCGGCGGGGCGTGGCCCTCGACGGCCTCGGCGATGTCGGTGTCCTTCGGCGTGTCGACGTGCCAGCGGTCGACCGACGTCTCGTAGTCGGCCAGTTTGTTCGAGACGCGAATCTTCAGGTCGTCGTCGTTGACGTTCACCTCGAAGACGTAGTCGTCGGTGTCGGCCCGCGAGAGGTTCGCGCTCACGAGTTCGTTGTCGAAGTAATACGGCGACACCTGCGTCATCACGTTTTTGTAGACACTACCCTCGACTTTCCGGAGGGCCTTCCGCGTCGCGGAGTCGGCGGCACGGGCGACGTAGTTGATGGACTTCCGCCACTCGTTGACCGCCTCCTCGGGCTTTTCGAGGCTGTCGTAGGACTCCGCGAGTTTCTCGCCGGCCGTCTTCAGGTCCTCGTCGGGGCCCTTGCCCGCTTTCTCTCCTTCACCCTCGGAGACGCTCGCCTTCTCGGCGGTCTTTTCGTTGACGTCCTCGCCGAGCCGTTCGTCGGCCTTCGGACGCCACTCGTCCCACTCTTCGAGGGTGGCCTCGTCAACCGCCTGTCCCTCGTCGGCGATGTCCTTCAGCGCGCGAGTGAGCCGTTCACCGTGCTCGACGATGTCTCCCCAACTCCCACGAACTTTGAAGCCGGAGACGCTCTCTTCGACCTCCATTGTCGGCGGTTACGACGCCGGGACGTTTACCTTTTGTCGCTCGTCGGTCCCAACGACTGGCTTTAAGCCGTCGGCGCCCGCCGTACCGATATGCCAATCGAGGACCGTGATGACGCCCACGTCATCACTCACGCGCTCGCGAAGCACACCCTCTCGGAGCTTCGGTCGGTCGACACCGACCAGGTGGCGTTCCGCAACGGTCTCATCGACCTCGGGCGGCTCTGTGGCTTCGAAATCATCGACGGCATGATGGACACCGAGTACGTCTCGATTACGACGCCGCTGGCCGAAACCACCGGCGAGGTCGTCAAGGGACTCGACGATGTGGTCATCGTCAACGTGCTGCGGGCGGCAACGCCGTTCGTCGAGGGGTTAGTCGAAGCGTTCCCGCACGCCCGACAGGGCGTCATCTCGGCGGGACGCGACGAGGACGCGGGCATGGACGACGACGGCGAGTTTCCCATCACCGTCGACTACGTGAAACTGCCCGACATCAACGAGGACGACACCGTCATCGTCGCCGACCCGATGTTGGCTACCGGGAGCACGATGGTCGCGGTGTTGGAGGAGGTCTTAGAGAAGGGCGACCCCGAACGGTTCGTGGTGCTCTCAGCTGTGAGCGCGCCGCCGGGACTCGTCCGCGTCGACGAGGCGTTCCCGAAGGCCGACATCCTCACCGTCAGCATCGACGAGCGCCTCGACGACGACGGCTACATCGTTCCCGGCGTCGGCGACGCGGGCGACCGAGCCTTCGGCACCTGACCGGCGTTTCCCCTCGAGATACGCGAGACGGCAGCCACGACCGATTTCCACCAGAATCCATCTTAACCCCCCTACTTCACGTGGAGATGGCCGCTTTCCTGCGGTTTCGTTCCTGTCGAAGCGTCAGACGCACGGCTGACGGAGACCTCACAGTTCGATTCGACCGCTGGTAGCGCTCCGGAGGCGGTCACGAAGCGCGTCGGCCTCGGCGACCGGCACTCGGACCTCGAAGCGGACGCGTTCGCCGTAGTCGGCCTCGAACGTGACGGCTTCGCTTTCGAGGATTCCCCGGACCGTCCCCGAATCGTCGTAGTCGACGACGGCACGGAACGTCTCCTGTGGTCGCTGTTCGACGACGCCGACGGCGTCGACGGCGTCTTTCGTCGCCTGCGAGTACGCCCGGACCAAGCCGCCGACACCGAGGTTCGTCCCGCCGTAGTAGCGCGTGACGACGACGACGACGTTCTCCAACTCTCGACCCGAAAGCACCGACAGCATCGGTTTTCCGGCGCTTCCAGAGGGCTCGCCGTCGTCGGAGGCGTACTCCCGAAACGGGTCCGCCCGGACCCGATAGGCCGGCACGTTGTGGGTGGCGTCGTCGTACTCGGCTTCGATTTCTTCGACGAACGCCTCCGCGGCCTCGACTGATTCGACCGGCGCGGCGTGACCGATGAATTCCGACCCCTGCACCGTGAACCGCGCCGTCCCCCGGCCGGCCAGCGTCAGATAGGCGTCGTCGGACACATCCGGACTCCGAACGCGGTCGGTAAACGCGTTTCGCGTCGCGAGCGCGTTCGGCCGGTATTTATACGGGCGGCCGACGTAGCCGCTTTCGATGGAGGCGTTGACGCTCGCGACGTTCGTGGCCGCCGGGGGAGCCAGCCTGTTCATGGCGTGGGCCATCGGCGCCGGGTCATCCGGGTCGACGCCGTTTGCACCCGCCGTCGGCGCCAACGCCATCTCGGTGATGCGCGCCGGCTTCTTCGTCGGGATTCTCGGCCTGCTCGGGGCCACGCTACAGGGTGCGAACGTCACCGAAGCGGTCGGTCGGGAACTCGTCGTCGGCACGACGCTGTCGCCCGGCGCGGCCATCGTCGCGTTGAGCATCGCCGCGGGCCTCGTCGCCGTCGGCATCTTCACCGGCTACCCCATCGCGACGGCCTTCACCGTTACCGGCGCGGTGGTCGGTGCCGGCCTGGCGATGGGGGGGTCTCCCGCATGGACGAAGTACACGGAGATACTCTCGGTGTGGACGCTGACGCCCTTCGTCGGCGGCGGCATCGCCTACGGGACGGCAAAGTTCCTCCGGCGGGAGGGGGTCCCGGAGCGGGTCGCGATTCCCGCACTCGCCGGCGTCGTCGGCGCGCTGTTGGCGAACGTCGAGTTCGTCCTTCTGGGGCCGCCCGACGGGGTCGGAAGCCTCTCGACGACGCTCGGTGGTGGCCTCCCGGGTCAGGCGGCGGTGACACTGGCCTTCGCAGTCGCCGTCACGGGCGCACTCGCCGCCGACATGCGCAACGACGAAGCGGCGGGCCAGCGCCACTTCCTACTCGCGTTGGGCGCACTCGTCGCCTTCTCCGCGGGCGGCAGTCAGGTCGGACTCGCGCTCGGCCCCCTGTTGCCGTTGTTCGACACCACGAGCGTCGAGATTCCGCTCATCGCGCTTCTGTTCGGTGGCGGCGTCGGCCTGCTGTTGGGTTCGTGGACCGCCGCCCCACGGATGATAAAGGCCATCGCACAGGACTACTCCTCGCTGGGCCCACGCCGCTCTATCGCCGCGCTCATTCCCTCCTTCGCCATCGCACAGACGGCCATCCTGCTCGGCGTCCCCATCTCGTTCAACGAAATCATCGTCTCGGCGGTCGTCGGCGCCGGCGCGGCCGCCGGCACCGGTGGCGTCAGTCGTGGAAAAATGGGGTACACCGTGTTGGCGTGGGTTGGGTCGCTGCTAGTGGCCAGCGTGTTGAGTTTCGGTCTCTACACCGCAGCGACCGCAGTGCTGTAATCGTCGTCGGTCACTCCTCGTCGGCAATCTGCTCTTCGGGTGCCTGCTCGTCGTAGGCCTCGGTGCGGACGAGACGGGCTTTCATGATGCGCGTGTTCTCGACGCCCTCGATGTGAATGTCGATGCCGTCGTACTCGATGGTCTCGCCCTCCTCGACGAGTCGTCCCGCGCGGTTGAAGATGAAGCCCGCGAGCGTCTCGAACTCCTCTCCCTCCGGGATATCGATTTCAAGCGCCTCGTTAACCTCGTCGATGTTCACCTCGCCTTTGATAACCGCGGTGCGGTCGTCGATGAACTCGATTGGCTCCTCTTCGCCGGCTTCGAGCAGTTCGCCGACGATTTCCTCGGTGATGTCCTCCATCGTCACCAACCCCTCGGTGGTGCCGAACTCGTCGATGACGATAACCATGTGCATCCGGCTTTCGCGCATCTCCGCGAGCAGTTCGTCGACGTTCTTCGATTCGGGGACGTGGAGCGTCTCCTGTATGAGGTCCTCGAGTTCGACGTCCTCGCGTTCCCCGTAGGAGTAATCGCGGACGAGGTCGCTGACGTGGACGATGCCGAGGACGTTGTCGAGACTCCCTTCGTACACCGGAAGCCGCGTGTGGTTGGCGTGGACACACTTCTCGAGGGCCTCCTCGATACTGGCGTCCTTCGAGACGGCGTCCATGTCCAGCCGTGGCGTCATGATTTCCTTGGCGATGGTGTTGGTAAAGCGGAAGATGCGCTGGAGCATCTCGCGTTCGTCCTCCTCGAGGACGCCGGCGCGTTCGCCCGTCTCGATGATGTCGCGAATCTCCTCGCGAGTGACGTACGTCGACTCGATCGAGGACTGGCCGCCGGTGAGTCGGTTGACCTGCCGGGTGAGGTAATCGAAGGTAATCACCAGCGGCATGAGGACGTACTCCGCGTACTGCAGCGGCCGAGCGATGCGGAGCGCCCACGATTCGGTGTGTTCGACGGCGTAGGACTTCGGCGCGCTTTCGCCGAACAGCAACACGAGGGCGGTGATGCCGAACGTCGACGCGAGGACGGCCTGTCCCTGTGAGAGGAAATACGTCGCCAGCAACCCCGTCGCGATAGACGACATCGCGATGTTGACGATGTTGTTGCCGACGAGGATGGTGACGAGCAACCGGTGGGGGTCGTCCTTGAGGTGTTTCAGCGTCTCGGCCCCCGGGATTTCGTCGGAGACGAGGGCATCCACCCGGTGGGGTGGCAGCGAGAACATCGCTATCTCCGACGACGAGAAGAATCCCGAGAGTGCGACCAATCCGAGGATTACCACGCCGCCGAGTACGATGACGGTCGTGTCACTGAACGGAAGTTCGCCGGCGTCGGGAGCAGCCTGTAACCAGACCGTGACGGCCGACAGCGCGAGAGAGCCCATTTAGACGTGCGTTGTTCTCCGGCCGCGGGATTAAGAGTTGTCATGGACGCGAACACCGAGGTCGTGTGTCGGGTGGGTCCGCGGGCGACACCCTTAGGCGATGACCACCCCAACGAGATGGTATGTCCGAACCAGCGATTACGTTGTACCGGTTGCAGGCGTGTCCGTTCTGTGAGCGCGTCGTGCGCGTGTTGAACGACCTCGGTCTGGAGTACCGTTCGCGGTTCGTCGAGGCGCGACACTCCCGCCGGGACGTCGTCAAGCGCATCAGCGGCGCACGAACCGTCCCCGCAATCGTCGACGAGACAACCGGCGTCACGATGAGCGAGAGCGCGAACATCGTCGAGTATCTCGAAACGACGTACGGCGACGGTGGTGTCGACCCGGCGCACGTCACCGCCAGCGCGGCGGGTGATGCCGAATGAACCTCGGCTTCGACATCGTCGAATTGGGTGACGCCGGCCACCCCGAGGCCGGCGAGACCGCACCCGACTTCACCCGTCCGCTCGTCAACGACGAGTACTGGGAGGACGCCTCCCTTTCGGAACTGACCGACGACGGGCCGGTCGTTCTCGTGTTCTATCCGATGGACGGCGACTTCCCGGCGACGTACATCTGGCAGGAAATCGACGACCGCGAGTGGGTCGACTACGACGCACGCGTCGTCGGCCTGTCGATTTCGACGCCGTACGAACACTCCCGGTTTCTCGAGGAGTGGGGGGTCGAGGACTACGAACTGTTTTCGGACCCACAGAACGGCGTCGCCGAGTCCTACGGCATCAGTCACGACCTCGACGGCATGAACGGCATCGCCGAACCGCGGCCGGCGGTGTTCGTCATCGACGAGGAGCGAACCGTTCGGGAGGCCTGGGTCGCCACGACGTGGCCGGAGTTCCCGCCGTACAGCGACATCGAGGCCGCAATCGAGCAACTGTGACCGATACGGATTTGACAGCGGCCGTCGCGGCGATTCGCCGCGGCGACCTCGTGGTGTACCCCACTGAGACGGTGTACGGCCTCGGCGCCGACGCTCTCGACGCCGACGCCATCGGGCGGGTCTTCGAGGCGAAAGACCGGCCGCGGGACAAACCGCTCTCGATGGCGCTGCCCGACGCCGATGTCGCCGCCGACTACACCGACCCCTCCGAGCGCGAACGGGCGTTCTGCGAGCGATTCCTCCCCGGCCCCGTGACGGTGCTGTTGGAGCGGAACGACCGCGTCCCCGACGCCCTCGTCGCCGGCAAAGAGCGCGTTGGAATCCGAGTCCCGGACCACGACATCGCCCGCGACCTCGCGCGACGGACCGGCCCGATAACCGCGACGAGCGCCAACCGGAGCGGCGAACCGAGCGCCCGCCGAGTCGACGAAATCGACGCCGGCATCCGCGAACGGACGGTCGTCATCGACGGCGGCGAAACCCCGGGCACCGAGAGCACGGTCGTCGACGTTTCGGCCGGCGAAATCGTCCGTCGGGGGGCGCGCGCAGACGACATCGAGGCGTGGCTGAACGAACGCCTATAGGGGAAGCCGCGACCGCAGCGACCGCGTTTTCACTCCGCATTTCTCGCGGTACTCACAGGGGCCACATCGGGAGTCGTCGTGCAGCCGCGGCGGCGGCCCGTCGATCGATTGGGCGGTTCGAAGCGCACGCCGGTAGGCGGCCTTGCGGCGCGTCGTGAGCCGGATTTCGCGGATTCGGCCGTAGGCGGGGTATTCGACGAACGCGCGCTCGATTGGCTCCGCCCGCTCCCACGCCAGCGCCTTCGCCGCCGCGGTCGCCCGAACCGACTGCGGTTCCCAGACGCCACGCTCCGGCGGTTCTCCCGCCGAGACGACGACCGGAACGGCCGGGTCCTCGAGCAGTTTGTGAGCGATTCCGCGACAGTCCTTGCCCTCCAACAGTACGTCCGTCTTCGGGGGGTCGGCGAGCGTCCCCCAGCAGTCGAGGCGGGCCTTCGCGCTACCGAGATTCGAGCGATACTGCGTCGGTGTGGTCGCTATCGGTTCCGCCGAGAGGTCGGTCGCCGAATCCAGGAGTGTTTCGTAGCGCGTCGCGAGCGCTCGGATTCGCTCGATTTTCTCGGGCGGGCCGCGGTCATCGTCCCGCCGACGGTAGTACAGTTTTCGCGGACAGTACGCCGCCGTCGCGAGGTCGCTGAACGTCTCCACGGGACGTCTGGTCGCCTCCCAGTATTTGAATCCTCGCTCGTCGGGTTACCGGCCGCGTCGATGTTTCGCCAGTCGGGCGAGCAGCGGCACGTCACCGGCGTGGAGCAGTTTGAGGATGGCCCGTTTTTCGCCGGCGTTGGCTCGCTGGAGCGTCTCGTCGTCGAGGCGGTTGAGGTCACCCAGCAGAGTGTCGTAGCGGTCGTTCGGGGCGAGATACAGCATCTCCGTCATCAACAGTCGCGAGTCCATGTCGGGTGCCACCTCGTCGTGCCACAACTCGTCGTACAGCGAGATGGCGTCGGCAGAGGTGTCGGGGTTCGAGGGCGTCAGACAGCTGTCGACGGTCTTTGCGGCGGCCCGGCCGGACTGCATACACTTGTTGATTCCTTCACCCCACAGCGGGTCGATTGTCGGGACGGTGTCGCCGATGGCCATGAAGCTGTCCGTGCTGAGGTTCGTCGGCGGCTGGATGTGTGCCGACCCGCGGTGTTGCCGGCCCTCGATGCGTTCGGCGCTCTCGAAGCGTGGGTCGGTGTCGAGCCAGTGGTCGAGATAGCCGTCGATGGTGCGGTCGACCTCGGCGTAGCGCTGGTAGCTGTCGTTGCGGATGTAACAGAGTCCGACCTTTGCAGTGTCACCGCCGGTGTGGAAAATCCACGAGTAGCCGCCGGGGGCGTACTCGTGGTCGAGACGCAACATCATGGACCGATGCAGGTCGGCGTACCCCTCGTGGTCGAGGTCGACGCCCTCGAACTCGTATTCGATGCCGATGGCGTGGTTCTTCCGACTGAGGTCGGTGACGCCGAGGTCCTTCGCCAACGGCGCGGAGGGACCAGTCGCGTCGATTATCACGTCGCCGTACACCTCCTCGGAGCCGTTGTACTTCACGCCGACCGGTTCGCCGTCCTCGACGATGGGTTTCGAGACCCGGGCGTCGAAGTAGTACTCCGAACCGAGCCGTTGGCCGTCCTCGACGAGGAACTCCTTGAACGCACCGAAATCGAGGACTGCGCCCGACCGTTCGCGGGCGAAATGGTCGTTCGGCGATTCGATGACCACGTCGTCGGTGAACTGCATCACCACGTCGTCGGGAATCCCGAACGACGCCATCATCGACGGGAACGTCCCGCCGGTGGATTTGTTGCTCTGACGTGGGAACTCGTCTTCGGGTTCCGTCTCCAACACGACGACATCGTACCCTCTCGCGGCGAGGTCGCGTGCACACTGCCCGCCGGCCGGACCCGCCCCGGCGATGACCACGTCAAAGCGCTCGCGCATACGGGTTCCTCACGCGTTTCCGTAATGAGTTTTCCTGAATGGAGAGGACTCGACGGGCGTTTTCCGAACTGGCGGTCGCTGTCACGCACCACGTTGGGTCAAAAATAAGTGGGGAGGAAACCGAACACTCGACAATGGCTTCGGTGGGGACGAAGTGACACGGCGACTAACGGTTTCGGTCGGCGAAATCGAGGACTTCGAACAGTCCGATTTCCATCGGTATCAAGACCAGTTCCAGCACGCGCTCATCCTCCCTTCGGAACTGATACGCGAGGAGTTGGGAATCACACCGTACAGCTACGTCGATGTCACGCCGAACGGCCGGGCGTGGGACGAAGGGGAGACAGTGTACCTGCTCCCGTTCGCCGACGGGTTCGAGCCGACCCCCGACAAGCCGGAGGGACTGCTGAAGGGGTCGTATCAAGAGCGAATCTTCGAACAGCGAACGTCGGGAACGAGGAAAGTCGACGTTCGGCCGCACTCGACCGCCAGGTCCCCCGACGACGAGACGAGACTGTTCGTTCCCGTCCGCCTCCCCGTCGAGAAGGATACGGGACTGTCGACGTGCTACATAAACAAGGGGGAACTCGAGGAACTGGCGTTCACTGACGGTGACACCGTGGAGGTGTACAATCCGATGAACGGAAATCGGGCGAGCCTTCGCGTGGAAGGGATAGGACGACTCGAAAGGGGGACGATAGCCGTCGGGAATGTGAACCGCGACTCGCTCGGCGTCATTTCGGTCGACGAGCGGAGCAAAGAGGGATGGGGCGAGAAACTCGGAATCCGAAAACCGATCGAGGCGAGTTTGCCCGACAGAACGCTGACCGACCAGTTGTGGCACTCGATTGGGGCACTGTTCGTCGGCTACAACCGAATCAATCTCGAAGTTCGTCCGGGGTTGGATATCGACGAAGAGCGACGCATCGTCCGGGTCGAACCGGACACCCGAAACCTGCTCGGAATCGGCAGCGGCGACCGCGTCGTCATCGAGTGGGGTGGAACGGAACACAACGTCAAGTGTCTCGACCTCCCGGACAGCGTCGATGTCGAAGCCGAAAGCGCAACGAGTGACGAGATGTCGAAAGCCGCCGACAATGAATCCGATGGCGGCATCCTGACCGGCAACCACTCCTCGAACCACATCTACATGCCCTCGACGGAACGGAAGGCGGTGAACGCGTGTATCGAGGACCTAGTGAAAGTCAGGCGAAATATGAAGTACACGATGGGCAAGCAGGTGTCGCTATCCATTTTGGGCATCTTGGCCGCACTCGTCGCTGGCGAGCAGTTCTTCAGTACGATATCCGGATACGTCTCCACGGTGAGTGCTCCCCACCTCACCGCACCAGCAATCGCGGTGGTTCAGCATCTGGTCGTTGCAGGTGTGTTTCTCGCGATTTCGATACTCCTGATATGGGTGCTTCTGTATCAAAAGCGACAGGAGTGCGAAATATAGGACCGCTGTCGGCTATTATCTCGGGTCGATGTCGAGATACGACCGAAGGGATTCCCCGGAGGCAACGGCGGTCGTCTCGAGGAACTCGTCGTAGAACGTCTCGCCCCACTGGCGAGCACCCGAAAGGCAGGTTTTGACGTACGATGGGATGGGCTTTACGTCGGCGTGAGAGGGTGCATCGCTGGCGACGATGATTTCGTCGGGGAGGTCAACCGACTCGTGTTCGTAGTACGTGACCGCCTCGGAATCGACGATTTCGAACCGGTAGGTGGTTTCCCGTCGGGCATAGATGCCGAACTCGCGCGGAGAGAGGTCGGTCACCAAGACGCCGTTGCACCACGCGTCGGCGGAATGTAGATTGAGTACGGCACGGCGGTCCCCGACCGTCTCTCGACGGTCGGCAACCGCATCGAACACCCGCCGATAGCCATCGAGTCGCACCCGTGCCGTCCGGTCCGGGAGCCCATCGAACAGGTAGGCGAGTTCGTCCCTGTGAAGCAGGCTGCCGATGACGATAATGCCCAACTCACCCTCGGGGAACCCGGTGTCAGTCATCTAGAGACGTGTTCCCCCCACAGTATCAAACATCTGTTGGAACGGTTGCCGTCCAGACACCACCGGCAGCAACGAGTCGTAAACCGGGATACAGTCAGTCGTCGGCGGGCTCGGCGTCGGTTGGCGTCTCGGCCGACGCCGAAATCGTCGCGCCGCTCGATTCGAGGGCCTCGACGATGAGTTCCGCCACGTCGACGATTTCGATGTCGTCCTCGAAGCCGCCGGTCTTGCGGCCGTCCTCGTACATCGTCATACACATCGGACAGGCGACGACGAACTTCTCGATGGCGTCGCCGGCCTCGGTGTCGTTCAGCGCCTCCCGGAGCCGTTCCTCGCTGGGTTTGGTCTCCTCTTCGAGGTCCATCCAGAGTCCGCCGCCGCCGCCACCGCAGCAGAAGGAGTCCTCGCGGTTGCGCGGCATCTCGTGGAGGTCACACCCGGTCGCACGGACGAGTTCCCGCGGCGCCTCGTACTCGTCGTTGAACCGTCCGAGGTGACAGGGGTCGTGGTAGGTGACCGTGTAGTCGAGTTCGGTGCCGGAGAGGCCGAGAACGTTCGAATCGACCAACTCCTCGACGGCCTGAGTCCAGTGATACACGTCGATGTCGCCGTCGGCGTTCCAGTAGCCCTCGATGGCGAACTCCATCATCGGGTCGTCGGCGAACTCCTCGAAGTCGACCTCGGGGTACTCGTTTTTGAACGTGTTGTAGGAGTGGGGGTCCGTACAGACGATGGTGTCGTAATCGCACTCCTGGAAGGTGTCGACGAGCGTACCGGCCTGCTCGACGAAGAGGAACTCCTCGCCAATGCGGCGGATGTCGTTGCCGTCGTACACCTCGTCCTCGTAGAGGATGCCCACGTCGACGTCGGCGTGTTCGAAGATTTTCGCCAGCGAGCGGGCGACCTTCTTGTTGCGCTCGTCGTAGGAGGGGTAGTCGCCGACATACCAGAGGTAGTCGACGGACTCCTCGCGGGCGTCCGTGACCTCGAAGTCGAGTTCGTCGGCCCAGTCGCCGCGGTCGCCCGGTGAGTCCCCGAAGGTGTTGCCCTTCGTCATCACGTTCTGGAAGACGTCCTGAATCTGGGGGCGAACGTCGCCCTGGTCGACGAGTTGGCGGTTCAGCCGGGTGAAGGACTTGAGGTGCTCGATTTCGACCGGACAGGCGTCCATGCAGGCCATACAGGCCATACAGGACTCCATCGTCTCGGTGTCGATGACGCCGCCGTCGGCGATGATTTCCTCGGTGTCGCCGCCGGCGTCCAGCGACTCCCGATACTCCTTGAGGTCGAGAATCACGTCACGGGGGTCCAGCGGCAGGCCGGAGGCGTTAGCCGGACAGACGGACGAACAGCGACCGCACTTCGTACAGGCGTCCTGGTCGAGCATCTCCTTCCACGTGAAGTCCTCCATGGACTCAGCATTGGTCGCATCGAGGTCCGAGGGCACGCCCGGCAGTCGCGCGCCGGCCTTCTCGTCGCGGGCGACGATGTTGGCGAACGACGAAATCATGTGGAACGGTTTGGCGTACGGAATCGCCGCGAGGAAGACGAACGCGAGGAGGGTGTGAGACCACCACGCGATGGGGTAGACGGTCCGGACCATCGCCGCGTCCATCCCGATGCCCTGCAGGCCCAGCGCCGTCGCCCAGCCGACGAAACTCACCGTCTCGTGGGCGGGGAAGTCGGCACCGAGGATGCGGAGTCCCTCGAGCAGGAACCCGCCGAGACCGATGAGGAACAGCGACCACACGAGGAAGGCGTCCTCCCAGTTGGTGTGTTTGCCCCACAGGCGGTCGTTGCGGGTGACGTAGCGTCGCCACAGTGCGATGCCCAGGCCGATGACGAACAACAGGCCGAGCGCGTCGGTGACCAGCGAGTAGGAGAGATAGAAGTCACCGACGAAGAAGGAATCACCGACGACGATGCGGTAGAAGTCGATGTCGATAAAGAGGATGGTCGTCGCGATGAGCAGGGTCAGAAAGCCCCAGAGGATGAAGGCGTGCATGAGGCCGCCGACCAAATCGCGGTTGAACTGTTTCTCGTTCGATGCGACGATTTTCGCCGCGCTGACGACCCGTCCGGGCAGGTCGTCGAGCCGGTCGAACCAGTCCTCGGTGCCTTCGGCGTATCGCGCGAAGCGCTGATACACGCCGATGGCGAGGATGAGTACCGTCAACGTGGCGAGGAAGTAGAAGACCGCCTTCTGGACCGGACCGATGAGCCAGTAGGTCTCCCGTGTGACCTCACTTCCCGCCTGAAGCGCCATGGACATACGGCAATAGGCAGGGGCGTATCCGCTTAAGTTTTGTTACACGGAACCGCCGTAGGGCGCTGTTGTGGCAAAATTTGGCTTTCCATCGGCCGTTCAGACGACTGTCACGATGGCGGCGAGAAGGAAGCCACCGGCGACGACGAGCGCCGGCCCGTCGAGCCACGTGAACCGAAGCGCGGGCAGCGTCGGGTTCCACGCGAAACAGCGGGCCTGCAGGGCGTCGGCGAACCGCTCGGAGCGGTCGAAGGCGCCGTCGAGCGCCGACAGCAACACCGACGCGATACGTTCGTGAACGGGCCGTTCGGTTCCGAGTCGCGCGCGCTGGGCGTCGCGAATCCGGGCGAGGTCGGCCTGCAGGACGGGCAAGAACCGGAAGACGAAGGCGACGCTCATCCCGAGGAACTGTCCGGTTCGGCCGGGAACGTGTCGCTGAACGACCGCACGAGACTCCCGAACGGGCGTCGTCCGGACGTAGGCGGCGCTGACGGCCAACACCAACAGGATTCGATAGGCCGCAAGCGCCGGCGCGACGGCGTCGGCGACGACGACCCACGGCGACCCGAGCGTCAGCGCCTCGACGGCCGGCGCGGCCGCCAACAGCGGGAGGACGTACTTCAACTCCGAGAGGGCCGTCCACGGCGGGGTCGCGGCGACGGCGAGCATGCTGACCGTCACGGCAGTCAGCACGGCCAGACCGCGAGGCGTCGTGTAGGCAAAGGCGACAGTGACGAAGCCGACCTGTACGGCGAGTTTCGAGCGCGGGTCGAGACGGTGGGCCAGCGAGTCGCCGGGTTCGTAACTCAGCACGGTCGTACGTCGAGTTGGGCGAGTCGGTCACGGGCCGTCTCCGGGTCGGCATCCAAGGCAACGGTCCCCGACGAGAGCGCGACGACTCGGTCGGCCCGCTCGAGTACGTCCCGAAGGTCGTGGGTGACGACGACGATGCTCGTCCCGGATTCCGAAAGTCCATCGAGGTGTTCGAGGACGGCCCGTCGTGCCGGCCAGTCCAGTCCCGCGAACGGTTCGTCCAACACGAGGTGGTCGGGGTCCATCGCCAGCGCTCCAGCGATGGCGACGCGGGCCTGCTCACCGCCGGAGAGGCGGTCGAGGCGCTCGTCGGCCCGGTCGGCCATGTCGACGGCATCCAGCGCCGACTCCACCCGGTCGTCGATTTCCGCCCGCGAGAGACCGAGGTTCTCGGGGCCGAAGGCCACGTCCGCGCCGACGGTGGCGGCGACGAAACAGTCCCGCGGGTTCTGAAACACCATCCCGACGGCCGTCCGGGCGGCGACGAGGTCCTCGTCGACCGGTCGACCGTTGACGAACACCTCGCCGTCGTCCGGTTCCAACAGCCCGTTGAAATGTCGGACCAGCGTGGTCTTTCCGGACCCGTTTGCACCCGCGAGAACGACGAATTCGCCGTCCTCGATGGTCAGCGAGGCGCCGTCGAGAGCCGTCGTCTCACCGTATCGGTGGACGAGACCCTCGGTTCGAATCATGCGGTTTTGAGGCGGTCGCTGTGGACGATGCCGACGGCGGCGGCGATTTTTACGGCCTCGGCCGGGAGGAACAGCAGGCCGGCGTTGACGATAGCCGTCGTCCACGTCACGTCGAGATAGTACCAGTAGACGGGAATGCCGAAGGCGTAAACGACAGGCACGGCGAGTCCCATCCCTACGAGGAGACGACCGACCGAGACGGATTTCGGAGGCGTCGGTTCGAGACCGCCGTGGACAACGGCACCGACGAGGAAGGCGGCGAAGGGGTACGACACCAGGTAGCCGCCGGTCGCACCGAAGAACGAACCCAACCCGGCGGACCCACTGGAGAACACCGGCACGCCCAGCGCGCCCGCGAGCAGGTACACCACCATCGCCGCGGCCCCCCACACCGGTCCGAGGAAGATAGCCGCGAGGAACACGCCCAGCACCTGTAGGGTGACCGGAACGCTCGGGACCAAGGGATTCGGGAACGAGACGTAGGCGAAGGCACCCATCAGCGCCGCAAGCAGGGCGACGCGGGCGATGTTCAGCGTCATCTCCGACCCGACGAGGTCGACGTCGGTTGTCGATGTGTTAGTCATACTCCCCCCGACCACGTCAACCACCTTTTGTGTATCGGTCGACGGCGCGTTCGGGAACAGGCTTATGTACACAGAACCGGTTGATACGTAGTCGAGATGGATGAAAAAACCGAGGAGCTACGGGATATTTTCGTCGACATCACCGACGAGGACACCGTCACCGAACGGCAGTCCGAGTCCCGTGGCTCGCTCACCGGCGAGACATCGACCGAGGGACTCGCCGCAATCGTCGCCGAGATGCGGGAAGTCTGTGGGTTCGATACGTCTCTGGACGACGAGGCGCTGGTGGCGGTCGTCGAGCGGTTCTACGCCGGGGACTCCGATGGGGACATTGCCGAGGCGCTCGACGTGGACCAGCGGACGGTGTTTCGGGCCCGCCTCGATTTGCACCTCCTCCGGGAACGGGACACCGACGCCCCCTTCGAGTTGGAGACGCTCCGTGAGTTCCTCGCCGAGGACCGTCCGACGAGCGACATCGCCGAGGCACTCGGCGTCTCCGAGTCGACCGTCCGCCGGTATCGCCGGGTCGTCGATGCCCGAGACGAGAGTCGACGCGTCAGCGGCCGGTTCCGCAGCGAGTTCGAGGACCTCATCGCCACTGCCGACCTGAGCCAACAGCTCACGACCGACGTACAAGACGACGGGTTAGAGGAGGCAACCGAGGGCATGGAGACCAACGTACAGTTCTGAGGCCAGCCTCCACCCGACACGATGCCCTCGACGGATTCGGTCCGTCGGCTTTCCGTGAGACGAAGATAGAGACGCCACCGTGGCGAGGCCCATCCAACGCGCGAGCGGTTCGTCGCCGGAAGCCTTCACTGGAGCGGGTGAGACAAACGGGCGGCGTCGGTCTTGAGGCCCGCGGAAGCGTCGGATAGTCGCCTCGACGGCGTCACCAGGTCGAAGCGCTGAATACGCGGCAGGGAAATGTTGAGACGAATGCTGCCGCCCTCGTGGAAGCGCGACATCGCGAGCGGGCTCATCGTGCTGGTGCCGTTGCTCGTGACGGCGTACGTCGTCGCCTTCATCTACCAGTCGATAGCCAACCTGCCGCTGTTGGAACAAGCGCTGGCGAATCAGCCAGTCGTCGTCCGCGTTGTTGTCACGCTAGTGTTGTTCGCGCTGTTGGTCCTCTCGGTCGGCTACCTGATGCGAACGACCGTCGGCGACCTCCTCGAACAGTCACTCGACAACGTGATGAACCGCCTGCCGGGGCTGCGGGTCGTGTACAACGCCTCGAAGATGGCCGTCGAAACCGCTGTCTCCGGCCCCGAAGACCTCCAGACGCCGGTGAAACTCGAAACGTGGAACGGGATGCGGATGACCGCGTTCAAGACGGGCAAGACGACCGACGACGGCAAGGACGTGCTGTTTCTGCCGACCGCACCGAACATCACGACGGGGTTCGTCGTCGAGGTCGAACCGGACCGCTACGAGGAGGTCGACGAGAAGGTCGAAGACGCCCTGACGCGCATCCTCAGCGCCGGCTTCGGCGAGAACCGAGAGCAGAGTATCCAAATCGACGTGACCGAAGAGACGCCGGCCCCTCGGGCCGACGACGAGGCCGTCGACGACTGATTAGCCGGTGAGAATCGCCCGCAGCGCGAACACCGCGTTCTCCTTGCGCTCCATCAGCCGCCGATAGAAGTACGACAGCCAGCGGTCGCCGTAGGGGGCGTACTGGTAGACGGTGACGTCGTCGTCGGCCAACTTCCGTTGGGCGTCCTCACGAACCCCCATCAACATCTGGACCTCGTAGGGCGTGCCGTACTCCTCGTGGAGGTCGGCGGCGTGAGCTATCATCTCGGGGTCGTGACTCCCGACGGCGACACCGCGATCGAACTCCTGAAACGCCAACTCGAGGTACTCTCGGTAGGCCTCGTTCACCCTCGGTTTGTCGGTGTAAGCGACTTCGGGGGGTTCCTCGTAGGCGCCTTTCACCAGCCGTATCTTTCCCGGGACATCGGCGAGTCGCTCGATGTCGGCGGCCGTCCGCTTGAGGTTCGCTTGCAGACATAGCCCCATGCCGGGATACGTTTCGGCCTGTGCGACGAACGCCGAAAGCGTCGCGTCGGTGGTCGTGTGGTCCTCCATGTCCATCCAGACGAAAGCACCGCTTTCGGCGGCGGCCTCGACGATGCGTTCGAGGTTCTCACGGAAGACGCCCACATCGACGTCAAGGCCGAGTTGGGAGGGTTTCACCGAGATACAGGCGTCGAGGTCGCTGTCGCCGAGTTCCCCGAGCAGTCGACAGTAGGCGTCGGTGTCGGCGTCGGCGGGTGGGCGCGTGTCGTAGTGTTCGCCGAGGAGATTGAGTATCGCGCCGATTCCGTCGTCGTTGAGTCGGCGCGCGTGGTCCATCGCGGTCGCGGGCGACTCGCCGGCGACGAACCGCCGGGCGATTGGCGGTAGCATACCGTCGAGTACTCCCGCCCGCCCCAAGAGCGTACCCCCGCAAGCGGAATCCCCCGGTCTTATACTCGTGCCGAGTGGAGGCCGGATATGGTAGTCGAGACCCTCGTCGTCGCCGTGTGGGCGATGCTGCCCGCCTACATCCCGAACAACGTCGCCGTGTTGGCTGGCGGCGGCCGACCAATCGACGGCGGCCGCCGACTCGACGACGGCAAACGGATTCTCGGCGACGGGAAGACGTGGCGCGGGACCGCCTTCGGCACCGCCGCGGGGGTCGTCGTCGCGCTCCTGCTCAACGCACTGAACGGATTGCTCGGCCTCGGCCTCCCCGAGTTCCCCATCACGGCCGCCGTCGGCCTCGCCTTCGGCGCGATGCTCGGCGACATCCTCGCGTCGTTCGCCAAGCGCCGGACCGGCCGAAAGCGCGGCGCCGTCTTCCCCGTCGTCGACCAACTCGACTTCGTCGTGGTCGCACTGCTATTGACCGCCATCCTCTCGTTTGGCTGGTTCCGCGAGACGTTCACGCTGGCCGTCATCGTCGCGGTCATCGTTCTGACACCGATTCTCCACGTCGGGACGAACGCCATCGCCTACGCGTTCGGCCTGAAAGACGAACCGTGGTAGCCTGCCGGTAGTAATCGGCCGCGAACGTATCAGAATACGATACTCTCGATGATGAGAAGCGAGAACAGCAGGAAGGCAATGCCAACGCCAATATAGATGAGCAACAGGATGACGTGGGTGTTTTCTTCGGAATCCATCTCGTCTTTCCTCTGGAGAGTCATCCGTCAGTTATCAAGGAGGCGATTTGGATGGTTCCCCACGCAAATCGTATCTGCTCACGTTTTGGCCCCGGATTTATCACAATCGGTCGTGTGAACTCGCGACATGGACCCTGACGCCCTCCAAGAGGAAGTCGATGAGTGGGTCCGCGAGGGAATCATCAGCGAGTCTCAGGCCGAGGCGATACTGGCACGCTACGAGGACGAATCGTCCGGGCGTTCGCGGGTCGTCGTCGCGCTGTCGCTCGTCGGCGCCGCCCTCGTGTTCGCCGGTGTCGTCCTGTTTCTCGCGACGAACTGGGCGGACCTGCCGCGCGCGGCGCGGATGGCGGTTCTCATCGCGGGACCGACGCTTGCGTACGTCGCGGGCATCGTCGCCTACGACCGGTCAGTCCCCCGAATCGGCCACGCGCTCTGTGTCCTCGGGGCCGTGTTGGTCGGGCCGTCGCTGTTCCTCTTCGAGGACCTGCTAACGCTCGGTGTCGACCCGGAGTGGCTGCTGTTGGCGTGGACCGTCGCCATCCTGCCGACAGCCCATGCACTGGGGTCGCGGGTCGCCGCAGGCTTCGGCCTCGCGGTCGTCGTCGCGTTGGTCCTCTTGCTGTCCTCGCCGGACGACCCCGTTCCCGCAGTCGGCCTCCTCGGCGTCGCGCTGTTCGCACTCGGCCACACCCGCGAGGGTGCAGTCCAGTGGACCTACCGCGTCGGCGGCGTCGCACTCGCCATCGGGACGCTTGTGATGATGACCGTCCTCGAAGGACAGTTCGAACTGTACACCTTCGGACCGTCGGCCGTCGTGGGTGCAACAGCAGTCGGCACACTCCTCGGCATCGGGTGGCTCTTCGCCGACGGCGACCGGGAATCCGGCGGCTGGGCCGCACTCACCGTCGTCGCCCTCGCTCTCGCGACTGGCCTCGCGGTGACGGCGCCGGACACCGTTCCCGAACTGGCCGCCTTCGTCGGGTTACACACCGTCGCCTTGGCCGGGGTCGCCTCGACTGGCTACCTCGGATACCTGCGTCGCTCGCGGGCGTACATCGACCTCGCCGTCGTCGGCGCACTGTTGCAGTCGCTGTCGTTTGTCGAGGCGACGGTCGTCGATGCGCTGTCGGGGTCGGTCGCGCTCGTCGTCGCCGGCCTGCTGCTTTTGGCCGCCGGCGTCGCCTTAGAGCGGGGCCGGCGGTCGCTGTTGTCAAGAATCTAAGGCGGCGGCGGGGTTATGTGGACGGACACGCACCGTGAGGTATGTTCCTGACTGCGGGACTCCTCGCAATCGTCGGCCTCGTCGCAGTGAGTGCCTTCTTCTCCTCCAGCGAAATCGCGCTGTTCTCGCTGGAGGAACACCGACTCGGAACGCTCGCGACGGAACCGGGCGGCGACGTGCTGGTCGCGCTCCGGGAGGACCCCCACAGACTTCTCGTCACGATTCTCGTCGGCAACAACGTCGTCAACGTCGCCATCGCCTCGCTGGCGACGGCGCTTCTCGTCGACCGCTTCCCCGGCGGTCTCGGCGTCCTGCTCGCGACGCTTTTCGCCAGTACGGTCGTCCTCGTCTTCGGCGAAGTCGTCCCGAAATCCTACGGCGTCGGCAACCCCGAATCCGTGGCGCTCCGCGTCGCCCGACCGGTCAAGGTGGTCCAGACGGCGCTGTACCCCGTCGTGGTCGTCTTCGAGACGGTTACCGACGGCATCAACCGCCTCACGGGCGGCGGCCGCGACATCGAACGCCCCTACATAACCCGGGAGGAAATCGTCGCGTTGGTCGAGACCGCCGAGGAACTCGGCATCGTCGGGGGCGACGAGCAGGCGATGATAGAGCAGGTCTTTCGGTTCAACACGACGGCCGTCGGGAGCGTGATGGTGCCACGGGCCGACGTGGTCGCCGTCGACGCCGCCGCGAGCGTCGAAGACGCCATCGACGCGTGTCGCTCGGGCCGGGTCACTCGCCTCCCGGTGTACGAGGGCGATATGGACCGCGTCCTCGGCTACGTCGACATCCGCGACCTCGTCGACGCGCCGGCAGACACCTCGCTTCAGTCGTTGACCAACCCCGCACTCCACGTCTTCGAGGGCCAAGAGATAGACGAGGTGTTGGCCGAACTGCAAGCGAGCCGAACCGAGGTGGCCATCGTCTACGACGAGTTCGGTGCCGTCGAGGGACTGGTGACCACCGAAGACATCGTCGAGGAGATCGTCGGCGAGATATTCGATATCGGTGAGGAGGCGGCGGTCGTCGCCCTCTCGCCGACAACCGCGACCGCCCGCGGGACGGCCTCGACCCGGTCTATCAACGACGAAATCGGGACACACTTGCCGGAAGCAGGCGAGACGGTCGCCGGCCTACTCGCCGAGCGGTTGGACCGGCCGGCAGAACCGGGCGACGTAATCGAGGTGGCCGACGCCCGACTCACGGTCCGGACCGTCGGTGACAACCGCATCCGACGGGTCCACGTCGAACGGGAGACGGAGGCATCGCTGGACGGGAAATAAAAGGAAGAAGCGTTCGGAAGGCGGTTCGAGACGGGTCGGGCGTGGGGTAGGCTGTTGTAATCCGACTGAATTACATCATGCCGCCCATGCCGCCGCCCATACCGCCCATGCCGCCCATGCCGCCGCCCATACCGCCGCCGGGGCCGCCGGGCATCTCGTCGTCGTCGCCGTCGTCGCTGGAGCCACCCTTGAGGTCGCCCGCGGCGATGACGTCGTCGATGCGGAGAATCATCACGGCTGCCTCGGTGGCGGACTCGATGGCCTGGGTCTTGACTCGGAGCGGTTCGACGACGCCCTCGTCTTCCATGTCGATGACCTCGCCCGTGTAGGCGTCGAGGCCGGCGGCGTCGGCGCCGTCGGCGTGCTGGCTGCGGAGATCGACAAGAGAGTCGATGGGGTCGAGACCGGCGTTCTCGGCGAGCGTGCGCGGAATCACGTCGACGGCGTCAGCGAAGGCCTCGACGGCGAGCTGCTCGCGGCCGCCGACGGAGTCGGCGTAGTCGCGCAGGCCGAGCGCCAGCGCGATTTCGGGGGCACCGCCGCCGGGGAGGACCTTGCCCTCCTCCAGCGTGGTGCGGACGACACCGAGGGAGTCCTCGATGGCGCGCTCGATTTCGTCGACGACGTGTTCGGTGCCGCCGCGGAGGATGAGCGTGACCGCTTTGGCCTCCTCGACGTCCTCGACGAAGATTTTCTCGTCGCCAGCGATGTCCTTCTGGGCGACGCTGCCGGCGAAGCCGAGGTCGTCCTCGGTGATGTCGTCGATGTTGGAGATGACGCGGCCGCCCGTCGCGCGGGCCAGCGCCTTCATGTCGGACTTCTTCGCACGGCGGACGGCGATGATGCCCTCCTGTGCGAGGTAGTGTTGGGCCATGTCGTCGATACCCTTCTGACAGAAGACGACGTCGGCGCCGACCTCTTTCAGCTGGTCGACCATCTGGCGGAGCTGCTGTTCCTCTTGGTCGAGGAACTGCTGGAGCTGGTCGGGGTCGGTGACGTTGACCTCGGCGTCGATTTCGGTCTCCTTGACCTCGATGGGCGTCGACAGCAGCGCGATGTTTGCGTCATCGGCGAAGTACGGCATGTTGTCGTGGACGCGCTCTTTGCCCACGATGACGCCCTCGACGAGTTCGGACTCGTCGACGGCACCGCCGACGACCTTCTCGACTTTGATGTTGTCCGTGTCGATGTCGTCGCCGTCGGCGACGGCCTGTACCCCGTCGACGACGAGTTCGGCCAGCAGGTCCTTCGATGCCTCGGCGCCCTTGCCGGTCATCGCGGTCGCAGCGATAGACTCTAGGACTTCGCTGTCGTCGGCGTCGACATCGATGGCGATGTCCTCGAGGATTTCCTTGGCCTCGGCGGCGGCCTGTCGGTACCCCTGTGCGAGGATAGTCGCGTGGATGTCCTGGTCCAGGAGGTCCTCGGCCTTCGAGAGGAGTTCACCGGCGATGACGACGCTCGTGGTCGTGCCGTCGCCGACTTCCTCTTCCTGCGTTTCGGCGACCTCGACAATCATGTTCGCAGCCGGGTGCTCAATGTCCATCTCTTTGAGGATGGTGACGCCGTCGTTCGTGACGACGACGTTGCCCGTCGAGTCGACGAGCATCTTGTCCATCCCTTTCGGGCCGAGTGTGGTGCGTACCGACTCGGCGACCGCCTTCCCGGCGGTGATGTTCATCGACTGTGCGTCCTTTCCGGAGGTACGCTGGCTCTCCTCGGAAAGAACTATCATCGGCTGGTTGCCCATCTGTTGTGCCATAGTCGTCCGAATGATTGTCTGTGGTTCTATATAAAAGTTGCTGAAATGGAGGCGGAAAACCCCCGTACGGGGGGCGGACGGGGTGTGTGAAGAGGTGACGGAGAAGTTTTATATAACACTTCGAAGCGGTTCCGCGGGGCGTGCCGCTGTCCGACGGTTTATGATGCGCCCACGAGTGTGGCAGTGTATGGCAACCAAGACAGCGGCCTACGACTACGTCGTCGTCGGCGCCGGCTCCGCCGGCTGTGTCCTCGCCTCCCGTCTCAGCGAGGACCCAGACACTTCCGTCCTCCTACTGGAGGCCGGCGAACCAGACGAGAAACGCGAGGTTCACATCCCAGCGGCGTTCCCGGAACTGTTCAAAACCGACGTGGACTGGGAGTACTACACCGAACCCCAGTCCGGTCTGGCCGACCGCGAGTTGTACTGGCCACGCGGGAAGACCCTCGGCGGGTCCAGTTCAATCAACGCGATGATTTACATCCGGGGCCATCCCAACGACTACGACGAGTGGGCCGACCGCGGCAACGACGGGTGGGCCTACGAGGACGCCCTTCCCTACTTCAAGCGCAACGAGACGTTCGAACCCGGCGACGGCGACTACCACGGCACCGACGGCCCGCTGTGCGTCTCGAACCCCCGGTCACCGAACGACCTCTCCCGGACGTTCGTCGAAGCCGCAACCGATGTCGGCCACCCACGGAACGCCGACTTCAACGGCGCCCGACAGGAAGGCATCGGCCTCTATCACCTCACCCAAAAGAAGGGCAAACGCCACAGCGCCGCGAAAGCCTACCTGACGCCGCATCTCGACCGGCCGAACCTCACCGTCGAGACCGGCGCCCACGCCACCGAAATCGCCTTCGACGGTGACCGCGCCTCGGGCGTCGAGTACGAACAGGACGGCACGCGCCTCCGGGCCGAAGCAGTCGAGGAGGTACTCGTCTCCGGCGGTGCCATCAACTCCCCGCAACTGCTCATGCTGTCGGGACTCGGCGACCCGGAACACCTCACCGACCACGGCATCGATGTCCGCGCCGAACTGCCGGGCGTCGGAGCGAACCTCCAAGACCACCTCTTTGCCTTTACCGTCTACGAGTGTACCGAACCCGGGACGCTCGACGACGCCGGCCGAATCCGGGACCTCGCGAAGTACTTCCTGTTGAAGCGAGGGCATCTCACCTCCAACGTCGGCGAAGCGGGCGGCTTCATCAGGACCGACGACGACCTCGACGCGCCGGATTTGCAGTTCCACTTCGCGCCCGGCTACTTCATGGAACACGGCTTCGAGAACCCCGAGGAGGGCCACGGCCTCTCGGTCGGTGCGACCCAACTCCGCCCGGAGAGTCGCGGGTCGATTTCGCTGGCCTCCGACGACCCCTTCGCCGACCCCGTCATCGACCCGAACTACCTCGACGACGAACGGGACATGGAAGTGTTAGTCGAGGGCATCCGTCGGGCACGCGAAATCCTGCAGGCAGAGCCCTTCGACGACGTACGCGGCGAGGAAATCTGGCCCGGCGAGGAGGCGACCACCGACGCCGAACTGCGCGAGCACGTCCGTGAGACGGCCCACACGGTGTATCACCCCGTCGGAACGTGCAAGATGGGCGACGGCGACGATGCGGTCGTCGACGAAGAACTCCGCGTCCACGGCGTCGAGGGGCTTCGGGTCGTCGACGCCTCGGTGATGCCGACGCTCGTCGGCGGCAACACCAACGCACCCACGATGATGATAGCGGAGAAAGCCGTGGATATGATTCGCTCGGAGTAAATCGAGGGGGCCGTCTCAGCCCGTGAACTGGTGGTACTCGATGTCGTTGGACTTCATCTCGTTGTGGCGCCGTTCGAGGAAGGAGTAGACGGCACCGTGAGGCGCGCCGTCGAGAATCATCTCGGCGGCGCTGCGGACGGCGTCGACCTGCTGGGGTTTACCGATGATGCCCAGCGTCGACCCGTAGATGACCACGTCGGCGCCGGAGAGTTCGGCCATGAGTTCTCGGGTCCGACCGCCCTCGCCGATGAGTCGTCCCTTCTTCCGGCGGAGGTCTTTCTTGTTCCGGGTGGCGGCCTCGATGTCGATGAGTTCGAACAACTGCATGTCGTCGTCCAGCAGGCGCATAGCGTCCTCGGGGGCGAATCCGCGGCCGATGGCCTTGACGATGTCCGGCCCCTTCAGACCGAGTATCGGGTCGCCGACGGTCTCGACTTTCACCGACCCCGTCTCGGAGTCGATGTCCAGACGGACCTCGGCGCGGGACTCGATTTCCCGCATGGTCGCACCTCCTTCGCCGATGAGAACGCCGATGCGGTCCTCCGGAATCCTGACGTGTTTCATACTTCCGATTGGAGGTGGCGGTTTTTAAGCGTTCGCCGGTTCGGACGTTGTCGCATCACACGGAGTTCGCAGGAAACTGTTTTACTACCGTGTTCGGTAATGGACATCGTGGTGGACTGGCTGATATCACCGGTGTACATCGCCGACTTCCTCGCGGTCGGGATGGGGGCGCTGTTGGGGCATCAACTCTCCGCGCGGCGCGAACGGCACCTGCAGGCGGAGCGCGAACGAGACGACCGGCAGCGGCTTCGTGACTCCATCGCCGGCGAACTCGGGGGAATCAGCGAGAACATCGGCAACTGGGAGGGGGAAGTACCGCCGACGATAGCCTTTCCGACCGGCAGCTACGAGTCCGGGGTTTCGAGCGGGACGTTCTCGCTGCTCTCCGAGGACCTCCAGCGGGAACTCAACGCGGTGTACGACGACATCGAGCGCATCAGCACACAGCAGCGATTCCTCAGAGAGCAACTGATAGCGACCGACCGCGCCGACATCGACCGAAGCCGCGTCGGGAACTTCCGCAACGAGATTCAGTCGCTCGAAGCGCGCATCGACGAGGTGGTCGAGCGCCTATGAGCGACATACTGGTCGAATACCGTATCGGGGACGACGACGCGAACATTCACCGAATCGGCGAGAAAATCGCGAAATCACAGTCGCTCGGCAACTACCGCTGGGGATTCGGCGACAAAGTCGACGGCGACTACGAGGCGAGCGTCACGAGATACGGCGACCGGACCGTCGAGGTGGCCTTCCCGGCCGAAAACATCACCGCGAGTACGTCACAGCTCCTCAACTACATCGGGGGAGACCTCTTCGACGCCGGCTACGTCTCCGAAATAAAGATTACTGGCATCGATTTCCCGCCGGAGTTCGTAAAGCGGTTCCCCGGACCTCAGTACGGCATCGAAACCCTCAGAGAGCGTGCCGGCGTCGACGACCGCCCGATGCTCGGGCTCATCCTCAAACCAGCCGGACTGACGCCCGAACGGATGCACGACATCGCCGTGACCGCGGGCATCAACGGCGTCGACGTCGTCAAAGAGGACATCAAGTTCGTCTCGCCGGCGTACTGTCCGCTGGCGGACCGCATCCGAGCCATCGTCTCCGCGCTCCGCGAAATCGAATCCGAAACCGGACGGCGCCCGCTGTACGTCCTCAACGTCACTGGCGAAACCCGTCGGTTTCGACGCCTTACGAGCGGTCCGGACCCCGAAATCGACCTCTCGGACGTGAAGGAGTCGATAGTCCTGATGCAGTCACCGGTTTCCTCGGGGTTCGACCACATGGAACGAATCGCCGACGACGACGAGTTCCAGTACCCGATTCACGCACACTGGGCCGGCCACGGCGTCTACACACAGACGAATCACGGCATCGCGCTGGACGTCCTCGAGAAACTCTTCCGACTCAGCGGCGCCGACTCCGCCCACACCGGCAACGTCGCCGGCGACCACTCCCGCTCGCGGAGCCACATCTACACCTGCAAGAGCGTCCTTCGCGGCAATCGACGGCGGTTGGGAAGCGAGTTCAAGCGGACGCTCCCCGTCGTCTCCCACCAGGTCAGCCCCGAAAACATCCACCGGAACATGCAAATCGGGACGGGGAGTGTCGACGAACCCGACTACGACACGGAGCAGCTGTTCGTCGTCGGGTCGGCCATCTACTCGTATCCGAGCGACGACCTGCTCTCGTCGGTCGGTGGCGGCGTACGCGCCTGTCGGGAAGCCATCGACGCGACGCTCGCGGGCATCACCGACGACGACGTTCACCGCGTCGTCAGCGACCAGTCGGGGGATTACGAGGCCATGCAGACGTGGCTCGACGAGAACGCCTGACCGACCGAACCGGACACCCAAGTGGGTGCTCCGCGTAGCGCCGTCGATGAGTTTCGGACGAATGGGTATCAGAGGGGGGGCCAACGTGACGGTCACGGCCGAACGCGTCTTCGAACTCGCACGCGCTGCAACGGTTTATTGGGAGGCCGACCGCGTCGCCGTCGGCCGCGACACCCGAACGACCGGGGAGATGTTCGACCACGTCGCGACCGCCGGTGTCGAAAACGCTGGCACGGAGGTCGACCGCCTCGGCGTCGTCCCCACGCCAGCGTTACAGCGATACGTCGAAACGCGGTCGATACCGGGGCTTCAGATTACGGCCTCACACAACCCACCCGACCACAACGGCGTGAAACTGGTCGGTCGTGATGGCTCTGTTCTCGAACCGACAGCTGTCGATGCAGTCGCGTCGTTGGCCGAGGAGGGTGCCCTGACGGCGCCTCCGGAGTCAACGGGCCAATCGCGGACCGTGGAGGGAGCCAACGACGAGTACGTCGAAAGCGTCGTCGAATCGGTCGACAGAGAGGCGATACGCGAGGCCGCACCAACCGTCGTCGTTGACCCCGGAAACGGCGCTGGCTCGCTCACCTCGCCGGCGCTGTTCCGGCGTCTCGGCTGTCAGGTAAAGACGCTCAACGCCAACCCCGACGGGGCCTTTCCCAGCCGCGACCCCGAACCGGTCGAAGCCGAACTGTCGGAGTTGCTGTCGTTCGTCGCGACCTCCGACGCCGACCTCGGTATCGCCCACGACGGCGACGCCGACCGCGTGGTGTTCGTCGACGAGTCCGGCGCGTTTGTCGACGGTAACGCGGCGTTTGCGGCACTCGCCGCCGCGGAACTGGACGACGGCGAGACGGTCGTGACCACGTGTAACGCGTCGTTGCGACTCCGCGATGTCGCCGAGGCCGCAGGTGGCACCGTCGAATACACACCCATCGGGAACACCTACGTCCTCAGTCGGACACGCGAACTCCGCGAGGCCGGCGTCTCGGTGCCGATAGCCGGCGAGGGCAACGGCGGTATCGTGTACCCAGCCCACCGGTTGGGCCGCGACGGCGGCCACGTGGCGGCCCGGTTCCTCGAGTTACTCGCCGACCGCTCGGCGAGTGACCTCCTCGAACCGCACCGGGGGTACAGTTTCGAGCGGGAGAACGTTCCCTACGACGGCGAGAGCAATCGGGAGGCCATCATGGAGCGGGCAGAGGCGTGGGCGGCGAGTGCCGACGGCGAACACACCACGCTGGACGGCTACCGCGTTGACTTCGAGGAATCGTGGGCGCTCGTCCGACCGAGCGGAACCGAACCGTACGTCCGAGTGTACGCCGAAGCGAAGACGCCACAGGAGGCTACCGAACTGGCAAAATCGGTCCGACAACGGGTCGAAGAGTAACCCCCGCCGCTCAGAGGTCGAGTTCGAACTCGTATTCGTCGTGGAGTTCGCCGGCGATTTCGCCCTTCGCTGCGGCGCCGCGGCGGAACCCCGAGGCCTCAAAGAACCCGATACCGATGGCGTTGTCGGCGAGCACCGAACACGCGATGCGGTCGACGCCCTGCTCGGTCGCCCACCGCTGGACGCGGTCGAGCAGCGCTGCCCCGACGCCCTCCCCCCAGCGGTCGGGGTGGACGTAGATGGTGTGTAACTCTACCTCGTCGGCCCACGTCTGTTCGGCGCTGGCGAAGCCGACCACGCCGTCTTCGCTTTCGGCGACGAAGAAAGCGATGTCGTCGTGGTCGACGCCCGCCTCGATGAGGTCGGGTGCGTAGTACTCCCCGAGTGCGCCCTCGACCGTCGAGGGGTCGAGGACGCCGCCGTAGGCCGCATACCACGAGTCCCTCGCGACATCGCGGATGGCCGCCACGTCGTCGGCCGTCGCCTCGCGTATCTCGACGCTCATATCGACTCCGTCACGTCGAGGAACTCGACTGTGTCGTCTTCGGTGTCGACGACGGCCACCGTGCGGTGTTCGTCGGGGACCGTCGGGAACTGTGCGCCGGGGTTGATGACCGTCGTCTCGCCGACGGTGCGCTCTTCGCGAACGTGCCAGTGGCCGTGACAGACGTAGTCGTACTCCTCCGAGGACGCCAAAGCGTCGATGACCGGCCGCTGTTCGCCGTGGAGGACCGCGAACGCCCGGCCGTCGAAGGACAGTTCCGCGAAGCGGCCGTGCAACGTGCCGCCGTCGAGGTTCTCGAAGGCGTCGACGAGACCCTCGCGTTCGCCGTCGTTGTTGCCGCGGACGGCGTGTACCTCGATTCCCGCACGGTCGAGATGCGGAATCAGCGGCGGGGCGACGAAGTCCCCGCAGTGAATCACGGTCTCGACGCCCCGCTCGACGAAGGCGTCCATCGCGGCGTCGGCCGCCGGGACGTTGTCGTGGGTATCGGAGATGATGCCGACGTACATGGACGACCGTTCGGCACACGCCGAAAAGAAGCCACCGGGGACCGAGGGTTCGTCGCCCACCGAACCCACGACCGCGACGACCGGTGACGCTTTCCGTCGGGGCGGCGTACCCCGAGACGAATGACAGAGGAGTACGGCCTGTTAGAGCCCGAAGAGTCCGAGGGGCTCGGCGACGAGTGGGAAGAACTCGACGTGTCGGACACGGAAGCCGACCGCATCGCCAGAAAGCAGGACCGTGAGTTCCTCGAGTTCCGCAAGCGAATCAAGAACACGGAACAGTTCAAAGTCGAGGCGTCGGTGTTCGACGACGCCACGCTCGGTGCGCTGTACAAACTGGTTCAGGACGGCTACATCGACGCCTTCGGCGGCCCAATCTCGACCGGCAAGGAGGCCAACGTCTACACCGCCCTCGCACCGGACGGCGAGGTGGCGGTGAAGGTCTACCGCATCAACGCCTCCGACTTCCGGCAGATGCGGGACTACCTCGACGGCGACCCCCGCTTCGAGGGCATCGGCTCGGACAAGAAGAAAGTCGTCGTCGCCTGGACGAAAAAGGAGTTTGCGAATCTCTCCCGTGCACGCGCGGCTGGCGTCCGCGTGCCCGAACCGCTGGCCGTCGAGCGGAACGTCCTCGTGATGGAGTATCTCGGCGGAGAGGACGACCGCGCCAAGCGCCTCAACGAGGTCCACGTCGAGAACCCCGAGACGGCCTACGAGGTCGTCCGGGAATACACCCGACGGCTGTATCGTGCGGGTCTCGTCCACGGCGACCTCTCGGAGTACAACATCGTCGTCCACGACGGCGAGTTGTGTCTGCTGGATCTGGGCCAAGCCGTCACCGTCCACCACCCCAACGCCCAAGAGTTCCTCGAACGGGACTGTCACAACGTCGCCGCGTTCTTCCGCCGGCAGGGGCTGGAGGTCACCGATGACGACTTACTGGAGTACGTCACCGAGGCCGAACCGGAGCCGGATGGCGACGAGGAGTAACCTCCCATCCCCGGGTCAGTCGTAGGCGTGGGCTTCAAGCGTCTCCATCGGCACCGTGTCCAACACCGCCTCGTTCGTCGCTTCCAGAACGACCGGCGGCACCGTCGTCTCGGGGATGTGTTGGGTTCGAACCGCCTCTAGCGTCTCGACCCAGCGAGGCACACAGACACACCAGCGGTCCCCCGGCGAGAGGCCCGGAAAGTCGAGTTCCGGCCGCGGCGTCACGAGGTCGTTGCCCTGTTCGCGGCTGAATTCAAGAAACGCGTCGGTCATGACGGCACACAGTTCGTGCCGGCCCATATCCGTATCGTGACACGAACAGCGACCGTCCCGCTGGAACCCCGTCTCGGGGTCGGTGCTACACGGTTCGAGCGGTTCGCCGAGGACGTTTAATTCGGACATACCGACCGAACGGACGCCGGCGACAAAAGTTCCCTCGGCGACGGGAGCGCAGTCAGACGCTGTCGGTGATGTGGCCTTCCTCGCGCAACTGGTCTGCGTCCTGTTTCTCGTAGCGCCACACCACGTCGGCCTTCTCGTCCTGCCAGTCCCACGGTTCGACCAACACCACGTCGTCTTCGCGAATCCAGATGCGCTTCTGCATCCGGCCGGGGATGCGTGCAGTTCGCTCCGTGCCGTCCATACAGCGGACCTTCACTCGGTTGGCACCGAGCATGTTCGTGACGACGGCGAACACCTCGTCGTCGTCGGGCATCCTGAGGTTCTTGCGTCCCTCGTTGTCGCTCATACCCGTCGGTTGGATAGGGAGCCCTTTAATTCTTTCAAGCGAAGCGCTTTCCCGCTCGGTCCGCGCGCCAACCGCTACCGAACCACGAAATCGTCCGTTTTCGGCAACTATTGCCACATTATCGACACCGTCACCGTTCCCCACATAACACCGCGCCCTCCCAATCGTGGCCCGTTAATATACGGTGGCAAGGATTAAATCGGTGGAGGGGTAGTGTTCGCGCGTCATGAGCAAATCCGCAGACGCGGAGCAGGAGGCGGAGTCGATGCGTGCCGTGGTCTTTCAGGAACCACAGGAGCCGATGGAGGTAGAGGAGGTCGACCGACCGGAACCCGACCCGGACGGCATCGTCGTGGAGACGGAGGCCTGCGGCGTCTGCCGGTCCGACTGGCACGCCTGGCAGGGCGACTGGGACTGGGTCGGCGTCATGCCGACGCCGGGCCTTATTTTCGGGCACGAACCCGTCGGTATCGTCAAGGACGTCGGCGAAGACGTCGAGAACTTCAGCGAGGGCGACCGGGTGTGCGTCCCGTTCAACCTCTCTGACGGCACCTGCCGGTTCTGCAAGCAGGGTCGGGCGAACATCTGCGAACGGGTCATCCCGCTCGGATTCGTCTCCTTCCAGCCGGGGGCCTTCGCCGAGGAGTTCCCGGTTCGGAACGCCGACCACAACGTCATCAAACTCCCCGACGGCGTCGACCCCGTCGAGGTCGCCGGCCTCGGCTGTCGGTTCGCGACGGCGTTCCACGGACTCGTCCACCGCGTCGACGTGACGGCCGGCGACTGGGTCGCCGTCCACGGCTGTGGCGGCGTCGGCCTCTCCGCGGTCCACATCGCCGACGCCCTCGGTGCGAACGTCATCGCCGTCGACCTCTCGGAGGACAAACTGCTGAAAGCCGAGGAACTCGGCGCCGACGTCAGCGTCGACGCCCTCGGCATCGCAGAGACCTGCCGTAACTCCGTGAACTCGCTGGCGAAAGGCGGGCAGAACCTCCAAATTGGTCTCACGACCAGCGAGGAGGAAGGCGAGGTCTCCCTCCCCGTCGACAGCATCGTGATGGACGAACGGGAGTTCATCGGTTCCTTCGGCATGCCGCCCCACGAGTACGAGGAAATCTTCTCGATGATGGAGCAGGGCAAAATCGACCCCGGCAAAATCGTCTCGAAGACCATCTCGCTGGAGGAAGTCCCCGACACCATCGCCTCAATGGGCGACTTCGATACCGTCGGCATCCCCGTCTGCAACGAGTTCTAAACGAACCCGCCGTTCCGTTTTTTGAGTGTGCTTACGACGAGTCGGAGATTCTAAGATACGACTACTGCTCGGTCGCCGGTCGTAGGGAGCGGGTTACCAACTCCACCGCAGCCGTCTTTGGGGACCATGCCCCCGCATTCGGTTCCGCCGGCCGTCGGACGTCCCGACGTGAGTCACCCGACCCTGTGGGCGCTCGCCGTCCTCTTTTTCGGCGTCGGCGACGTGGTGACGACGAGCGTCGGTCTCGGTATCGGGGGACTGTTCGAACTCGGCCCAGTCACCTCGGTGTTCGTCGAACGGTACGGGTTCGGGGGGATGGTCGCGTCGAAGGCCCTCATGTTCGGTGGCTGCTTTCTCTGTTGGCGAGTCGTCCAGCGGCCCTACCGCGTCGGGGTGCCCTCGGACTGGCGCTTCTGGGCGTCTCCGTGACGGGGTGGAACCTCTATCTGCTGGCGCTCGTCGTGCCGTCGTGACCACGCCGTCGGGAAATCCGGCTCTTTACGTACCACCCGTGTACACCCACTGGTATGAGTACCCAAGAACTGACGGACGCACTCGGAGATACCGGCATCGCGGGGGCCGTACTCGTCGTCGTAGGGATGGTGCTACTCGGCCGCGAGAACCGCAGAGCAGCCTTCGCGGCGACAGTCGTTATGGCAGGTGGCGCTCTCCTCGGTCACGGCCTCCTCGGTACGTTCCTCGAATCGATGGGGATGAGCTACGACGACCTCTAATCGCGCTGCCAGACGTAGACGGCCAACGCGAGGAACCCACCGAAGAACGTCAGGAAAAACAGGCCGCCGACGGCCAGCGCCCACAGCGCCGCGTTGTCGTTGCCGCGGCTCTCGGCATCGTTGAACACCCAATACGCCGATACGAACGGGATGATGAGGTACAGCAACCCGAATATCAGCAGTTCCGGACCGCCTGGAAGGCCGAACTGAAGCGGGAACATCATCGGAACTGCATCCGCCACCGATAAAAATCCCCGTCAGCCGTCGGCAGCAGGGTCACGCGCGCGGTGTTCGCTGATGACCTCGTCGAGTTTCGCGGATTTCTTCTCGCGGCGACGCTGTTCGGCGCGGTCCTCCCAGTCGTCGATAACCGACTCGACTTCGCTCTCGCGGGCGACGGCGAGTTCGTCGATTTCCTGAATCGTCACGTCGTCGGCCGGCCCGACGGGAATCCCGTGGTCGAACAGCACCTCGTCGGCCTGCTCCGAGAGCCGGCCATCACGGAGGACGACCCGGGGATCGCGGTCGGCCAGTCGCTCGGCGGTCGCCCGACCGGCGCCGCTTGCATCCCGGAGATACACCACGTCGTCGGGGGCGAGGCCGTAGCTCTCCTCGGCGGCCCCGATTGCATCCTTCGTGAACTGCTCGACGGGCTTGACCGGGACCAGTCCCTGTTTTTCGGCGGCCACGTCCGCGAAGTTCGAGTGGTCGAGTTTCCACAGTTCCTTGAGCCGTTCGAGTTTGCCGTCGAGTTCCTCGTTTGCCTGTTCGGCCTCGGCGAGTTCGCGCTTCAGCCGTTCGTTCTCCCGCTCCAGCCGCGTCACTTCGCGGCGCTCGCGGGCCTCCCGACGTTCCTCGCGGCGTGCCTCGGAGAGTTCCTCTTCCAGTTCCGATACTCGACTGTCCTTCTGTTGGATGGTGTCTTTCAGGTCCTCGACGTGACCTTCGAGGCGCTCGATGCGAGCCTCCAGTCGCTTGATTTCCTTCTCCTCGGCGGTCAGTTCTCGTGGGTCGTGTTCGGTCGACTCCTCGTCGGACTCCTCGTCCTCGGAGAGGTCATCGAGGACGGCTTCGACGCTCTCCTCGCCGGCGACGACGCGGGCGGTCACCTCCCCGCGGTCGAACCCGGCAGGCGTCTTTTCGGCGATGCGGTCGAACTGGTCTTCGTGGGCGTCGAAGGCGAACAGCGCCGCCGCCATCGCGTCCCGTTCGTGGTCGTTGTCGTAGCTCTCCTCACGGGTGCGGTGGAGTTTGCGGTCGACCGGCAGATCGGTCCCGGGAATCCAGCCCGCGGCGTCGAAACTGCGGCGTATCTTCTCGACGGTCTCGGGCATCGGTTCGACGTCGGCGGCGACGATAACCGGTCGGCCGTGTTCGATAATCCACTCGATGACCTCGGCGGTGTCGGCGGTCCGGGTCGACCACACGTCGAGTACCATCCCGTCGAGGTCCAAAAGCGCAACCGCGGTCGTCGTCCCGGGGTCGATGCCGACGACGACGAAATCCCGTCGCTTTGCGAGCGGGCGATACTCGATGCCGTCGCGGCGCTCGCGTTCGATTTCGATGCGGGTATCGCCGGAACGCCGCGACGAAACGGGAATCTCGGCGGGCGTCGCCTCGACTTCGAACAGCGCCTGGGAGTAGCCGCCGTACTTCTCTGTGACCTCCTTTTCGAACTCGAGGGCGGCGTCTTCGAGTTTCGATTCGACCTCTCGGGTGGCGGTTTTCACCGACCCGTGGATGCGGCGGGTGAAGCGGTCCTCGCTCCAACCACCTCCGCCGCCCGTCGAGCGCCCACGGGCGACCTTCACCGTCGTCGTGTCGGTGAACGCCGACACCTCGTAGCCGACGTTGCGGGCGGCGAGTCGCGCCGCCGCTTCGGCCTCCTTCATCGGCGGCTTCGCGTAGGGGACGCCGTGTCTGGCAGCGACGCGGGAGAGCGGTTCGGGTCGTTCATCGCCGGTCACCTGCACCAGTTTCGTCTCCGAAGGCAACTCTCGGAGGAAGTGTACGAGTGCACCCTTGTCCTCGGCGAGTTCGTAGGTGTTGTCGGTGGCGACGATGGCCGGCTCTTCGGATTGGATTCGCCGCCGGAGCTTTCGGCCCGACACCACGTCGCGCTCGATGGACTCGCCGTCGAAGGCGACCACCGCATACGAGGGGGCATCACCTCGAACGTCGCCACTCTGGATGTCGACGCCGAAGATGAGGGAGTCGAGGGCACTCGTTCGCGTGCTCACGGCCGCGTGTAGGGGTGCAGCGAGTATAAACTCCGTGCCGGAGTCAAGGAAACGCCGCCACGTCGCCACGGGGTACGGCTTTTTGTCCCCCCGAACCGACGCTCCGGTAATGCCACGGTATTTCGAGGACATCGAAGTCGGAGCGACGTACGAACTCGACGGCACCTACGAAGTCACCGAAGACGAGGTACTGGAGTTCGCCGAGAAGTACGATCCCCAGCCGTTCCACACCGACAAGGAGGCGGCGAAAGACTCAATCTTCGGCTCGCTGGCCGCTTCAGGGTGGCACACCGCCTCGATATGCATGCGGCTGCTCGTCGATGGCTTCCTCGACGCCGAAACGTCGATGGGCGCCCGCGGCATCGACGACCTCCAGTGGAAGCAGCCGGTGTACCCGGGCGACACGCTGTGCGTCGACGTGGAAATCCTCGAAAAACGAGTCTCCGAGAGCCGCCCCGGGATGGGCCACGTCCGCTCGAAGTTGACCGGCTACAACGACGACGGCGAAGCCGTCATCGAGTGGAAGGCCGACGGGATGTTCCGCCGCCGCGAGGCCGACGAGTAACGGCGTCTACTCCGCGTTCGGATACGGCACGTCGAGTTCGTCGCCGTCGCCGGGAACGAACGCCTCGCCGCCGAACACCTCTCGGGCCTCTCGCTCGATGGGTGAGACGTTGCCCGCGTACCGCGAGGAGACGTGGACCAACGCGAGCCGTTTCGCTCCCGCCTCCGCGGCGATTTCTGCGGCGCGGGCGGCCGTCGAGTGGGCGGTCCGCCCGGCGCGCTCGGCGTTGTCGGCGGCGAAGGTCGCATCGTGTATCAACAGGTCGGCGTCGGCGGCCACCTCGGCCGTCCGGTCGCTCGGCCGCGTGTCGCCGGTGTAGACGAGCGTGCGACCGGGCCGGGGGTCGCCGACGACTTCCTCGGAGCGAACGACCGTTCCGTCGTCCAGTTCCACGTCCTCGCCGGCGTGGAGTCGCTGGAACTTCGGGCCGACGGGGACGCCCAACTCCTCGGCGCGCTCGCGGTCGAATCGGCCCTTGCGGTCGTCCTCGACGAGGGCGTAGCCGACCGACGGCGTGTCGTGGTCGGTCGCAAACGCTCGGATTTCGTAGTCGTCGGCCTCGAGTGCCACGTCGCCGTCGTCGACGCCGTGGATGCGAATCGGAAACGAGAGTTCGGTTCCCGTTGCGCCGACCAACCGCTCGATGCGGCGCTGTTGTCCCGAGGGGACGTGAATCGCAAGCGGTTCGGTCCGCTCGTTGAAGTCCATCGTCTGCAACAGCCCCGGAATCCCGAGGGTGTGGTCGGCATGAAGATGGGAGACGAAGATGTGCGAGACGCCGAAACCGGTTCCGAACCGCATCATCTGTCGCTGGGTACCCTCTCCGCAGTCGAAGAGGAACCGCTCGCCCTCCCGACGACAGAACACCGAACTCGTGTTCCGTTGGGTCGTCGGCACGGCCCCGCCGGTTCCGAGGAACGTCACACACAGCGACATACACGGGCAAAGAGGTGGCGTTTACATACCGCCTTCGATGCCGGGCTACTCGCCGTCCCAGTAGTCGACGTCGTCATCGCGGTTGTAGTAGCCGTGGACCGACCGCTCCTCGCGGCCGCCGGGCGGCGACCCGGCGAAGACGCCGATTTTCCCCGAGTCCGGGTAGACTGTCACGTCCGGTTCGTTCATCGTCGAGACCGCGAGGTATCGAAGCGGCCCCTCGGAGTCGTTGACGACGCGGTGGCCGCCGGACTCGTTGGCCGGAAACGCGACGTAGTCGCCCGCCTGCAACTCGTAGCTTTCGCCGTCGAGTCGGAGGCGGCCGGTGCCGGACAGCACGTACAGCGCCTCCTCGTTGCCGGTGTGGTAGTGATACGGCCACGAGCGGTGACCGGCCGGGAGTTCGTACAGACTACAGCCGATGTCCTCGCCGTCGGCCGCCTCGGCCAACTGCTTGCGCTTGAACCGCGTCTCACCGCGGTCGGTCTCGGACCACTCCAGGTCGGCTTCGTTGATGGGACCCATCGGTCGAGTTCAGACGTAGTGGAACCACTCGTCGTAGCCGTCGAGTTCGCCGTTGACGAGGTCGAAGAACCGCTGTTGAATCTCCTCGGTAATCGGGCCACGAGAGCCGTTGCCGATTTCCTTGTCGTCGACGCTCCGGATGGGCGTCACCTCGGCGGCGGTGCCGGTGAAGAACAGCTCGTCGGCGGTGTAGAGCTGTCCGCGGGCAATGGACGCCTCGTCGTGGACGGTGTAGCCGAGGTCCTCGGCCAGTTGGATGGCCGTCTCGCGAGTGATGCCGTCGAGAATGGACTCCGAGAGACCGGTCGTGTAAATCTCGCCGTCGTTGACCATGAAGATGTTCTCGCCGGGGCCCTCCGCGACCTTGCCTTCCTTGTTGAGGACGATGGCCTCGACGTAGCCGTTGCGGCGGGCCTCCTCGCCGGCCAGCATGGAGTTGACGTACGGCCCCGTCGCCTTCACGTTCGTCGGAATCTGACTGGAGGCGTGTTTCCGCCACGAGGAAACCATCACGTCGACGCCGTTCTCGATGGCGTCCTCGCCGAGATACGCACCCCACGGCCAGCAGGCGACCATCGTCTCAGTCGGGCAGTCCTTCGGCGAGACGCCCAAGGAGTTGTAGCCGTAGTACACCAGCGGCCGGATGTAACAGGACTGGAGGTCCTGTCGGCGGATGAGTTCCAGCGTCGCCTCGGTAATCTCTTCGCGCGTGTGGTCGATGTCGTGGTCGAGCACCTTCGCCGAGTCGAACAGGCGGTCGAGGTGTTCCTCCCAGCGGAACAGCGCCGGGCCATCAGCGGTGTCGTAACACCGCGCACCCTCGAACACAGCGGTCCCGTAGTGCAGCGAGTGGGTCAGAATGTGTGTCTGTGCGTCGTCCCAGTCGACGAACTCCCCGTTCTGCCAGATGGTGTCGACGTCCATCTCCTCGAAAGACATACTCCGTCTGTGGGCGCCCCCCGTAATGAGTGTTGACGATTACTGACAGCGTGTGTCACGCCGCCGACATCGCTCGTCAGCCGAGTCGGGCCAGCAGTTCGGCCCCCTCGACGTAGGCGAAGCCGTTGCGGTCGGCGTAGGCACGGGCGGCCGCCGGCGACAGCGCCCCGCCGGATTCGTCGTCCATCATCTCACAGACGACGACGGCGGGTTCGACGCCGGCGGCGTCGGCCAACGCGATGCCGAGTTCGGTGTGGCCCTCGCGGTCTTTGAGGAGGCCCGGTGCGGCCCGAAGCAGGTGGACGTGGCCGGGTGAGCGGAACGATTCGGCGAATCCCTCGGCATCGGCGGCGACCGACTCCTCGGCACCGTCTCCGGCGACAGTCGTCGCACGCCGTACCGCACCCGCGGCCGCACCGAGTTCCGAGATGGTGAGCGCGCGGTCCTCGTCGGTGATGCCGGTGAAGGTGTCGCGGTGGTTGACCGTCAGCGAGAACGACGACCGCTCGTCGTAGGAGAGGTCGTGGCTGGCCGCTGTCGGGTGGTCGATGAGTTCCTGTGCGAAGGGGAGGTCCCAGGCCGCACACACGTCGTCGGCCAACGCGACACAGATGAGGCCGCCCGCATCGTTTCGCATCCGGGCGACGGCTTCGGGGGTGACGGCAGCGGCCGGGTAGACGAGGTCAACCTCGCCCTCCCGGTCGGCGGCGTCGTGGACGAGCACTGGCTCGCCGGCGGCGAAGGCGGTGATGGCCGAATCGACGCCGCGGCGGATGTGCGTGGTGTTACTGCTCTGAGACATGGATAGTGACGTGGTCGTCGTCGTTCAGGCCCAGTTCGTCGCGGAGGCGGTCGGGCGCGATGAGTTCCAGTTGGTCGGTGCCGTGGTGGGTCCGCTCGGGGGCGATGACGTGAACGTCCTCGTAGCGGGTGCCGTCGACGGTTTCGATGGTCGCCGGCCAACAGAAGGCCGGCCCGTAGGTTCGGTCGTCGTCCTCCCAGCCGTCGATGCCGACTGGGTCCAAAGCGTCCATGCGGGCGCGAGCGCGGACGCTCTCGTCGTCCAATTCGACGTTGAGCGTGCCGGCGAACGGTTCGTAGCCGAGTCGGTCGCGGAACTGCTCCATGTACCCCGACAGGGAGATGTAGTGGCGACCCTCGCCCATCCCGCTCGTGACGACGCCGGAGAGGTCCACGTCGGCGTCGCCCTCGAACAGTCGGCGGTAGTCGGCGTACTCCCGCTGGAGGGCCCGCTCGCCGACTTCGGTGACGGCGATTCGCTGGCCGTCACCGGTCATGTTGCGTTCGATGAACTCGGCGTCTTCGAGTCGCTGGAGCCGCCGGGAGGCGGTCTGGTTAGATGCGTCGAGACGGTCGGCGAGCGCCGCACAGGTCACCGTCGCCCGACCCTCGAGCGCGCCGTCGAGGGCGACGAGTTTCAGCGTCGCCAACTCGTCGTGTCCCACGCGCTCGGTCGTCTGTGACATACCACCCGGTAGGGAGTATTGCCCCTTAACCGTAACGGAAATGGCATGCATAACAGAATTGGAACGGTACGCACGCCGAGAACGGTTTACAGCGTTAATTCGGAGTCCGCGACGTAAATACGTGACGAGGCCGGTGGCAGTTGCTGTCAGTCGCTGGTCCCTTTCGCGTAGGTCCCCTCGGTCCAAAAGTCCGAGCCGCCTTTCAGTTCCGGCACCCACGTGTCCTCGTCGCGTGCGAGGAGGGCAACTCGGGAGGCCGGTACGTCGCGGACGACCGGATGGTCGGGCATGTACTCGCCGACCGCTTCGGTGAAGGCGACGACGGCCTCGTGGTCGGGCATCACATCGCGGTCCAGTCGGTCCCGGGAGTTGCCGACGTGCATGAACGCCTTCATTTCGACGAAGTCGGCGTCGGCACGGTCGAACATCCCCGCGTACCACTCGGGGTGGGACATGTTGTAGCCGTTCAGAAGCGTCGTCCGCAGGACGGTCCGGGTTTCGTCCTTTTCGGCGAGTACGTCCAGCGTCTCGATGAGGCTATCCCACGCGTCGTCCTCGACAGCCTTGACGACCTCGCCGAAGGTCTTCCGGTCAGGGGCGTCGACGCTGACGTACAGCTGTGTGGGGTCACACTCCGCGAGCACCTCCGGGCGAGTGCCGTTGGAGACGAGGAACGTCGTGATACCGCGGTCGTGGAACGCTTCGATGAGTTCCGGCAGGTAGGGATACAGCGTCGGTTCGCCGTCCAGCGAGATGGCGACGTGTCGCGGTTCCATCGCCTCCTCGAACACTTTCTCGGGTACGTCGTCGTTGCCGCCGAAGCCGGAGAGGAGTTTCCGCTGGAGGTCGATGGAGGCGTCGACGACCGCCTCGGGGTCGTCCCACTCCACGTCGCCGAGTTCGTAGGCGTGGCCGGCGTGGTCGCGCCAACAGAACACACAGCGCTCGTTGCACTTGACGACCGGCGTCATCTGGATACAGCGGTGGCTCTGGATGCCGTAGAAATGGTTCTTGTAACAGCGGCCCTCTCCCCGCAAGGCGTTTGCCGTCCACCCGCAGGTCTGGGCGGCGGTGTGGTTCTCCGAGTGATAGTCAGGGTCGCTGACCTGCTTGGGCATACCCGCCCATACAGCGACGAAGGCCTAAAGGCCGTGGTTCGTCGCGTGTCAAGAGATGGCGTGACACTCGACACGCGTTCCCTCGAGTCGTGATACGTTCGTTCACTGCAGCCGCTCTTTGGTCAGTGTTCACACGAACTCCTAATACAATTTGTATGCTTTCCACAGAACCCTTTTGAGTGGTGATGGGAACGAATAGACATGCTCAGAGGGCTCGACACGTGGGGCGAAAGCAACGACGAACCGATGATAATCAAAGCCGCCGGACGCGAGGCGTTCGACGGCGATGTGACTATTTACGTCGCCGAATCCCTGTCGTCGGAGAGCCACGAGCGGTTCCGCGCCGTCCGCGACGGCTTCGACCGACTGGAGGCCGCCGAGGTCATCGACGGCGTCACCGTCGTGACGTGGCCCACCGAAATCGACGCGCCGACCGACGGCCCCGAAAACGAGGTCGTCGCCACCTACGACGAGTTCGTCGAGTCGGTCGGCACCGACGCCCTCGAACCGTTCTTCGAGGCCGAAACCGGTGACGACGACCACGAGCGCGTCGTCTCCATGCCCGATATCTGCATCACGGTTCGCGACGAGGGAGAACTGACGGGCCTCTACCCGAAGCGCGATGGCAGCACAACCCAGTCGGTCGAGGACTGTCTGGCCGCCCTCGCGATGGGCGACCGCGTCGAGAACGTCGCCTGAAGCCCACCGTTTCGAGCCCCGACGTATCTTTTCGTTCGTTCCGATTGCTCCAGTACACGCCGACGCACAATCCACACCTCCGAATCCGAACGTTTATTTCTAATATCGAGTGGAGCCCACCCACAACTTCTAACCAGTATTTGAAAACGTTTGAATCGTTATTTCCACCTATTTCTTTACTTCTTGGTGAAGAATGTTTTTCCGTTGGTCGGCTGATGTAGAGATATGCTCAGAGGACTCGATATGGGTGGAAAATCCGGCGGAGAGCCCATGATAATCAGGATAGCCGACCGGGAGCCACTGTCGGCGGAGTTGACCCTCTACGTCCGCGAGACCGTTCCGGACGCTGCCTCCGACAGGGTTTCGAGTGCCCTCGAGGGGTTCGAACTGCTGGAGCAGGCAGGCGTGGTGACCGACCGCCGAGTCGAGACGGTGTCCAAGCAGCCAACGGGGAACGAAACCGACCGGGACACACCCACCGCCGTCTACGACGAGTTCGTCGAGGCAGTCGGCTGGGAGTCGCTGGACCCGTTCTTCAAGACGCGGCCCGGTTCCGACGGCGTCGACCGGGTGGTCACGTTCCCGCCGGTTTCCGTCGCCCTCCGCGAGGCGGGCGAGTTGACCGGACTCTACCCCCGGTGGAACGACGGTACCCACGAGAGCATCGAGGACTGCCTGAACGCACTCGCATCCGGGGACCTCGTCGAGAACGTCCGACCCTGACCACGGGTCCGTTCGGAAACCCCTTTATCGGCCGCTCGTCAACCGTCGGGTATGTTCCTTGCGTTCCGGGAGTCGGTCGCGACGGCGCTGGAGACGGCGCTTGCGGCCAACGACTACCCAACCGACGACCTCGGTATCGAGGAGCCACCGGAAGACGTCGAGGCGGTCTTCGCCTCCAGCGTCGCCTTCCGACTGGCAGAACAGGCCGAAGCACCGCCGCCGAAGGTGGCCGCCGAACTCGCCGACGCCATCGACGCCGACGACTACGACTACCTCGACCGCGTCGACGTTCAGGGGCCGTATCTGAACTTCCTGCCCGACGAGTCGTACTTCGCCGACACGCTGGAGGCCGGCGGGGACGCCGCCTTCGGCCGACTCCCCGACCGCGACACCTCCATCGTCGTCGAACACACCTCCGCGAACCCGACCGGTCCCGTCCACGTCGGGCGCGCGCGCAACCCCATCATCGGCGACGCCGTCGCGAACGCCCTCGATTACGCCGGCTACGACGTCGACCGCCACTACTACGTCAACGACGCCGGCCGACAGATGGCCGTCTTCACGTGGGCCTACGAACGCTTCGACGAGTCGGACCTCCCCGAACCGGCACGGGACCGCGCGGAGTACCGGATGGTTCGCTACTACCGGAAGGGCAACGCCTTCCTCGAGGAGGCCGACCCCGAAGAGGTCGAGGAGGCCGAAGCCGAAATCGAGGCCATCCTTCAGGGACTGGAAGCCGGCGACGAGGAGACCTACGAGCGGGTCGGCGAGGTCGTCGACACCGTCCTCGGCGGGATGAAGGAATGTCTCGCCCGCCTCCCCGCGGAGTTCGACGAGTTCGTCAAGGAGACCAAGTTCATGCGCGACGGCTCGACCGACGACGTCATCGCCCGTCTAAAGGAACTCGACGGCGCCGTCTACGAGGACGACGCCTGGCAACTCACCTTCGACGACATCGAGAAGAACCTCGTCTTCCTCCGAGCCGACGATACCTCGCTGTACACGACCCGCGATTTGGCCCACCACGAGTGGAAGTTCGACAACTACGACCGCGCAGTCACCGTGTTGGGCGAGGACCACAAACTGCAGGCCGAACAGCTCTCGACGACGCTGTCACTTCTCGGCAACGACACCGACCGACTGAAGAACGTCATCTACTCCTACGTCAACCTTCCCGAGGGCAAGATGTCGACCCGTCGCGGCACGGGCGTCCAACTGGACGACCTGCTGGACGAAGCCATCGACCGCGCACGCGAGGAGGTCGAAGACCGCATGGACGAACGCCTCCGCGACGACGACCTCGACGAAGCCGACGTCGAACGCATCGCTCGGCAGGTCGGTATCGGCGCCGTCCGCTACGACATCGTCTCGAAACAGCCGACGAAGGGCATCACCTTCGAGTGGGAGCGCGCCCTGGACTTCGAAGCCCAGTCGGCGCCCTACGTCCAGTACGTTCACGCGCGCTGTTGTGGCATTCTCGATGAGGCCGACCAACTCGAAGCAGTCGCCGACACGTCGTATCTCACCACCGGTGCCGAACGCGACCTCATCCGCTCGCTCGCGCGGTTCCCCGGCGTCGTCGACGCGGCGGCCTCGGACCTCGAACCCCATCAAGTCGCCACGTACACCCGCGAACTCGCCGACCGGTTCAACGCCTTCTATCGGGAGTGTCCCGTCCTCACCGCCGACGACGACGAGACTCGTGCCGCACGACTCGCGCTCGTCGCCGCCTCGAAACACGCCGTCGCCAACGCGCTCGATATCTTGGGTGTGGAAGCGCCCGAATCGATGTAACCCGAACGTTTTGCGCTTCGGCGACCCCGAGGCGCAAAACGTTCGATGAAAAAGGCCGCCGACTCGCGCCGCAGGCGCTCGTCGGCGGTGTCGTTCGAAAGACCGCGCACAGCGCGGTCTTTCGTGATGACGAGAGAGCTCTGCTCTCTCGGACCAAAACGGCGCGCTTCGTGCGCCGTATGCTACGACAGTATTGTGAGTATACCGCACTCCGCAATCAGTACGGCAGATGTCTCCTCAGACCAGCGGCGCGACCGTCGGCAGGATGCTGCCCCCGACGGCGAGGACGGCGGCCGCCCCGAGGCCGAGCGCGAGCAGCAGGAAGATAGCAATCCATGACAGTCGAACCGAACTCTCCTCGCTCTGTGACATAGCGGGATGTGTGCGGAGTGGCCTGATAGGCCTTACTCTCTGCTCTCACAAAGGACGGAGTTTTATTTCCGGGGGCGCAAACCAACCACAATGAGCGAAAGCGAGGGGGACCCCTCGGACAAACAGAAATACGAGTTTCAGAAGGTAATCGAGGAACTCGACGACTACTCGGGTTCCGGAACCCAACTCGTCTCCATCTACATCCCCGAAGACAGGCTAATTAGCGACGTGGTCGCCCACGTCACCCAAGAGCACAGCGAAGCGTCCAACATCAAGTCCAAACAGACCCGAACCGCCGTACAGGACGCTCTCACCAGCATCAAGGACCGCCTGAAGTACTACGATGTCCATCCACCGGAAAACGGGATGGTCATCTTTTCGGGAGCCGTCGACGCCGGGGGCGGCCAAACGGATATGGTCACCGAGGTGCTCGAATCGCCGCCGGACCCCATCGAGTCGTTCCGGTATCACTGTGACTCACACTTCCTCACCGAACCGCTTGCGGAGATGCTCGGCGACAAGGGCCTGTACGGCCTCATCGTCCTGGACCGACGGGAGGCAAACGTCGGGTGGCTGAAAGGCAAACGCGTCGAACCCGTCAAGTCAGCCTCCTCGCTGGTGCCGGGGAAGCAGCGAAAAGGTGGCCAGTCCGCCCAGCGATTCGCCCGCCTGCGACTGGAAGCCATCGACAACTTCTATCAGGAAGTCGCCGGCATGGCCGACGACCTCTTCGTTCCCAAGCGCCACGAGATGGACGGCATCCTAGTCGGTGGCCCCTCGCCGACGAAAGACGAGTTCCTCGACGGCGACTACCTGCACCACGAACTGCAGGACAGTGTGTTGGGGAAGTTCGACGTCTCCTACACCGACGAATCCGGGCTGTACGACCTCGTCGACGCCGCCCAGGACGTGCTGGCCGAAACCGAGGTGATGAAGGACAAATCCGAGATGGAGGAGTTCTTCGAGCAACTCCACGACGGCCAGAAGGCCACCTACGGCTTCGAGGCCACCCGACAGAACCTCATGATGGGAGCGGTCGACCGACTGCTCATCAGCGAGGACCTCCGGAAGGACGTGGTCGTCTACGAATGTGGCGGCCGCGAGGAGTTCGAGGTCGTCGACCGAAAAGCGGGGACGCCGAGTCACACCTGCGAGGACGGAACCGAGGGCGAGGTCCAAGAGCGTGAGGACGTCATCGACCACCTGATGGACCTCGCCGAACAGCGCGGGTCGGATGCGAAGTTCATCTCCACCGACTTCGAGAAAGGCGAACAACTGCTCACGGCGTTCGGTGGTATCGCCGGCATTCTCCGCTATTCGACGGGCGTCTAAGACCCCACATTCGACCGACGCGGAATCTTCCCCCGTGGCCGCTCGCGCGTCGGTGGATTCCCCCCACCCCGAAGAGAGGGTGCACCCCACCCCATCGAAGATTAGCCGTTCGAGTTCATTACGTCATCGCGTGACGTACCCTCCCAGGAGGCGAAAACAAATATTTAACTATTTTCCTCAATCCAGCAGTTGCTGGAGTTGATGCCGGCGCCTGCTGAGGTCGAACTCCGGTTGGACGCCGCCCTGTGCGTCCAGTCGGTCGAGAACGAGAAGCGGGTCGACGCCTGCGGCTTCGACCGCGGGAAGCAACTCCTGTAGCGCCGTCCGGTGGAGCGCAAGCGAGTCGAGCAATCCGACCGCCAGCGCCAGTGGAACCGCCGCCTCGTTGTCGGGAAAGGCACTGGAGATGCGGTCGAACCGCGGGTCGTCACTGGCGCTGTTTGCCGCCACGAGCGTCAGACACTCGGGACACAGCGCCGCACAGTCCGAAGACTCCGGAACGTGTTCGCGATACTCCAACGGGACGGGAAACGTCACCATCCGCGCTCGGCATGCAGGACACTCCATACCCGACGTAGGGGAAAAGCACAGTAGTGTGTGCCGGTTTACTCGATATCGGCGACGAGCGACTCGATTTCCCGCTCGAAAGCGTCCCCGAGTTTCGACGGCTCCGGGAGGAGGTTCTCGTCGGCCGCGATGCCGACGCGGACGCCGCCATCGTAGCTGAAGATACTGATACCGATGCCCTGGTCGTTGGCCTGTGGGACCCAGAACATCACGTCAGTCACTTCCTTGCCGGCGAACTCGACGGTGTCGACCGGTCCGGGGACGTTCGTCACCACGCCCGTCGCGCGGTTTTCAAACTGCTTCATCAGCCAGTCCAACACGGGGTCCGGCGAGTGCCCGCCGAGAGACAGCGTCAGGTACATCATGAGCGCCTCCAGACCCGCCTTCTGGGCGTCCATTCGCTCGTGGATGATGCGAATCCGCTCGTTCAAGTCCGCGGTGCCGACCGGAATCGGAACGAAGGCGAGTCCGAAGTAGTTCCCCAGCGAGGCGTCCCGCTCGTCCAACGGCTTGAGGTTGACCGGCACCGTCGTCCGGAGTTCGAGCCCGTCGACCCCCTCACCGCGTTCCTGCAAGAGTCGTCGGAACGCCCCGGCGAGTGCGGCCAACAGCACGTCGTTGATGGTCGCGTCGTTGGCCCGGCCGATGGCACGGACCGTTTCGAGGTCGATTTCCTCGGTCCATCCCGCCCGCTTGGCCGTCCCGATGTCACCGCGAAGTGACGTCTCAGCCTCGTCGTCCTGTGTCAGGAGGTTCCACCCAGTCTTGACGGCTTTCCCCGCGAGTTGGGCCGCCTGGAGAGGGCCGTCGGGACCGAGTGAGAGCCCCGAACCGTCCTCGTCGCCTTCCTTCTCTCCCCGTTCTTTCGACCCAGCAGACGCGTCCCCTGTCGAGTCGTTCGGGACTGCGTCGTCGGATTCCTCGGAGAAAGCGTCCGCACTCGGCGGGTCGGGCATGATACCCATCGGCATCTCGACCGAATCAGGGTCGTCGACCAGCCCGAACAGCACGTACATCAGCGCGAACCCGTCGCCGATGCTGTGATTGATTCGGAACGCGACGGCGTTGCCGTCATCGCCACCGGCCCCGTCGATGAGATACGCCTCCCACAGCGGTCGAGACTCCTCGAGAGGATGGCTCATCAGTCCACTGACGAAGCGCTGAAACGCCGCCTTGTCCTGTGGCTCCGGGAGCGCGACGTGAGTGATGTGCGTCTCGATGTCGAAGTCCTCGAGTGTTTCCCAGTAGGGCCGCCGCATCGGGCGGTCGGTGCCGGCGATACGTTGGGTGAACCGGTCGAAACGAAGCAGTCGCTCCTCGAGGCGGTCACACAGTTCCTCGTAGGTGATGGCGTCGTCGAACCACAACACGCCAGTTATCGTCGTCAGGTTGGTCACCGACCCGATGCGCCGCCAGGCGTTGTCCGCGCCCGAAATCGGTTCCCGTTCAGTCATCGATACCGCCGAGCCCCCCGGTCGTTCCCGCCTGGTTCGTCACTCGTGGGGCGTCCGTCGCGAGCCTCGAACGTGTCATCTGAAACGGGCTTCGAAGAGGGGGTCAATGAATCTGCCGCCGACCGTCGGCGTGGCTACCACGCTGAAAACAGAGACGAAAGCAACTGCGTCAGTCGTCTGCGGTGACCGGTTCGGTCTCGGCTTCAGCCGCTTCGGCGGCCTCTTCGGCTTCGCTCTCTTCCTTTTTCGCCTTGATTTTCTTCATCCGGAAGATTTCCTCGCGCTCCTGCTCTTCGAGTTTCTGCTCGATGTACTCCTGGGCGCCGTGCAGTTCCGGGAGGAGTTTGAACTCGAGGGCGTTGACACGACGCTTGGTCTTCTCGATTTCGTCGAGCATCTTCTTCATCGCCGTCTCGACCTCGGCGGCGAGGATAATCGTCTCCAGCAGTTCCTCGTAGGCGTCGGCAGCCTCGTCGATACGCGCCGACGTACCGACGAGTCCGTAGCCACGCTGGTCGAGGCTCTTTTTCACTTTCGTCGACTCGATTTGCGGGACGACGACGCCCATGATGTTCTTCGACTGAGAAGTGATTTCGGGGTGTTCCTTCAGCGCCGCGGCGGCGCCGCGAACCGCCACGTCGCCCTCCATCGCCCGCGCCATGTTGATGTTCCGCTGGGCGCGCTCGTAGTTGTCGTCGAGGTCCGACCGGACGTCCTGTGCCTGGTCGAGGATGTCCATGAACTCCATGATGAGGCCGTCTCGCTTCTTCTCGAGGGTGTCGTGGCCCCGCTCGGAGAGTTCGATGCGGTCCTCGATAGCCATGAGGTTCTTCCGCGTCGGTTTGACGTCCTTGGCCATTCTTGTCGAGGGCTTGTGTCCCGACCGGGTTAATCTTTTTCAGTTAGTTCGGGCCGAACCGAGACCGTTCCCGCCCCGGTGTCGACGACCGCGTCCACGAGCGTCGACAGCGCCGCCACGGTCGTCTCGTCGGTCGCCTCGGGGTCGAGATGGTAATGCGCCGTCGCGCCCGCGGACGCACACCGCTCGCCGAGGGCGTGAAGGAACTGAAACGACCGCTCGCGGTCGGCGTACTGCAACATCGCCGTCAGCGAGTCGAAACACACCGCAGTGTCCGGCCCCAACGATTCGGCGATGGCGATTCCCAACCCCGTCAAATCGCCCGGTTCGACGTCAGTTCCGACATCGAGTTCCCGGACCGGCGGCGGGTCGGCGTCACGTTCAGCCAACCGCGTTCGAAGCCCCTCGACGTTCGAACCCGCATACCCGACGAGCAGAACGCGCTCGGACCGCCCCGACAGGCCGGTGCAGGCGGACGTGACCCCCTCTATGGAGGGTGACCGAACGAGAACCGTCGAGGCGTCATCCGGCACCCGCTGGAGGCGGCTATCCGACATACCAATCCTTCAACCCACCCTGTAAAGAAGTCGTTGACTGACCGAATCAGTCGGCTGTCTGGGCCGCTTCCGTCTCGACGTAGTACTTCTCGATGAGTTCCTCGTCGATACGGTTGAGCTCCTCTTTCGGCAGTTCGCTGAGGAGTTCCCAGCCGAGGTCGAGCGTCTCGTCGATGTCGCGGTTCGTGTCGTACCCCTGCTGGACGAACTCCGTCTCGAAGGCGTCCGCGAAGTCGAGGTACTTGTTGTCACGCTCGCTGAGTGCCTCGCGACCGACGATGTTCACGAGGTCACGGAGGTCCTCACCCTCCGCGTAAGCGGCATACAGCTGGTCGGAGACGTCGGCGTGGTCCTCGCGGGTGAGGCCCTCGCCGATACCGTCGTCCATCAGCCGCGAGAGGCTGGGCAAGACGTTCACCGGCGGCTCGATACCCTGACTGTTCAGGTCACGATCGATGTAAATCTGGCCCTCGGTGATGTACCCGGTGAGGTCCGGAATCGGGTGAGTGTCGTCGTCGCCCGGCATCGTGAGGATGGGAATCTGGGTGACCGAACCCTCCCGCCCCTCGATGCGGCCGGCCCGCTCGTAGAGTTGGGCCAGGTCCGTGTACATGTATCCGGGGTAGCCACGGCGGCCCGGGACCTCCTCACGTGCGGCGCCGATTTCTCGCAGCGCCTCACAGTAGTTGGTCATGTCCGTCAGGATGACGAGCACGTGATACCCCTTGTCGAAGGCGAGGTACTCGGCGGTCGTCAGCGCCAGTCGCGGCGTGACCGTCCGCTCGACTGCGGGGTCGTCCGCGAGGTTCATGAAGACGACCGACCGCTCCAGCGCGCCGGTGCGCTCGAAGTCGTCCATGAACTCGTTTGCCTCCTCGGCGGTGATGCCCATCGCACCGAAGATGACTGCGAACTCCGAGCCCTCGTCGTCGCCACCGTCTTCCTCTTCGGGGACGGTCGCCTGTCGGGCAATCTGGAGTGCGAGGTCGTTGTGCGGCAGGCCCGACCCAGAGAAGATGGGGAGTTTCTGACCGCGGACCAGCGTGTTCATGCCGTCGACGGCAGAGACACCCGTCTGAATGAACTCCTCGGGATACTCCCGAGCAGTCGGGTTAATCGCAGCACCGACGATTGGTCGTTCCTCGTCGGGTTCGATTTCCGGACCGCCGTCGATGGGTTCGCCGGACCCCGACAGCACGCGACCGAGCAACTCCTCGGTCAGCGGCATCTGCAGGGTCTCGCCGAGGAACCGAACCGACGAGTTGCGGTCGATGCCCGAGGTACCCTCGAACACCTGAATCGCGACGTATTCGGACGTGGTCTCGAGGACCTGTCCGCGTCGCGTCTCGCCGCTCGGCGTCTCGATTTCGACGATTTCGTCGTAGCCGACGGGCTCGTCGATTTCGGCGAACACCAGCGGGCCGCTAATCTCCGTGATAGTTTTGTATTCCTTCTGCATTGTCAGTACTTCTCCCGAAGCTGGTCGCTGAGGTCGTCTTTCAGCTCGCTGATGTAGGCTTCGAAGTCCTCTTGGGTGTTCATGCGGTTCAACTTCGGCACGGCGTCGACGTCGATGATTTCCTCGACGGGGACGCCGGCTTCGAGCGCGTCGAAGGCCTCGTCGTTGAAGTGCTGAATCGCCGTCAGCATGAGGTAGGTCTTCTCGGGCTCACAGTAGGTGTCCACGTCGTGGAAGGCGTTCTGCTGGAGCCACCCCTCTCGGATGTAGCGGGCGACCTCAAGCGTGAGCTGTTGGTCTTCCGGCAGGGCGTCCTTCCCGACGAGTTGGACGATTTCCTGCAGTTCGGCCTCCTCGTCGAGGACGTCGACGGCCCACTGTCGCACTTCGGGGAACTCCTCGTGGACGTTCTCCCGCCACCACGGGTCGAGCTGTTCTTTGTACAGCGAGTACGACTCGTTCCAGTTGATAGACGGGAAGTGCCGACGTTCCGCGAGGTCGGCGTCCAGCGCCCAGAAGCACTTCACGATACGCAGGGTGTTCTGGGTGACCGGCTCCGAGAAGTCACCGCCCGGCGGCGAGACGGCCCCAATAACCGAAATCGAGCCCTCGCTGCCGTTGATGTTCTGGAACTTGCCGGCCCGCTCGTAGAACTCCGAGAGGCGCGCGGCGAGATAAGCGGGGTAGCCCTCCTCACCGGGCATCTCCTCCAGCCGCGAGGAGATTTCACGCATGGCCTCGGCCCACCGCGAGGTGGAGTCGGCCATCAGCGCCACGTCGTAGCCCATGTCGCGGTAGTACTCGGCGATGGTGATGCCCGTGTACACACAGGACTCACGCGCCGCGACGGGCATGTTGGACGTGTTCGCAATGAGACACGTCCGGGACATGAGCGGCTTGCCGGTCTTGGGGTCTTCCAGTTCCGGGAAGTCCTCGATGACTTCCGTCATCTCGTTGCCACGCTCGCCACAGCCGACGTAGACGACGATGTCCGCATCGGCCCACTTGGCGAGTTGGTGCTGGGTGACCGTCTTCCCGGACCCGAACGGACCCGGAATGGCGGCCGTCCCACCTTTCGCGATGGGGAACAGGCCGTCAAGGACGCGCTGACCCGAGACGAGGGGGGTCGTCGGCGTCTCCTTTTCGACGGTGGGGCGCGGCTCTCGGACCGGCCACTCCTGTCGCATCTGAATCTCCTCGCCGTTGTCGAGTTCGGCGACCGTCTCGTCGACGGTGAAGTTACCCGACTCGATGGACGTCACTTCGCCACCCTCGTAGTCCGGCGGGACGAGCACCTTGTGGTCGATGCTCTCGGTTTCGGGAACGATGCCGACGACGTCGCCGGAGGATACCTCGTCACCCTCCTCGACCTCGGGAGTGAACTCCCAGGTCTTCTCGAGGTCGATGCCGGGTGCGTCGACGCCGCGGTCGAGGAACGCCCCCATCTGCTCTTCGAGGACGTCCAGCGGACGCTGGACACCGTCGTAAATACTGTCCATCATGCCGGGTCCGAGGTCGACGGACAGCGGTTCGCCCGTGTTGGCGACCGGTTCGCCGGGGGCGACGTCGGAGGTCTCCTCGTACACCTGGATGGTGGTGAGGTTCCCCTCGATTTCGATGACCTCGCCCATCAGGCCCTCTTCGCCGACGTAGACGACGTCGTTCATGCGGGCGTCGAGGTCGACAGCGGTCACGACCGGACCGCTGACGCTCTCGATGACGCCCTCACTCGTGGTTTCAGTTGCAGTAGCTTGGCTCATATTATTCTTCCATCAGGTCGATGCCGATGGCGCGTTTGATCTGCTCGCGCAGATTGCCCGAACCGGTGCCGCCACCCAGGGTGACCACGACCGGTTCGACACTCGTTTCGACTCGCTGTCGAACTGTACGTGAGAGGTCCGCAACGTCGTCGTCGTGCATCACGACGATGCCGACGCCTTCGTCGTCGAGTACCTCCTCGACGGCGTCGTCAAGGCGCTCGTCTTTCTCGTCGTCGGTGATGCTCTCGAAGCGACGAACGCCGGCCAGTCGGAACCCCGTCGTGAAGTCCGGACTGCCGACGACGGCGATTTCCTGACTCATTGTATCACCAGTTCCTCCTCGATTTCCTCGACGGAGAGACCAGCCTCCCGCCCTCGGGCGACGGCACGGATGTTCTCGACCTCGCGCTCCTTTGCGAGGATGTACGAGAGCACCGGGCACACCGACAGCGGGTAGCGATTCGAGAGCTTCCCGGAGTACTCCAACAGCGCCGCGTCGAGGGCGTGTTCGAACTGGATGAGACTGTCGGCGTCCTCCAGTTCCTCGAGTGCCACATCGAGGTCGTCCCCGTAGGGACCCTCCCGGATGCGGGCGACGAGCTCCTCGTCGTTGCTCGCCAACTGTCGGAGTTCCTCGGGGTCGAACAGTCGACCGCCGTCGATGAAGTACGCGGCGGGGTCGATGTCGGCACCACTACGTGCGATACGCAGGCCGTTCCGGAGGTTCCGGAAGTCGATTTCCGCTTCGAGGAACTCACGAACCAGCGCCGTCGGCGAGTCCGGTTCGGCGCTCGGCAAGTCGTCGAGCAGGTGTCCGTAGAAGGCGCGGTCGACCGCGTTCTCCAGCGGCACCAACACGCCGTCGCGCTCGAAGTCGCTGTAGGCATCTTCGAGCGGCCCGCCGAAGATGGTGGTGTCCAACAGTTCGATGGCCTCCTCGATGCTCGATGCGTCGACGAGACGGTCGAGCAGACGCTCGGAGAACTCGCCGGTGCGAATGAGGTCGTCCTCGATGTCGCTCCGGTCGGACTCCGTGTAGATGCCCCGGATGACCGTCTTCACGTTCCACGCGTCGAACTTCCGGAGGTAGCGGGCGATGTAGCCGTACAGACTCCCCTCGGACCACCGCAGCAGGTCCTCGAAGTGCTTCGCGAGGTTCCGGTTCAGCGCGTACTCGACCAAGTCGACGCCCGAGTGTCGTGCACCCAAGGCGTTCATCTCGGTTTCGTACTCCGTCTCCTCCATGAAGCGGGCTATCTCGCCGGGGCCCATCCGGACCAGTTTCCGGTAGTCGTCGTCGCCGAACAGTTTCGCCCGGCGAGCGCGCACTCGTGCCGTGACGTATTCGTAGTTCGAACTCCCTTCGGTTTTGACGCTCATTCTTCGAAGAGCCGTGCGCTGATGTCACGCAGGTTGTCGTCCCAGACTTCTTCGAGGACGGAGTCGAACGTGTTGTTCACACGAACGCGGGACTCCTCGGCGTCGACGACGACACCGCCGAGACAGTCGGTCGGTTCGCCCACGTCGAAGCCGTCGTAGTCTTCGACGACTGTCTCGAGCAGTTCCTCGTCGTCCGCTCGGCCGTGAACGACGACGGTGTCGGCGTCCTCGAACTCCTCGGCCGCGGCGTCCAGCAACGCTCGCGTCAGTTCTTCGCGTTCGTCACCATCGATGGCGGCGATCTGTGCTTCTACGTCGTCGCGGACCTCCTCGAGAACCTCGCGGCGAGCCTCAAGGCGCTTCTGTTTGGCCTCGAGTTTCGCACTAGAGAGCTTCTGCTCGCGCTCCTGTTCGATAGTGCGTTTGACGTCGCGTTCGGCCTCCTCTCGGATTTCCTCGGCGTCGCGCTCTGCCTCGGAGACTATCTCCTCGGCACGCTCTTCGCCCTCCGAACGGATGTCCTCCGCACGCGCGCGGGCTTCGTCTCGGATGTCCTCTACGACCGTATCAAGGCTCATTGGTTTAAAAATCGGGTGCGGTTTACAGCGTGAGGAACACGACGACCAGCGCCAGAATGACGAGCGTCTCGGGCAGCACCGTCAGGATGAGCCCGCGACCGAACAGGTCCTCGTTCTCCGCGATGGCGCCCATCGCCGCCGCGCCGATACCTCGCTCGGCGATACCGGCACCGAGCGCTGCGAGGCCTACTGCAAGCGCCGCTGCCCCTGTCGCGTCAAGTGCGGGACCGCCTGCTTCTGCTCCACTCTGAAGAACCGGTGCAACACTGCCCAAGACCGTAGCAAGTTCAAACATGGTTTGATTTTCCGTCGGGTGGATTGACTGCTATCCGAACAGACGGATATGTTCGTACTGAGTTCATAAAACTTCCCAAACGACACGGAGACGGTCCCACACTCACGTGTGAGAACGGTACACAATCTGAACGCTATGCGATGTCTCAACACAGCGACAGCAGCGGCAACCGAGGCGTCAGTCCTCGGTCGTGTAGGTCCGGTCGTAGCCGAACGGCGTGTACTTCTTGCCGCCGCCCTCGTAGAACTTCCCGAAGAACTCGACGTACTCGAGACGGACCGCCTGCAGGCCCGCGGACGTGATGCCCAGAATCAACACGAGCAGGTGTCCGAGGACGAGCACGACGATGCCGAAGATGATGCCGAGGACGAGCATCGCGCCGCCCTCCGCGTTGAGGAGTCCACCGAAGATGACCTCCCCTGCGGCTTCCGCCTCCGCGACCTCGGCCGCCTCGGCGAAGAAGATGAGGTGGAACTCACCGTCGTGGAGGTACGCACCGAAGACGAGCAGGTTCACCGCAAGCGCCATGCCGGCCTTCGCCAGAAGGACCGCGGCGATACGCGTATAGGAGACGACGTGCCCGAACGCCTGAGTAATCGACTCGACGAGGCCGATACCGCCCTCGACTTTCAACACCATCGCCAGTCCGACGAGGATGGCGAGGACCTGCAGCGTCAGCGTCCCGACGACCGGCAGCGTCACGAGTTCGACCGGCGCAAAGCCGTTGAATCCGAGCGGCAAGGCGACGCCCTCGCTTATGACCTCGCCCGTCGCGGGATTGGTCATCCCTTCGGCGGCAAAGACGCTGAACATGAAGTTCGGTTTCGGACCGAGCGCGGACGTGGTGAACACCCACCACCAGACGCCGAGGGTGAGGATAATCCACGACCCACTCTCCATGAACGCCTCGCCGAAGCCGTGTTCGAGGTTGTTAACGAAGTCGAACACGCGGCCCACCACGAGGTGGAACACGCCGGCGATGACGCTGGCCAGCAGCCACGCGTAAGCGTAGTAGATGTAGTGCGGCTGGAGCCCCTTGTGAATCGGCGGGTGGCCGTCCCAGATGATGCCACCGAGCTGGTGGAGTCCGAAGAACTCCCCGTACAGGATACCGAAGATAGCCGTGAACACACCCGCGTAGATACCGACGCCACCCAGCGAGCGAATCGTATCGGATTCGAACCGACTCATCAGCAGGTAACCCATCCCGGCGTACAGCAACCCGTAGCCGAGATCACCGATCATGAACCCGAAGAACAGCGGGAACGTCAGGAACAGGATGAACGTCGGGTCGAGTTCGGAGTATTTCGGCCGGTTGATGACCTCGATGAGCGCCTCGAACGGTTTCACCGCCCCGTTGTTGTCCTGGACGACCGGCGGGTCGCCACCGCTCATTGCGGTGCCGCCGTCGGCCGCGACCGTCTCGCCGCTTTCGGAGCCGGCAGAGCCGGAGCCACCGACGCTCTCGCGTTCGTGGGCGTGACCGTCGTCGCCGTACTCCGCCTGTTCGAGCTCCTCGACATCGACGTGGTCGCCGACGGCCGACTGCAGCGTCTCGGCGAGGTCGGCGTATCGGTCGCTCGGAATCCACCCCTCGGCGACGAAGGCGTTCTCCGTCGTCGCGAAGGTCAGCGGTGCCTCCCGCTTTTGGACCTCGATTGAGAGTTTCTCCTCGGCGGCCAACAGGAAGCCGGCAACCTCGTGTTTGGCGTCTTCGAGTTCGTTCCCGACAGTTTCGAGCTTCGACTCGACCTTCTGTCGGCGGTGTTCGAGGTCCTCGATGTACTTCTCGGGACTCGTCGCCTCGTCGCCGTCACCCAACTCCGGCACCTCGTATCGGGTGAACGCCGCGCCGACCAGCACGTCCTCGATGTCGACATCAGGGTAGACGAAGACGGCGACGTAGCCGCCTTCCTCGAATATCTCGAAGCCGTTGACCTCGTCGGCGTCAAGGAGCGTCCGACGGATGGTCTCGGTGTCGCCCTCGCCGACGGTGGCCGTCAGTGAGTCGTAGCCGGCGAGTAAGTCGAGATCGATGCCCAACTCGGCGAAGGGACGTGCGGCGTCGACTTTCTCGTCGATTTCTCGCAGTTCGTCCTCCAGTTCGGAGCGACGGTCGTCGAGTTCGTTGATTCGAGTTCGGGTCGCCTCGAGTTCCTCGTCGAGTTCGTCGTCGTCGATGATTCGCGTCCGACCGGCATCCTCCTCGGTGATGTCGAGAATGCTCTCAAGCGAGCGGACGGTGACGAGTTTCTCGGCGGCGTCTTCGGCGCCCTCGACCGGGTCGCCGGGTTCGAACCCCTCCCAGCCGCCGTCGTACTCGGTGACGTGCAACAGGTTCAGGTCGTGGACGGCCTCGACGGCGTCGTCCATTACGCGCTTGGATCCCGTCACCGAGACCCGACTCATTTGCTTAGGTCTGAGCATTCACCGCCTCCGTGAACAGTTCCACGGTGTATTCGACCACCTCGTCGCGCTGTTCGTCGGCGCGCGCTTCGAGAGCCTCGCGGTCGGTTTCGCCTTCGGCGAGGAGTTCCTCGCGTTCGGCCTCGATTTCCTCACGCGCCTCGGCGAGTTCCGCCTCCTTGTGGTCGGCGGCGTCCTCGCGGGCTTGCTCGCGAATACGGTCGGCTTCCTCGCGCGCCTCCGCGATGCGCTCCTCTCGCGCATCCTTCGCGTCGGCGACGATTTCGTCAGCCTCCCGCTCGGCCTCCTTGATTCGGTCAAGAACCTCTGGCCTGGCCATGATTATATCATCGGATGCTTCGGAAAGCGCCTATTTGGTAGTTGCGAAACGGCTTTTCGCGCGGTTCGACAGGGTCGTCTTCGAACGCGTGGAGGCGACGACGGCTGGAAACAAGGGAATTATGACCGAACCACCCCAACAGGCAGTCAATGGGACTCCTCGAAGACAAATCGCGTGCGCGGCTCTTCTACAAGTACCTCTCGCAGGTGTACGACACCATCAACCCGTTCATCTGGAACGAGGAGATGCGCGATGAGGCCTTAGAGTGGCTCGACCTCGATTCGGGAGACCGCGTCCTCGACGTGGGTTGTGGCACCGGTTTCGCGACCGAGGGACTTCTCGGCTACACCGACGACGTGTGGGGACTCGACCAGTCGGCCCACCAACTGGAGAAGGCGTTCGCGAAGTTCGGCAAGCGCGGTGACGTGAAGTTCCACCGTGGCGACGCCGAACGGCTCCCCTTTGCCGACGACAGCTTCGACGCCTACTGGTCGTCCGGTTCCATCGAGTACTGGCCCGACCCCGTCGCGGCGCTGCGGGAGGCCCGCCGCGTCACCAAGCCCGGCCAGCCGGTTCTCGTCGTCGGCCCGGACTATCCCAACTCGACGCTGTTCCAGAAACTCGCCGACACCATCATGCTGTTTTACGACGAGTCGGAGGCCGACCGGATGTTCGCCGAAGCCGGCTTCGAGGAGTTCGAACACCACATCCAACAGCGTGCACCGGGAACCCCGCGGGCGATTACGACCGTCGCCTACGTGCCTGACGACGACGAGGACGCCCCCGAAACCGAAGAGGAGACGACCGTCGACAGCGACCCAGTCGAAGCCGCCTGAACGGTCGCCGTCTGGACGGCGATTTGCGTCCCGTCGGTGTAGAGGCGCACCTCCACGGTCGCACCGACACGCAACGTCGGTGAATTCGTCCCTGCCACGCGGAGACTCGCGGATTGGCCGGCACGCCACGGGCCGTGCGTGGCGCTGTTGAACGGTCCCGTCGGCCCGCTTTCGAACCCCCGCGCCGAAAAGAAGGGGACCGGCGGCTGTTCGGAAAGCCGTTCGCCGTCGACGAGGATTCGGATTCGAAGTTCGGCGGGGTCGACGGCGTCACCACCGAGATGGGTGACGGTCACTCGACCGGTGTCGTCGGCCGCCACGTCGAAGGCGGCCGTGCGAGCGGGGTCGGAGAGTTCCGAGGGGAGGGCCGTCCCGACGGCCGTCGCCGCGAGGACGGTCACCGCGACCAGGAGGACGACTCCGACGACGGGAGCGGCGGCGCGGTCGGACATACACGTCCGTGGCCTCGGCTTCGGATAAGAACGTTCGCTACTGGAGGGTCGTCGTGATGGACAGCGACCGGCCGTCGTGGGTGGCGTTGACCGTCACGGTGCCTCGCGGACCGACGGTCCAGACCCGTCCGCCGTCGGTGTTGCCCACCTCTCGGCCATTGACCCCGATGGCTGCGGCGACCGGTTCACCGCTCGTCTCATTCAGTACCGTCACGCCGAGCGGGCCACCAGCGCGGGTCGTGTTGACCCGGAGTAGGAGGTCTCCGTCGACCGTTTCGACGGTGTCGGTCGGCACCGCTTCGGGGTCGTTGCGCTGGATTTCCGTGACGATGTCCTCGGAACCACCGTCGAGATACGTCCGGAGGGTTCCGTGTGGGTGGTCGTACTCGAAGCGGTAGAGTCGGGCCCGGTCGGGGCCGAGGAAATCGACCGTCGGCGACCCGTTGTCGGTCACCCACGGATACAGCGTCTCGATTCGGTCGAGAGCCGGCGAAAGGTCACCGTCGTAGGTGTCGGGGACACCGATGGACCGCGCCGAGGGGTCATGCGCTTCACGGAGGTACGTCTGCCCCCCGTTCGTGTCGGTTTCGACCGTCGCGAGCACCGTCGCGTTGTCGCTCACTTCGGTGTGAACGGTGAGTGTCCGTTTGCCTTCGAACGCTGACTCAAGGGCGCCCCCGAGCGGACTCTGGAGGGTGAGCAGCCGAACGCGGTCGGTGTTCAGTTGCGTCCGGACGCCGCTCATCCCGAGGTCGTCGGCGTTGTTTTCGAACCAGCCGACGTTCGACTCCATCGCGGCGGCGCCCCGGTCGACGGCGGCCAGCGTTCGAAACAGCTCTTGGGAGCCGATTTCGCCGTCGCCGTACTGCCGTATCGCCGTTCGCTGTCGGCGTTCTAGCCGGTCGGTCCGCTCCGAATACCACGTGGCGGCGTTCCGAAGGACCATGCGGCGTTCGGTGTCAGATTCGGCGTTCCGATACGCCCGCTGGAAGTTGACCCGCTGATAGGTGGTCTGGAGTTCGATGGCGTTGTCGCCGACTGCACCCGCAACGTCAAGCGTCGCCGTTGCACTCTCGCTTCGGTCGACAGCAGACGGCGGCGGAGCCAGATACTCCGCAGTGCCGTTGTCCCCGGTGACCGACATCGTCGACTCGCCACCCGTTTGGGCGTGAACGGCGACGCCGGACACCAAGGCGAAACAGCAGAGGAGGGCGAACACGACGGCGCGGGAACCGTTCATACTCGGGCCCTCGGCGCCGGCGAGTAAAAATCCAGCCCACTCGACACCGACGGCTGTACGGAGCGCAGAGCGCTCGAAACGCTTCATCCGCCCCGGAGACGTTTTATCTCGTGATGGAAAGCGTTTTCCCGCGTGGGCGTGCATCCACCCTAATATGCGGTGCCGGGTCCTCGCTTTGCTGTGTGCCCTCCTCGTGACCGCGCTGGTGGTCGGTGCCACACCTGCAGTCGCACAACCGGACACGACCGAAGAGACCCGCCTGGAGGCACAACTGCAGGACGACGGCGACGCTCGCTGGAACGTCGTCGCTGTCGTTCCGCTGGAAGACGAGGAAGACATAGAGGATTTCCAGGCATTCGCCACCGCCTTTGAGAGCGGCGAACGCGACTTCGACCTCGGCATCGAGACCTTCCGACGCGCCGCCGAAGAGACGTCGGCAACGACCGACCGAGAGATGCGGATTCCACAGGACTCCACCGACCGGAACGCGGTCATCGTCAACGAAACCGAGGACGGAGAGGTCGTCGGCCAACACGGTGAGTTCCGACTCTCGTTCACCTGGACATCGTTCGCTCGGCAGGACGCGAGTGGGACGCTGTACCTCCAAGATTCGTTCAACACCACCAACGGGACGTGGCTCCCGGGACTGAGCGACGGACAGACGCTCGTGTTGAAATCCCCACCGGGGTACGGCGGCCCGAGCACCTCCCCAATCGCCCCGCGGGACGGTGACCTCCGGTGGGAGGGACCGCAAACGTTCGACCCGGGGTACTTCGACATCGTCTACGAGCCCGGAAACGGTGGCCCTGGCAGTACGGACACCGGGACGCCAGCGGGACCGGGCGGAACCCAACTGTCGACGCTGCTGCTCCTCGGCGCCGTGGTGTTGAGCGCCGCCGCGTTGCTGCTGGGACTGTACCTGCTGTGGCAGCGTCAGGACGGTGAAACCGACGGCGGCACCGAGGCGACACCGTCGGCAACCGACGACCCGTCGGCGCCGACGGCCACCGAGAGCGACGAAACAGCGGGCGTCGGAACGGACACCGAACCCGTAGCGGCCGGTGAGGACGAACCCGAGCCGGCGACCGACCCCGAACTCCTCTCCGACGAGGAGCGGGTCGAACAACTGCTCGAACGGAACGGGGGGCGGATGAAGCAGGCCAACATCGTCAAGGAGACCGGCTGGTCGAACGCGAAGGTGTCACAACTGCTGTCGTCGATGGACGAGGCCGACCGCATCGAAAAACTCCGAATTGGGCGGGAGAACCTCATCAGTTTCCCCGACGAACAACTCGGCGAGTTCGACGACGAGGAGTGACCACCACGTCGTCGTGCGGTTAAACACTGTTCAGCGGATTCTTAACCTGTGACAAACGCCGTACGATTCGGAAACGTTTAACCACGGACAGTCGTCATATCCGGTGACTAGCCGCTATGAAAATACTCGTCACCGTCAAAGAGGTGGCCGAGGTCGACGACGAGTTCCAGATTTCGGGACTCGACATCGACGAGGGCTCCCTCGAGTATGATCTCAACGAGTGGGACGACTACGCCGTTGAGGAAGCCGTACAGATTTCGGAGGAGAACGACGACGTGGAAGTCGTCACCGTCACCATCGGCCCCGAACGCGCCGAGGAGACCGTTCGGATGGCGCTGGCGAAGGGCGCAGACCGCGCGCTCCGCGTGTGGGACGACTCCCTCGAGAACGCCCAGTTCCTCGACGTCGAGTCGAAAGCCGACATCCTCGCCGCCGTCGTCGAAGAGGAAGACCCCGACTTCATCCTCTCCGGCGTCCAGGCCGGCGACGACGCCAACGGCGCGACCGGCGTCGCTCTCGCCGACCGCATCGGATTCGAGTGGGCCGCCGTCGTCAACGCCCTCGACCTCGACATCGAGGCGGGCGTCGCCTCCGTCCACCGCGAACTCGAAGGTGGCATCGAGGAACTCACCGACGTCGAACTCCCGTCCGTGTTGACCATCCAGACCGGTATCAACGAGCCGCGCTACGCGAGCCTCCGCGGTATCCGGCAGGCCCAACGCAAGCCGCTGGATGTCCACACGCTCGATGACCTCGGTCTCGACGACAGCGTCGTCGAATCGCCGGTCGAGCGAACCGACATGTACGAACCGGAATCCGAGGGCGATGCGACGCTCTGGGAGGGGAGCGCAGAGGAGACCGCAGGGGAACTGGCTACGTTCCTCCGCGACAAGGGGGTCGTCGAAGGATGACCGTTCTCGCAATTACCGAACACCGCCGCGGCGAGGTTCGTGACGTGTCCTACGAACTCGTCACGGCCGGCCGCGAACTGGCAGACGACCTCGGCACCGACCTCGAACTCGCCGTCATCGGCGGCGACGTCGAGGGCTTCGCCGAGGACGTAAACCGCGACGGCGTCGACACCATCTACACCGTCGACGAGGGCGAGGAGTTCAACCACGGCGTCTACACCCAGGCCATCGAGCAGTTGGCCACAGAGGTCGAGCCGACGGCGCTGTTGATGCCGAACTCGGTTAACGGTCTCGACTACGCACCGTCGGTCGCCGAGCAACTCGACCTTCCGCTCGTCACCGACGTCATCGACTTCGAGACGAACGGCAACCTCGAAGTCACCCGCGAACAGTACGGTGGCAAGGTCGAGACGACCTACGACATCGACGCCGACGACTACGCGCTGACCATCCGGCCGGCGGAGTGGCCGAAGGCCGAAGCGGCCGGCGACGCCGCAATCGAGGCCTTCGACGTCGACATCGACGAGGACGCCCTCGGGACGACCGTCAACGGCTTCGAAGAGGTCGGCGGCGGCGACGTCGACATCACCGAAGCTGACGTGCTCGTCTCCATCGGTCGCGGTATCGACGAGGAGGAGAACCTCCCGCTCGTCGAGGAACTCGCCGACACCCTCGGCGCGACGCTGTCCTCGTCGCGACCCATCGTCGACAACGGCTGGCTGCCGAAGAACCGACAGGTCGGCCAGTCCGGGAAGGTCGTCACGCCCGACGTGTACATCGCCATCGGTATCTCCGGGGCCGTCCAGCACGTCGCCGGCATGAAGGGCGCCGACACCATCGTCGCCATCAACACCGACCCCAACGCACCCATCTACGACATCGCCGACTACGGTATCGTCGACGACCTCTTCGAGGTCGTCCCCGAACTCATCGAGGAGTTCGGCGGCGAAGCACCCAATATTTAAACAGAATGACGGCGGACATATAGGTATAATAAAATATCTATATTTATAAATTTGCCTATGGAAATTTGTAAATAAAGGTGTGAGCATCAACCCGGAGCGTACCACTGTCCGCCTCCATGATACGTGGAACTTTCACTAGAACAACAGAATAAAGCGTTCTAAAGAATAGAACAGTTTTTGCATTTCTATATGGCCACGAAAGGCCGATTATATCGTGTAGAAAATATATTCGTAGTGGAGATCACATATTTGGCTCGTGTAGTCGTTCGAGAATGAAGAACGCATACTGCTCGTTAATTAGGAGTCGGTTACGAGTACCGGATGTTGAGTTCGATCTCGTTGGTAATTCCGAGGAGCATATCGGGGAGTTCCTGCTCGAACCAGTCACCCTTCATCCGGTTCGTGGGGGCGGAAACGCTCAGTGCACCGATGACCTCGTCGTCAGGGCCACAGATAGAGACACCAATCGCACAGAGTCCTTCAATGTTTTCTTGCCGGTTCACGGCGTACCCACAGTCACGAATGTCGTCAACTGTCTCCATGAGCGTTTCAAAATCAGTGATAGTATGTGATGTCCGTGAGGGCAGTCCCCAGTGGTCAACGAAAGCCTGAATCTCTTCGTCGGACCACTCTGCGATGATGGCTTTCCCGGCGGATGTCGAATGGAGATCTATACGTTTCCCGATACCTGGGTCTGTCTGGACCGCATGGGTGCCGGCTTTGCGGTGGACGTAGACCGCCTGACCGTGTTCTTCGACGATGAACTGAGCACGCTCTTGAGTCTCTTCAGCAACTTCCTCGACCTTCTGTTTCGCCATCTGGTACCCTTCCTGTCTATTCCGAGCGTACTCTCCAAGATCCAAGAATCGAAGACTAACATGATACATATTCGCGTCCTTGACCAAGTACTGTTTCTGGAGGAGGGTCTGCAGGTATCGATGGACGGTGCTCTTTGCCATCCCTAACTCGGACGCGAGTTCGGTCAACCGCATCCCATCGTGCCGCTTCAGTGTTTCGAGTATTGTGAACGTGGTCTCGGCCGCCTTGACCGTTCGTTTGGTATCGTTTGTTGTCCCCATAGACTGCTGTTATCACTTACCAATAATTAAGGTTCCGCTTACTCGAACGACCACCTATTATTAGAACGGGTTGAGACGAACTAGATAACGTATGAAATACCGGTCGGCAAGTGAATTGGAGTGGTTTCGGGGAGCCGAGTGGTTTGAGTATGCGAAACAGTTTTTTCTCTGGCTCCCGGTTTTACTAGCGAGATGACTAGCAAACAAAAATCAAAGGTGAACGACGATTCCGAGGCAAACCACCAACAGAGCAAGGTTAAGAGAGTTATTGTGGACAGAGGATTGGGTGACATCGGATCGGAACTTGAACATCACTGGACTGCAGATGATAATGCGGGAATGAGTCTTCGCGAACTCGAAGATTTCTTTAACCAACGAGTTTTACATGAAGCGATGGAGAACGCCGGGATGCAGGTACTCGACGGCGAAGCTGAGAATCTATACAAGTTACTGACCAGCGACGAGGTGAGTGCCGGCAGTCGTGTGCGGGCCGAACGGCGGCTCGAACGCGAGGAGATCGACACCGAGTCACTCACGTCGGATTTTGTCTCACATCAAGCGATTCACACTTACCTAACGAAATATCGAGATGCGTCTGCACCAGAGTCGAATGTCTCGGAGAATCCCGAGACGGAACAAGATACAATACATCGTCTCCAGAACCGTATGGTCGCTGTCACTGCCAATAGCCTCAGGTCTCTCCGAGAGAAAGAACGAATCACACTCGGGGACTTTGATGTGATCGTCAATATCCAAATCCGGTGCAGTGATTGCGGGACCCAGCTGACCGTGAGCGAAATTTTCAACCGCGGGGGTTGTGAGTGCTAGATATTACAACCATAGATTTGTAATGGGCTGATGAGATATTTACGTCAACGGACACTCCTCTCGTTTCAGTAACTCCCACGCCATAGAAGTCCGTCACCCCGTATTAGTGATGAACCAGCCAGATCACGAGTTACCCGCTCAATGTTGTTCGAAAATGAAGAACAAAAGTCACGGGGTCTTCGGGGCGTATCGAATGCGAGCAAGATGCGATTTAGCTACGTTTTTATTATTTAAGAACTGAATTTCAAGTGGTGTGGAGGATTTGAGTGTCAGTAGAATTGATACAGCGGAAGTATATACGAAATATCACGAAGAAGTTCGATAATGCGGAACATAATAATAACAATTCATTGAGCGACTGTAGATTGAATATTGAAAGATTCCTCTGCCATTTTCTGAACATTAGGTTTAAGCAGAGACGACTTGTTACTCCGTCAAAAAGGATAAATTAAGAGAGGAAATAGTCAATTAGAAGATCTGCATAAAACGGATCAAATCAGTCTTCAGAGGTTGGAATCCGTCTAATTAGAGTATCACCACGGGAAAGGACACTACTTCACCATGATATATAGGGGCCCTTACAGAGATTTAAATACTGGGAACAAGAAACAAGCACTATGTCGCGTTTGTCAATCCCAGAACTGTACGAAAAGTATGAAAGTAATGAGCCATTGACGATGCTGACTGCCTACGATGCTCCAATCGCAGGTCAAGTTGATACTAGTGGAATTGATATGATTCTTGTCGGCGATTCCGCAGGGGACAACCACCTCGGCTACGACTCAACACTACCGGTGACGCTAGAAGAGGCGCTGTCGTTGACTGCAGCTGTTAACCGTACTGTTGAAAATGCAATGCTTATTAGTGATTTACCATTTCTAAGCTACGGAACATCTATCGAAGAGTCAGTCAAGAATGCAGGTCGATTTCTGAAAGAGGCAGGAGCCGATGCTGTGAAGTTAGAAACAGCACCATACGGGGAAACCACAATCGAGATCATCGACCGCCTCACCGAACTCGGAATACCCGTACAAGGCCATATCGGCCTTACCCCCCAGAGAATGAATCAGATCGGCGGAGGGTACGTTCAGGGACGTGGACACGATACATCAGTAACCCTAGAAGCGATCGTGGATACAGCCACTCAATTAGAAGAAGCCGGCGTCTTCTCTATTGTTCTCGAAGCAGTCACTGAGGAAACAGGAAAACAGGTTACTGAAGCGGTAGACGTACCTACTATCGGAATCGGGTCGGGACGGTACGTAGACGGTCAAGTACTGGTCATCACCGATGTCTTAGGTCTCGGTGGTGACTCACTCAAACTTTCAAAACAGTACGCGAATCTTGATTCAATTATCGAGGAAGCTGTAAAGACGTATACCAAGGAAGTACGAGAGGGGACTTTCCCCGCTCGAGAAAACGTATATGACCCAATTGACAAGTCAGACTGAAAGTGACTATTATACTAGCTCGATAGACTCTCGTGTAATTTTGAGAATAATACACTTTAATACAATTATTCTTAGAACATCCTCGCACACACGCAACGTTGAGGGACGTGCGCTCAATTGATGAGAAAGCGGTTTACACATCGATTATTGGTGGTATCTAGGTTCATCAGTCTACGCATAATCAATAAATCAGACCTCTCGATTTTTGATTAGCGGACTTATGTCTTTTTCAAGGACACGATTGTCTTGGCGGTATCGTCTCCGTGAACGTTCGGGAGGCCTTTACGACTTGTAGTAATGCAGAATATCATCGAGTTCGTCCGCAAGAAGGTGCCCGAACGATAGGGCTGGACGGTCTTGGCAGAGATATCAATTCGACAATATTCTGGAGCCACAGTCGCGGTTGCCATCGGATGTATGGCTAGCCGGTCTGGTCACCCCACCACGATATTGTTCGATACATCGTCGGGTTTCGGCGAGGGCATACAACGCTGGAAATCGAGTTTCGATATCGTCGTAGAGGTAGGCGTTAAGCGCGTGTGTCCCGATGTTCGTACGATTGTCGGTGGTCTGACGGTCGGCGATGTGGCATTGTCGCTGTTCGGAACGTCTGTCGCATCGCTCGACAGCTTGTTCACAGGTCTCCCAGACATCGACGAACCGCTCGAACTGGAGACATTGTAACGAACAGACCGGCAGTTCCTGAAGCGTGTCATCGATGTCTATAACGGTCTTCTGAACGGTTCGAATCGATTCGTGTTCGGCCTCCAGCGCTTGGAGAAATCGGGTTCGCGAATCGATAGCTGCGGTCGTCTCGACCAGTAGATTACGTTTGAACTGCTGGGTCACTGGTTCGTTCTCTTGGAGCGCACTCGCCAGCGACGGCGAGAACTCTGCTTCGAGACTTTCAGAAACCGGTTCGTCGTAGGCAGATTCGAAATCCGGCGTCGACATAACCCTCTCTTTGTATGCTTCGAGTAGGCTTCTGGTCTGTGTTCCACCGCCGGCAGTGGCCGGTCGGGCTCGGCTGACCGACTCGCGGAACGCCTCGAAAGCACATTGCTCTGCGTTAATTGATGAACGCTCTTGTTTGACAAGCGTGATTGCTTGCTTCAATATGTTATTTCCTCGCTCCATAGTGGCCATGTTACTACAGCCTCCGCTCTATTCGGGCTTATTGTCATGCTACCGATTAACACTGTCTACCGTCCGACCAACAACTCTCACGGATGCATCTCCAAACGTTTCGATCTCAGTTACGCTCGAATCTGATAAGCGGACAATGTTACGGTAATATCGCCTCTACCTGAATATTTAAGTTTGATATGGTAAGATTTCTCGATGGAGAAAATATATGTCCAAAACAAAGATGAAGGAGACAGATGATAAGTGAAATGTATGAAACATGTTTTCCGGATGATCGCGATCAAATCCCTCTATCGGGTGATGGGCCGTGATAATCGGAATTCCCAGAGAGACCGCTGAAGACGAGACGCGGGTCGCGCTCGTTCCCCCCGCCGCCAAAGACCTAATCGAGGACGGTCACGAGGTCTGCGTCGCTGCGACTGCCGGCGAAGGCTCTGACTGGGCCGACGCCGACTACCGCGAGGTCGGTTGTGATGTCCTCGAGGACCGCGAGACCGTTTTTGAACGCGCAGATATCATTGTGCAGGTCCGAGCACTCGGGGCCACCCCGGGCGACGATGTCGACCCCTACACGGAGGGGCAAGTCGTCGTCGGCCAACTCGGCCCCTATGACCTCGATGAGGAGCTAGAGCTACTGGCCGACCGTGGTGTCACCGCTCTCGCCCTCGAACTCATCCCGCGAATCAGCCGGGCCCAGAGCATGGACGCTCTGACTTCACAAGCGAGCATCGGCGGCTACAAGTCGGCGATCGTGGCCGCCGAGGCGCTCCCGAAGATGTACCCGCTGCAGATGACGGCCGCCGGGACCGTCCAGCCGTCGGAGGTGTTCGTCGTCGGCGCCGGTGTTGCCGGGCTGCAGGCCATCGCGACCGCCGACCGCCTCGGCGCCTCCGTCCGCGGCTACGACATCCGCTTAGAGGTCAAACAAGAGGTCGAAAGCCTCGGCGCTGACTTCGTCGAACTCGACCTCGAGACCGAAGGATCCGGCGACGACGAAGGGTACGCCCGCGAAATGGACGACGAATTCCTCGAACAACAGCGCAAGGAACTGACCCGCGTCGTTGGAGAGTCCGACGTCGTCATCACGACCGCCGCCGTCCCCGGTCGGCCCGCCCCGGAACTGGTCACGACCGAGATGGTGGAGGGAATGGATCCCGGGTCGGTAATCATCGACCTGTCGGCGGCGACGGGAGGGAACTGCGAACTTACCGTTCCAGACGAGACGGTCGAACACGATGGCGTCACGATTCACGGGCCGACGAATTTGCCCGCGACCGTCTCCCACCACGCCAGCCAGCTATACAGCAACAACATCGCGAACTTCCTGGAGAATCTCTACGACGATGACACCGGCGAGATCGATACTGATGACGAGATCGTGGACTCGACAATGCTCACCCACGCCGGGGAGGTGCAGTGGACTCACCCGGCGGAGCGACCCGATCCGGACGAGGCGTCCGAAGATGACCAGAACGACGGTTCTGGCGAGGAGGCCGCCGACGTGGAGGTCGATGATGAAGATTAACCGAAAACCGGCGTCAGAGAGTGGTGATGCGTCCGCGGATGTAGCGGTCCGCCTGGAGGGAGGTGCGTAGCCGTGGCCGACATCATTACCCACCTGACGCTGTTCGTCTTGGCGGCGTTCCTCGGCTACTCGGTCATAACGAAGATTCCGGCGACGCTGCACACGCCGCTGATGTCTGGAGCCAACGCCATCACGGGGATTACGCTCGTCGGCGCGGTCGTAGTCGCCGGCTCCGGCTCCACGACAGTGGCAACGGTGCTGGGGTTCCTGGCGGTCGTCATGGCGACAATCAACGTCGTCGGCGGTTACCTCGTGAGTCACTTCATGCTCGAAGACTTCCACGGAGGGGGTCGGTAAGATGGTTGAGTTATTCTCCGATTCGGTCCTCCGGCTAATCTACCTGTTAGCGGCAATCCTGTTCATTCAGGGGCTTCGCGACATGACTCACCCCAGGACCGCGGTCCGGGGGAACCTCACCTCGGCGGGCGGGATGCTAATCGCCGTCGCCGCCACGGTCCTGTGGTTCGAGATTCTCTCACCGGCGGTGCTAATCGGCGGGCTTGCGGTCGGTGGGCTCGTCGGTGCCGGCCTTGCGATCAAAGTGGAGATGACCGAAATGCCGCAACTCGTCGGCGTCTTCAACGGCTTCGGCGGCGGGGCCTCCGCACTCGTCGCTGGCGCCGAGCTGATCGAGTTCCAGACGACGACGGCTGGGGCGTTCCCGGCCGACCTGGCTATCGCGGCCGCCGCCTCGGGAATTATCGGGGCCGTCACGTTCACCGGGAGTATGGTCGCCGCTGGGAAACTCCACGGCCTGATCTCCGGATCGGCGATCCGCTACACCGGCGAACACGTCGTCAAGGCCCTGTTACTCGGGGTTGCCGTCCTCGCAGGCGCCTACATCGTCATCCAGCCCGATCTGCTGGCGGGCGTCCTCCAAGGGGCGGTCGTCCCGGCGTTCTGGGTACTTATCGCCGCTGCGTCGATTCTCGGCGTGATGCTCGTCATCTCGATCGGCGGCGCCGACATGCCGGTCGTCATCGCGTTGCTGAACGCCTACTCCGGGCTAGCTGCCGCAGGGACCGGTTTCGTCTTGAGTAACACCGCGCTGATCATCGCCGGGACGCTCGTGGGCGCTGCCGGGATGATCCTCACGGTCATCATGTGTGAGTCGATGAACCGGTCGCTCGCCAATGTGCTGTTCGGCGGCTTCGGCGAGACGGCCACCTCGGAGGAGATGGACGACATCTACGAGGGCAACATCACCGAGACGTCCCCAGAGGAACTCGAGATGCTGCTCGATACGGCCAACCGCGTCGTTATCGTGCCCGGGTACGGGATGGCAGTCGCGCAGGCCCAGCACGCTGTCGCCGAATTCGCCGAGCTGCTCGATGAGGACGGCGTCGAGGTGGAGTTCGGCATTCACCCCGTCGCTGGCCGAATGCCTGGCCACATGAACGTGCTGCTGGCCGAGGCGGACGTTCCCTACGACAAGATGAAGGAACTCGAGGAGATTAATCCGACGTTCTCCCAGACGGACGTCGTCATCGTCATCGGCGCGAACGACGTCGTGAATCCGCGGGCCAACGAGGCCGATGGCAGCCCCATCTCCGGGATGCCAGTGTTGAACGTCTACGAAGCCGGCACCGTCGTCGTGAACAAGCGGAGTCTCAGCCCTGGCTTCTCGGGCATTCCGAACCCCCTGTTCGCCCGGGACAACACGGTAATGCTGTTCGGCGACGGCAAGCAGTCGATGCAGGAGGTCGTTGCCGAGTACAAGGAGAACAGATGAATTAGCTGAGAATATTCTCAGGTATGCAGTGAGTCTTCGAAAGGAGATAATCAGACTATTTATCGATTGGCTCTTGTTTATCAGGTATGGAAGTGAATTTCGAATGTGATTGTGGACACGATGTAACGGACTTTACACGTGGGGGCGCCTCCAAATCTGCGACCATTGAATGTATGGAGTGTGGTGCCGTCTGGACTCTCACTCTGACAAATATTCGAAGCGGTAACACCGATTCATCAGACACCCACCTCTAAACAGTAGTGGCGGGGCTACAGAGCCAAGTTTTTATGTACTATCATGCCACTACCTATTATTGGGGTTAGTCTGGCAAACAACGGATGCGGTCAACTAATCGTGTCCCCTGAGCTTAACCATTATCGCGTCTGGTCAGAGATGCTCGCCTGACCCCACGAGTATCAAACAATTATTACTGGACTCTTTTCCAGTCGCTGAGACGACTCCAGCTGGCCCGCACAATATCACAATTCCGTTGGAAGGCCCCATAATCTGAATTAATATTTGCTGCTAGCCACCAGCGATTGTACTGGTAAGACTGCTCTTTTGAATCCACAGAACGCGACAGGATCGCGTCGGTCAGGGGGAAGTAAAGCCGAAAGGGCGAATGTAACTAACCTACTCTTCCGCTTCGTGAAGCAAGTAAATCGATATTGACAGAAGTTGAGACTGGTCGTCTCAATGCATACGGCATTGAGAGGGATCAATCCCGGAATCTATCAATTCCTCTGGGTCCGTCGTAGGCGCTATTCAGGTAATACGCTCAGCGGAAGGTTTTCCTTTACCGCTGTCACCGCTTCGCCCGGCGTGTCCAGGTCGAGTCCCGGCACTGTGTACACAGGCAGATCGACCATCGATTCGAGTACGTCGGGGTTCGTCCGCTCGGCGAGCGTTTCGCCAGCGTAATCGTTGAGGACGACACCGCACACGTCAAGACCGCGCCGTTCGAGAGCCTTGACGGTCAGCGCGCTGTGATTGAGCGTGCCGAGTCCCGAGCGTGCGACTACGAGCGTCGGTAATCCGAGATCGGTGGCTAGGTCGACGACCTCCATCCCCTCAGCGAGCGGCACCCGGAGACCGCCAATCCCTTCGACGATACCCGGGTCGGCAGCCTCTAGTTCGCGCCGACAACCCTGTAGGATCTCGTCGTAAGAGAGGGCGACATCTTCTACATCTGCGGCAACTGCCGGGGCAAGCGCGGGTTCGAGATAGCGCGGGCAGATACTGGCGTCCTCGCTTCCCGCGGCTTCGGCGACGAAGCCGGCGTCGTCGTCCGGTGGAAAGCCGGTCTGTGCGGGCTTGATACCGACCGCATCGCGGCCGCGGTCGCGGAACCAGCCCACGAGGCCGGCGGTGATGACGGTCTTGCCGACACCTGTCCCGGTGCCAAGCACGAAGAGACTCATCGCAGCCCCACCTCCTCACCGGCGGCCTCGAACGCGTCGAGACAGCGGTCGAGTTGCTCGCGCGTGTGAGCGGCTGTGGGAGCGACGCGCAGCCGTGACATCCCCACCGGAACGGTCGGCGGGCGGATGGCAGGGGCGAGCACCCCGCGGTCGCGGAGCGCTTCATCGAGCGCGACCGCATCCTCCCGGTCTCCGACCAGCACGGGCAGGATGTGGGTCTCACCGAGCACCTCGAAGCCGAGGTCCTCAAACCCCGACCGGAGGTAATCGGCGTGATCCTGGAGCGTCTGGGGGCGGTCCGTCTCCCGTGCGATACGTAGCGCCTCCTGTGCGGCACCCGCCGCAGGCGGGGAGAGCCCGGTCGAGAAGACGAACGAACGGGCCGCATTCGCCAGGTACTCGATGAGCACCTCGTTCCCGGCGACGAACCCGCCCTGGGCACCGAGCGCCTTCGAGAGGGTCCCCAACTGGACATGAATCCGGTCTTCGAGTCCCAGCTGACCGACCACGCCGCCGTCGTACACGCCCGTCGCGTGGGCTTCGTCGACCATCACCCACGCGCCGTGGCGCTCAGCGGCCGAACATATCATTCTGAGTGGAGCGATGTCGCCATCCATGCTGAATACCGAATCTGTCACGACCAGCCAGGATTCCTCCCCATCTGCTTCGCGGGCACGGCGATCCATGGTCGCCCGGAGGTCGCTGGCGTCACAGTGGTCGTACACCTCGATATCGGCGCCGGAGAGCCGGCAGCCGTCGATGATGGAGGCATGGTTGAGTTCGTCGGAGAAGATCACGTCGGGGGCGAGCGCCGTAATCGTCCCGACGTTGGCGGCGTACCCCGAGGAGAACGCCAGCGCACGCTCGGTTTCTTTCGATTTGACCAATGCGTGTTCGAGGTCGCGGTGAGCGGATGTATCGCCTACGACGAGCCGGCTGGCGCCCGCGCCAGTGCCGACTTTATGGGCTGTCCGGGCGGCTGCCTCGGCCAGTCTGGCGTTTCCCGCGAGCCCGAGGTAGTCGTTGGCTGCGAACACCAGCATTTCCTCGGCATCGGCGTCGAAGGCCGGTACGTCGGCACCGGGGTCGGGCACCCGGCGAGCCCTCGGCTCGACACGGTCGACAGGAGCGAGGTCGCGACGGAGCCCACGCTCTTCCCGGGACTGGAGGCGTGCTTCGAGGTCGAACCCTCGATCCATCTGCTGCTGCACGGTTCAGAACCCGGGCATGAGCTCGGCAGGCCCGTAGACGCCGTAATCGCCGGTCCAGTTGCGGCGGACGGCAGCCTTCAGGTAGCCGAGTGCAGGGCCGTTCACGTTGGCTTCCATGCTCGTGTCGTCGTCGAGTTCGAACGTGTTGGTACCGACCTCGCCATCGAACGTGCGACCGGTGACTTTGACGGTCGTCGTTGTGGGCTTCTCGTCGTTGCGAAGGTCAAGGACGCCGCCGACGGTCACGTCCTCAGCGTCGCAGATACCCGCCCGTTCGAGAAGCACGTCGTCGGCGTGCTCCATGTCGTTGAACTCGATGACGCCGTCGTGAGCGTCGACGATTTCCTCGATCTCCTCGTCCGAAAGGACGCGTGCCGATTCGATATCGTAGTCGGGGAGATGGGCGATGTCCTCGCGGACGGTGCCACGGTTGTCTTCATAGCCGGACTTGAGGCCGACGCCCCACCAGATTTCGACCTCCTCGATCTCGATGAACGACTGGGCGGCGAGTGCCGCCGCGCCCGTGAGGAGGCCGGGTGTCGCGCCCGCACCGCAGACAAATGTGATGCCTGATTCTTCCAGTTGTTCCTCACGGTCGTCGAGCATGCCGATGACACGTGAACGCTTGAGCACGTCGACGAGGACGCCCTCGTAGCCTGCGTTCGCGAAGCGCTCGGCGACATTCGGGATGAAGTCGTGTTCGAGGTTCGGCAGCGCGATGAGTACCGCGTCGATGGCCTCGTGTTCCGCGATGATGGCCTCGATAGGCGTCTCCGTCGGCACTGCCTCTGCGGAGGCGACGACGCCCTTGTCGTCGCCGTGTTCCTTGATGCCGCCACCGCCGGATTCAACGGTAGTCCCGCCGTCGGAAGCGATGTTCCCCTCCGTCGCGGCCAGCAGTTCGTCCACATCAAGGCCGTCGTGGTTGACGGCAACCCCATGGCGGTCGCAGGCTGCGATAGGGGTGAGTTCGTCTTTGTCCGCGGAGACTTCGAGTGCGCGACGGCCGATACCACCAGTGCCGATAACGGCGAAGTTGATGTCGTTCATAGCTGTTGCTGTATCTCTGTTAGTCATCAGACGGTTCCGCCTTGCTCGTGGCTGTCCCGACCGCCGTGTCCGCGGGGTCGGCCGAATCGTCGCCACGGGATTTCACTTCTTCCGGGTCGAAATTGTTGACCTCGGTATTGGGCTCCATGCCGGCCTGCTCCATCATCTCGATGTCGTCGCCGGGGGACTGGCCCTCGGTTGTGAGGTAGTTCCCGGTGAGGATGCCATCCGCGCCGGCCTCGAAGGGAAGGTGTTGCTCGTCCTCAGCGAAGTTGACCTCGCGGCCGCCGGTGAGTCGCACTCGCGCGTGCGGGTGGAGCAGCCGGTAGACCGCGATGGTCTTGATGGTCTCCGTCGTGGAGATGAGTGCTTCCTCTCGGTCGTCGAACATTGTCCCGGCGACCGGATTGAGGATGTTGACGGGGAGCGAGGAGACGCCGATATCCTGGAGCGCGATGGCCGCATCCACGCGGTCGGTGGGCGATTCGCCCATACCTAGGATGACGCCGGCACAGAGGTCCATGCCGGCTTCTTTGGCGACTTCGAGCGTCTTCACGCGGTCTTCGAAGTCATGAGTCCCGACGATTTCGGGGAAGAACCGCGGCGAGGTTTCGATATTATGGTTGTAGTGATTGAGCCCTTCGTCCGCAAGAATCGCGGCCTCTTCTTCGGTAAGAATCCCGAGGGAGGCGTCGACTTCGACGTCGGTTTCGTCTCGTACTAAGCGGATTGCGCGGATGACGTCGTCCCACTCGTCGGGGCGATTTTCCTTGGAGACGCCTTTCTCGGCCACGACGACACCAAAGCGCTGAGCGCCGTCGCGTTCGGCCTGCTTGGCCGCCTTGAGGATTTCTTCGGGGTCAAGAAAGCCGTAGGTGTCGATACCAGTGTCGAAGTGGACTGACTGCGCACAGAACCCACAGTCCTCTGCGCAATTTCCCGCCTTCGCATTCACGATGGAACACGCGTCGACAGTGTCGTCGCCGAGCTGGGAGCGGACGTAGTCCGCTCCCTCGGCGAGGGGCTCGACCGGCTGGGCAATCAGTGCGAGTCCATCCCGGCGGTCGAGTGTCTCGCCGTCGAGTACGCGGGCGACAGCGTCGTCGACGGTGCGATTTCCTGTCTCGTAAACCACAATAGCCAAGATAGTTGACGAATATATAATTCTTGGGTTTCCATTCACGGCAGTGTTCAGATAAGGATGGAGGATAAGGCGGAGCGAGGTCGAGGCAATCGATCTTGCGGAGACAGTGAGTGAGTGCTGGCAGACCATTCCAACAGCCGATACGACGCTGGTCACCGACACAGGGCAAACGATTCAGGCTGATGCGAGTCGGCTCCGGCAAGTAGTGGAGAATTTGATTCGGAATGCGGTCGAATACGGGATTGCGGACGTGCCTGTGACGATTGGTGAGTTGGAGGACGGCTTCTACGTGGCAGCCGATGGGCCGGGTATCTCTGATGACGTAGGTGAGCAGGTGTTTGAATCAGAGGACTCAACCAACGGTGAGGGCCTGGGCTTGGGCTGTATATCGTCAAGCAGTTCGTTGACGCTCACGGGTGGGAGATCACCGTGACCGACAGCGACGAGGGAGGCGCACGATTCGAAATCACTAGTGTCCAGACTGATAGATTGACGCTCTGAGTCGGTCACGCTACAATGGTTAAAATAGACCGAGAAGAATCGCTAAGTACAGGATACATAGTCAGCACAGGTCTTCGAAATCGCCATCATCGTATTGAGTGGCCCAAAAATAAATTTCAGAACTGTTGAAGGTTAATCATCCGCGTGTGATTCTGCAGGAGTAAATGTGACACCATTGATTTCGACTTCATCAGGAACGCGACTCGTGTCATGGGTTCCAACCGGCGGCTTGCTTCACATCCGCGGCTCTGTTGAAATCCTATTCGTTAGACATCTCATCTGATGAAACTGCTGTTAGGTAGGCGTGCGTATTGACCATCGGAGTTTGTACCAGTTCAGAGAGATATTCTGATAGCCGTGCAATGATACAACGCGCGAGTCGGTCGCGCAGTTCAAACGATTCCAGCGAACGAGCTCGCGGAGACGGAGGAGTTCTTCCGAGCGGGGATCGTCGCGATCGACATTATCGAAGATGACCCCTTCACGGGCGACCGCGCAGGCCACGAGGACGAGATTATTGGGACAAAGGAGAGGAACGACGAGTACGCCTACCAGTGGGCGACAGTCCAGCTAGTCGGTAACGCAGTTCCGCTCGTCCTTGATGTCCGCCCGGTACGGAAAGGCGAGTCACGCAAGGAGATCGTCAAGGACTTGCTGGATTCGGCTGAAGAGCTCGTCCACGTCGATAACGTCCTGATGGACCGGGAGTTCGATAGTCAGCACGTTCTGGAGATGATCAGCCAGTGTGGGCTGTCGTATGTCGTACCGAAGCGAATGCAGACCAGCGAGAAAGCCCAGGCGAAGCGGTTGCTCCAGCGCGACCAAGACCGATACGAGACGGACCGGAAGTTGCATCTCGGCAAGAACGAGTGGCACGAGACGACGCTGATCTACCGTCGGAAAGAGAGCTCCGAGCACGACGACCACCGGCAGTATTCGGTGTTTATGACGAATGGCGGAAGTGGTCATCTCACAGAGTACGGCTACCGTTGGGAAATCGAGAGTGGCTACAGATCGATCAAACGGTTCATGGCTGCCACCACATCGAAGGACTTCGGGTTGCGGTTCTTCTACTTCGCGTTTGCCTGTTTGTTGTACTCGATTTGGCGAGCGGTCGATTTGCTCGTTCAAGTCGAGTTGACGGGTGAGTACGAACACTCACCCATTGTGACGGCTGACAATACGCTCACGCTGCTGAAGAAGGAGACCGGGATCGGATAGAGCGATACTCTGTCCTGGGCCAGTACGGATTCCTGAGTGGCAACGCTGTCGGGGATCTTGGAAATTCACCGGTCTAGTTGGTAGTACGACACGAGAAGACTATCGAGAGGAGATTCGAAGCATCTTCACCTCGACAATTCGCCCGAAACCACGCATTACAGCCCCGCTAAATCCGGTGTAGTCTCAACTTCCAGATATTGATGATTGGTATATCAATATATGGTTTATATCCCCCTTCGGACGCAATTTAGCGGCTTCAGTCCCTCTTCCGTAGAGGTTCTGTTGGAATGAATCCTGTAAGCAGGAGAGAGTCCTTTGAGGGATCGTTGATCCGGGGCGGGTGGGTGACTCTTGGGCAGAATTGGCGATCTCCTCAAACGACGGATAGAGGCGGCTTTCCATACATCAGTGGTGTTTTAGCGCATTTGTGAGATGTTTAATGAATCACGTTCGGTGATAGCAAGGATTAGAGTCTAAGACGGGCCCACTATTGGAGTGAGCCCTCTTGTGAGGTTTTTCTTTGCCCCTGAGGGGTGCGGCGCGGTCTGAACAGACGCAGTCGCCGTGAATTCGATTCGGTGATCACGATGTCTACGACCAGAGACTCGTCGGTCTCGTTCGACCAGACCGACACGCGATCGGACGAGATGAACAGTACCATCGAACAGTGGATCGACGACCTCGTCGCCGGCGTCGACGACGCGCAGGCCAGCGCGGAGTTCCAAGAGTGGCTCGATGTCCAGAGTCGTTTCCACGACTACTCCTACCGGAACACGCTCCTCATCAAGCGACAGTGTCCCGAGGCGAGCCGGGTGGCTGGCTACCGGACGTGGCAGGAGGAGTTCGACCGCCACGTCAAGGAGGGTGAGTCGGCCATCTGGATCTGGGCGCCGATCATCACCAAGCAGTGCCCGGAGTGCGAGAACTCGCCGAGCTACCACGAGGACAGTGACTGTGAGTACGACGAGACGCCCCCCGAGGAGTGGTCCGAGGGCCTAGTGGGGTTCAAGCCCGCGCCGGTGTTCGACGTCTCCCAGACGGAAGGTGAGCCGCTTCCCGACCTGGACACAGAAGCGACCGGCGACGCCGGCGACCTCGTCGAACAGTTGACTGGCGCCGCTGACGACCTCGGCGTGACGGTGCGGATCGTTCCAGCCGAGGAGTGGACCCACGGCGAGACGAAGGGCATCTGCGAGCAGCTGAGTCTCGTCGACGTTCAGCCGCTCGTCGAGGTACGTGATCGGGAGAACGAGGCCGACCTTGCGCGGACGCTGATTCACGAGTACGCGCACGCCCTGCTCCACTTCAACGTCGACGACGACACCGAACGGGCGAAACGCGAAGTCGAGGCCGAAGCCGTCGCGTACGTCGTCGGGCGCTACTGTGGGTTGGACACCAGCGGGTCGGCGTTCTACCTCGCTGCGTGGGAGTCGGATAACCTCGAGGTCGTTCGCGAGCGGCTCGGACGGATCAGTTCCACAGCAGAAGAGCTCATCGACGTTCTCGAGGACTGACTCTCGCGCGTTCTTAACCAACATAGCAGTGTCGCCTTTCACCTTGTTGGTTAATAAGCAGATGCGTAGGTTCTTCGGTCAATCACTCTCTTTAGACAGAGAATTCGGTCATAAATCGATTAGCTCCACTTTAGCGAGAGGCGTCGTGGAGGCGTTTACGGGAGCGCTGTCCGGAGGTCTTCGCGAAGATCATCGACATCTTCGATACCGACCGACATCCGTACGAGGTTTTCCGGGACCTCAGCCGTAGCTGGCCCGTGATCAACCTCATCGGGAATCATCAGCGATGGTACCTCAATCAAACTCTCTACGCCACCGAGGCTTGCTCCAGGAGTGAATATATCGAGCCCCTCGACGAACGCTTCAATTTCGGCGAGCGTGCCGTCGAACTCGAAGGAGAGCATCCCGCTATACCCTGACATCTGTTCGGCGGCGAGATCGTGTTGGGGGTGGCTTTCGAGTCCCGGGTAGTGAACGCGATCGACCCAGTCGTGGTCCTCAAGAAATCGAGCCACTGCCATCGCGTTTTTCTCGTGGTCTTCCATCCGTGTCGGTAACGTCTTGATCCCTCTTGCAACGAGATAGCAGTCGAACGGGGCAAGCATATTCCCGAGCCCGGTCTGCTGGGAAAACGCCAAGTTCTCGAATGCTGCATCGTCATCCGTGATTACGGCGCCACCAGTCGAGTCGGAGTGGCCATTGAGGTACTTGGTGGTGCTGTGGACGACGACGTCTGCACCCAGGTCGAGCGGCGCTTGGAAATATGGACTTGCGAAGGTGCTGTCAACTCCGAACGCGGCATTGTGATCCTGAGCGATGTCGGCTATCGAGCGGACATCACAAAGACGTATCAATGGATTCGACGGCGTCTCTACCCAGATCAAGTCAGTGTCTGAATCAGCTACCGCAGCAACGTTTTCGGGGTCACGGGCGTCGATAAAGTCTATGTCGATACCGAAGTGCCCCGCCAGTATCTCTGTGAGCAGCTTCTCAGTACCGCTATAGACGGAGTCCGACGACACGATGTGACCCCCCGGCGGAACCAGCGATAACATCGTCGTCGAGATAGCAGCCATCCCCGAAGCAAACACCAATCCATGCTCGCCTCCTTCGAGGCGGGCGATCTGGTCTTCGAGGGCCACCCGCGTTGGATTGCTCTCGCGCGAGTACGCGTGTTCAGTAATTTCGTCAGACCCAGCCCACTCGAAGGTGGTCGAGAGGTGTAGTGGCGGAATGACATCGTCCGGTCCACCTTCCACGGGACGAATCCCATTTGGACCAGATCCGACGGCGAGCGTTCTGAATCGGTGCTCGGGGGAACGGTTAGTATCTCGTGTCATAGACAAATCGCCGGTGAATTCGTTTGGGTTATCCATCTACGAGAGCAAACAGGTGTCGATGTATCTCGTCACGTTTCGTCTTGATCCGGGAGAATACGACGAGGAATTCCACGAACTGAACGACAAGATACAGGTAGCTGCCGAGGAGACAGACGGGTTCCTCGGTAAACGCACGTGGAACGACCTCGAAAGTGACGAGGTTCTCGTTGTCTACTACTGGGAATCACTAGACGCACTCGAATCGTTTGGAGCGGATCCAGACCACAAGCAAGCAAAGCAACGGTGGACTGAATGGTACGACGCATACGAAGTCACCGTTACAGAAGTACTCGAACGGTACGGAAGCGGATTCAATGACGACGCAGACCCTCCCAATTAGGTCATCGAAGGCCGGTAACCTCCAGAGATGCCGATCCGATAGTGGCGTGGCGCTGTCCTATTCGAGCGGTTCTATCTCGTCATTCGAGCGAATACGCCCGCTTTCGAGAATGTCTGCCCGAAGCCCGCCCCGGTGAGCCAGCGGCTCCAATACATCCTTCTCGATGAGATCTTGGAGATACCCGCAGGGTTCACAGAGTCGGTCGCCTTGAAAGATGGCGTCTCCGACACGAAAACGCTTGCCGACAAGATGGTTGAGTGCGGCATCACGAGTGATGATATTCCGCCGATGTTCGCCGGGACTGAGTTCGACATCTGCCTCGCGCTCAATACCATCGATTGCTTCTCGCTCGATGAGCGTTACGTCATAGCCATTGGGCCGTTCCTCATCCGGACCCCACGTGACGAAGGTCCCCGTCTCAATTTCGCTAAAATAGCGGTCGCCTTCAAGACCACTGCCAGCGACGGCTTTGACATCACTCTGCTCGACCATCTCGACCTCGGCCTCTGGGGCCGTAAAGATGCGTTTGACAGTCCCAACACCGTTCATACGACAGAATAGTTTCTATTCAGGAAATCTCTTTCGTGTCTCATGTAAACTCGGTGTCTTCGATACCAGACGTAGTTTTTCTGCGCCCGCCGAGGGGCGGAGGCGCGTTCTAACCTCCGTCGAATGATGACTGAACCATATCTCACGACGGTCCTTGAGGAAGCCGAGCACGTTGCCGAGCAGCACGACCAGGTCGCTCGAACGACAGACAACCAAGCCCACGAGTACCTCCGATACGCCGTTCTTCGGGTGCTTGAAGGCGAGGCGGACCACCTCCCAGCAGACTGGACACCGATCAACGGCGTGACCGTCGGCTACGGGAGCGACGAGGCGATGTACGACAGCTGGAGCTCCAGCGAAGACTGGTGGGAGACCGTCCCGCCGCAGGAGGCGTGTACCCGCTTCCGGGTGTTCTTCCCGGACGACCACCAGACAGTTCCCCGTGACATCGTCGACGTGATGGCTGCGCTGGGTGCCTGGCGCGTCTGGACTGGGTGCGCAGCCGCGTGCGGCTCCTACGACCATCGCGAGCGCCGCGAGGTCCACTACCTGTGGCCGGAAGACCATCCGGTGGAGGAAGTGCTCCACGAGCGGCTCAAGGGGCCTGCGGAAGCCGTCGCTCCCGACGGTGGCCGAACGGGCGACGTTCGCGACCGACTGGTCGTCGACGCGAACGAACAGTCGAAGGACGATCTCGAGCCCCGCACGAAGCGTGCCGTCGCCGAAGCGATGGACGTCTCACTCCTCTCGAAAGGTGGCTGCTACGAGGTGCAGTCCGCGTCCGGCAACAGGTACGAAGTCGACGTCATCGACGAATCGTGTACCTGTCCCGACTGGCAGCAACGTTCACCCGAAGGCGGCTGCAAGCACCTGCGCCGCGTCGATCACGAGATCAAACGGGGCCGCGTTCCCCGACCAGACGGCCGCCTTCCCTCCCCGTAGTCGTGACCAGACTACTCCACAGGACGGACCGTGTCGCCATCCCGACGGACCCGGTCGAACGTAGAGAGATACGCGATCCGGTCGTGAACCTCGTCAGTATCCAGCTCCAGTTTGGCGGCCAGTTCGTCGACGGTCTTCGGCTCGTCGAGTGCCTGGAGGACTTCGAGCCCCCGGTAGTATCTATTCGTCAGCTCCTGGACGCGGGCCTCGATCGGCGTGGTCACTCCGTACCGCCCCTCGAGTTCGACCAGGGCCTCATTCGCGAACGTGGCAAACTGATCGTCCCCCAGGCGTTCGATTTGGGCTTCGAGCTCAGCCCGGACGACGTCGTAATCGAGGCCGGCCTGCACGAGCATATTCATGTCCTCGATGTCGTCGTCACGGCCGGCGATCGCCTTGAACAGGAAGATATCCTCGTTGCTGACTAGCCGGACCATCAGTCGATCCGTGTCGAGGAACTGCTCGCTGCGCTCTTGCATCCCGTCGGTGAGCACGAGCTTGTTCGCGACCTGCTGGTTGAAGATGTCGAGGCGACACCCATCGTCGTTTTCGACGCAGCTCGTCGCCCCCAGCGCCCGGTAATCTGGATCCAGCGATTGAACTTCCGCATACCCGAGGTCCATCAGGACGGCCCACAGCTGGCCGTACGCGTCGCCATCTGGGACGACCAGGTCGATATCTTTCGTCGCTCCCTTGAGGTCGCGCAGCGACATCGCGCCACCACCGATCAGGTAGACCGTGAGCGGTTCAGATAGCCCGTCTCCGATTCGCTGGAATTCGTTCTCGATGTACTCACGTCCGAATGTTGGTCTCATGATGGTAGTGGCACCTCGTAGTCAGCCGCCAGCTTCTGGAACTCATCCCACTCCGGGAGTCGGGCATCGTCGACCTCCCCGTGCGTCTCGAGGTAGCGGAGCACGGCGTCGATTTCGTCTTCGAGGCCATACTTCGCCGCCTGCTCTCGGAGGTCCGCCTCGTCGACGTCGACGTGGCTGAGCAGGAGGAGACAGTACGAGCGGTGACGGCTGCCGTCGTCGATTAACAGCGTGTGACAGCAGAGCTCCGCCGGCGAGACCGCGTCGAGGTCCTCGGAGTAGACGTAGTAGCGGTGGCCGGTGAGCAGGAACTGGAGGTCGAAGGCCGCGAATCGAGCGAGGCCGGTTTCGTGGAACGCCGCTGCGTCGATCTCCGTCTCGGCCTGCGCGAGGAATTCGTCGTAGTCCTCCCAGAGAATCGTGCCCTTCGGGGCAACGGCTTCGAGGCGCTGGCGATGTAGATGGTGTGCGAGTTCACGGGCGAACTCGTGGAGGTGGTCGAAGTCGGCGTTGAACTCGTAGTGGCCGTTGGCCGTCCCGACGAGACCCCGGTCGCGAAACCGCTTGAGGACGCGGTTAACCGTGTTGCGGTAATTGTCGCTTCGGTCAGCGATTTCGGAGACGGTTCGCGGCTGGTCGAGGTAGTACAGTACCTCGAGTGATTTCCCGGTCAGCAGCTCGGGGAAGTTGATGTGGGAGTGCTGGCGGACGAGGTCCTGATAGAGCTCGACGGCGCGAGCATCTGACGGGACGACTCGTTTTCGCCGCCCGTCGCGTTCCGTGTAGACGAGCCTCTTCTCGACGAGGTCGGCGACGGCACGAGAGAGGTAACTCTCGCTGTGGTCGAGCTTCGTCGCGAGCTCGGAGATTGTGTCGCCGCGTTCGACCGTGGCGAGGACATCCAGTTCGATGCGCCGGAGCACGGTGTAACATAATATGAAACTTATATATAAATAAGTTTCGAGTAGTGTTACACTAGCTCACCGACGAACCCAGCAAATCTACGACACCATCACAGACGAATCCGAGAAGCTGATCAAGTACGAGAACGCCCCCGACGACGTTTTAGCGGTACGTTCTATTCCTGAATAGTCTGCTATTCGAACTCTTCAACGGGTGACGAGCCGTTATCCAATTAACCAACTGATGTCCTAGAGCTATCGACGCCGCCGGCGGATGTAAGCACCCCCGCCGCGTTGACCACGAAATCAAGAGCGGCCGAGTCCCGCGACCGGATGGCCGACTCCCGACTGATACAGGCTGATCCTGATTAACCAACAGGCCATCCCGTTTACCACTGTCGTTGATTACCACAGCAGTCGCGGCCCCCGTCACGGGAGATCTTCTGTTACATCGACGAGTTCCTCCTCGGTCTGCCAGCGATACAGCCGCCCCTCCTGCTCGAACAGCTCGAAGACGCCGTCCTGCATCCAGCCGAAGGGGTGGTCTTCGTCCTCGTCCTCCCGCTTGAGGACGTGGCTCTTCGCGAAGAACTCCGTCGTGCCGACGAGTAGTCCTTGTTCGACGAGGAAGTCACTCGGTTCCTTCTCGGCGACGCCGACTAGGGAGGTCACGATGTCGGCAATCAGGCAGAATTTCTGGATGCTGTTGTCCCACTCGCCACGGATGTCGACCATCCGGAAGGCGTAGGCGTTCTGCCGGCGGTTGAGGCGGTCGACCACGAGGTTCAACCGTCGGATCGGCTCTCGGTCGTAGTTCCCCAGCACGAAGTACGACTGGTCATTCTCGTAGACGGGGGTCAGTTCGCTCAGGGCGTGGAGGATCTCCTCGTTGTCTGCCAGTGAAATCTCTTCGTCGTCGAGTTGGTCCTTCGCACTGGTGAGGACTTCTTCAGGGACAGGCGGCTCCTCGTCGGACATATATGGCCCCTCTCAGCGTCTTGCGATATGATTTACGGAGTAAATCACCAGCTTAGTCAGGTGTGATTTATCCCAGAGTAGTTTACTCAAGGGTAAACTACTTGCCGCCAGGCCGTGTATCGTGTCGTATGAGCATCGACCTGGGGACAGCTGAGGGGATGGAATCCCGCGAACTCGTCCACTTCGTCACCCAACAGACGCGGTTCGCGCTGATCAACAACATCCTCCAGCACCCCGACCAGCTCCCCTCGATGTACGAGCTCGAGGAGCTCAACCCCAGCGTGAGCGACGCCACCGTCTACAAGCACATCCAGAAACTCATCGACGCCGGCATCGTCAAGGAGGTCGCCCTGGGCGACGACCAGCGCCGACAGGGCTACCCCTGGAAGTTCTACGGACTCACGGAGGAGGGCCGGGAGTTCCTGGAGGAGCACAACCTGCTGGCCGCTGAAGAGACGCTCCAGCAAATCTACGACACCATCTCCGACAAGCCCGAGAAGATGATCAAGTACGAGAACGCCCCCCGTCCCGACGGCGTCTAACGGCACGGTCTATTTCTGAATAGTTTGCTATTCGCACTCTTTAGCCCGTGACGGGACGATATCTGATTAACCAACAAATCTATGCCGATACGCGCTCTGTTGGTTAATACGAGGCGACCGCTGATGTCCTACGAGCCACCGACGCCGCCGGCGGAGCTCCCGACAGACCTCGTCAACACGGTCAATGGATACTCCCCGGACCAACTCCAGCACGTCGCCCACTACGCGGAGGCATTGGCTGAACACAAGGAACGTGAGGCGCGCCTCGAGGAGGAGTCAGAAGACTCCGAGGTCAAAGCGCGACCTGACGACTTGCCCGATGAAGTGCCCACAAAGGCGACAATCACGATCAAAGAGATCAACGACAATCGATACTACTACTGGCAGTGGCGGGATGGCGACAAAATCCGATCAAAATACAAAGGACCCGTCAGCCCCGATTAGAATGCCATTTCTTCGGAATTAGACTTCCTCAAACCGCTCAACAATCGAGATAGCCCGTTCAAGTGCCTCACCAACTACGGGACTCCGATTGTCGACGAACAACGCTTCGTCCTGCCAGTGTTTCCCGGATTTATTCTCCCAGACGCCGTAGAGCGTCAGTTCCGGCAACTGAAGGACGCCGAATTGGACCGCGAGAATGTACAGCAGCGTCGTCAATCCCCGCCACGGCACGGTCGTTTTTCGAGGTAAGTCGACCGGGAAGGTGACATGTTGGGCCCGAAGACCGACGTCCTGAGTGTTGTCGATGAACGCATAGTCGTTGCTAAAGAGCAACACTCGCTTTCGATTACCCTGGTCGTACTCGCGATAGGCCTGAATAATCGCTGCGTCGCCTTTCTCAACGTCGCCGTCTTCTCCGGGAACAAGGTCTGTTCGCCGGCGTGAGGCCAACCGGCGAAACTCATACAGGCCCAAGAATCCCTCACGGTTGCTCCCTGCAGGTTGGTTCTGTAACCGAGCAAACTCCTCGCCGAAGGCCGCTGTCAAATCCGCCGTATCGTAGTGGTTGTAGTACCAATCGAGTTCTTTCTTGACGCCTTTCGAGAGTGCATATCCCATCGTCGGCCGTCGGTTGGCTCCATCGCGAGACCCTGAAACCGGGTCGATATCGAGTGCCTCGGTGAGTCGAAACCCCATCAGATTCGTATCGAGCCCAATCATCACCGGGTCGTGGCCCGCCTCAAGATCCGGGTAACCATGCTGCTGTACAAACTCAGCGATCGCATCAGCGTTTTCCGGTGGCACCAACCCACTACCAACGAAAGCGCGAACGTAGCTGTTCGCGTCAGGTAAGTCATTGTACGCTCTTGGACGTATTCGAGTTCGATTGTTTCCCGAGCATCCCGATAGGTCACAGCGCCTTTCGTGAAGCGAACGGTTGCTTGCCCTGCGGCTTCGAGTTCAATGCGGAGCAGTTCGCCGATGTCGTCGCAGGGATGTTTGACCGGGATCGAGGACACACCGCTGTCATAGAGCGCGTTGAGAAGAGTGACGAGGTGGTCACGCTGGGTGTACATTAGACCACCTCCGTGAAATCGACGAGGTCAACGTTCGTTCGCGGAATGTCGGGATAGCACCGGCCATACGCCGTCGACTGAAGATGGAGGTAAAAGACGTGATCGGCGCCATGCTTGAGGCCCGCTTGGAACGCGATAGCCGACATGAATTTCCGACCCGGCGTGATGTCTATCGCAACAGTGTCGTCGGTCGTGCCGGTCGCAATGCTGTCGACGAAAAACGAGGCGATAGCTCCGTAGTTGGTTTCAGCCTTTAGCCGATGCGTATCGACAGTAGCTGTTGTGTCGTAGGTCGCGACGACGTCCTCGAGCAGCGAGACCAACGACGGCGTTACATGATCAAGACCAGGATTCGTGAGTAGATGAATTTCATCCGGCACGAAGTGGTCGTCGCAGGCTGCAAGCAAGGGTTGACGACCGCCTCGGTCGTTGGACTTGCAATCGTGAGCCAAATCGTCGCCATTCTTTCTGTTGACGCCGCGATAGTATGTGAATCTTCGGCGAATTCGAGACACTGGACTACTTGCGAACACATCGATAGAGGGGTGTGTTTAGGGCAACTACCGGAGGTGAACACATCGATAGAGGGGTGTGTCGAAACAAAACCGCGACAAGGGAGACGGTCCGTGTCAGGCTTCGTTGCGAATCTGGGCGTTGACGACTGATTCAACTTCAGATGAGGCAACCATGTCGATCTTGGAGTCTTCACGAAGCGTTTCGAGAATTGTCTCTGGACGCTCACCGAATTGGAACTCGAGAAACATCCCCGAACCGGGACCGTGGCTCCGACGTTCGAAATTCACCAGCGAGTACCTAGTCAGCTCTGTTTCTCATTCACACCAGATTTCCGGTGAACGATCCATAGTCAATTCTTAGGTTATCGCTCCAAAATCTCTACGCGAAAATTGCCATAATTCGACCGCGGACACCAGTTGTTCGGTAAAATACATCGCAGCAAACACGAAGGGGAGACACCACGTTTCCGGTGTAAGTTATCTTGAATAGGGCTAGCAATGCTGTTTACGGGTTTGCGTGTGAATCTATTACAATTCTGGCGTAAACCGGGGCCATATCCACACACACACCGGGTTTCCGGTGAAAATGAAGCCAGTGTTACAACTGGAGATTGTATCAAAAAGGAAGTACCGCAGACACTGGCCTAGCAAGACAAAAGTTGTGGGATGAAGCCAACAGTCGAGACCTATTCACTCAGAATCAAGGCTCCCCGAGAGGACACTCTGGATGACTTCCGGGTCTTCAAGCAGTTGGTGTTCGGTGTAGCTACCTTCAGCACTACCACCGGAGCATCGAGATTGCTCGGTAACATCCAAGAACGCATGTTCTTTCAGGAGGTCACGAACCCGACGCAACGAAAGTCCCTCGGAGCCCTCCTGTCGGCAAATTTGCTCATATAAATCGTAGATAGCAGTGGTTCTGAATCCCTCTTTTTTCGGTGAATTAAGCGAGAGGATTGTCAACGCTTGTAGTACGTATCGTGAGTGGGGTGTCGAACCTCGAATGAGTTCACGGAACCGATCGGTTTCTGCCTGGTCACGAGCTCTATCGACGAACTCCTCACGGACGACCTCTGCCTCCTCGGATTGTGCGATCTCGCCGGCGTATCGGAGGATGTCAATTGCCTTGCGTGCATCCCCGTGTTCGCGAGCGGCCAGTGCTGCAGTGCGAGAAATCACGCTCTCGTCTAGGACACCGTCGCGGAAGGCATCCCGTCGTGCTTCCATGATATCATTCAGTTGTCCGGCATCGTATGGTGGGAAGACAAACTCACGCTCACAGAGACTACTTTTAACACGCTCGTCCATTCGATCTTTGTACCGAATCTTGTTGCTAATCCCAATCACGCCGATCTTACAACTCTCGATTTTTCCCGCTTCTCCCGCTCGTGAGAGCTGCATCAGGATGCTGTCGTCGTCGAGTTTGTCGATTTCATCAAGGATGATTAACGCAACGTCGTGCTGCTCATCCAGGATTTTCCAGAGCCGCTTGTAGTACGTCGCGGTACTGATTCCCTTATCTGGGATGTTAACGCCAGTCGTGTCAGGGTCGTTGAGTTTACTAGCGATGGTTTGAACAGCCTGTGTTTCAGTTGTATCCTGTGCACAGTCAACGTAGGCAGTCTTCGCGTTAACGTTCTCCTCGGCAGCAGTTTCGACAAGTCGTGTTGAGACGTATTTTGCACACAAAGATTTCCCAGTCCCCGTCTTACCGTAAATAAGAACGTTGCTCGGACTCTGGCCAAAGATAGCCGGATTCACTGCATTTGCGAGTTTACTAATCGCGTCGTCTCGCCCAACGATGCGTCCCTCATCCGGGAGATGGTTAATTTCTAAGAGTTCCTTGTTCACGAAGATCGGATCTTCCCGGGTGAATAGTTCGTCAGACTGAGACATACTCGTTGACACCGAGTTTCCGGTGAAACGACTTGAAGCTTCCCCCGAGACACACACACCGGGTTTCCGGTGAAACCCGAATTATGAGTGTATCTACTCCAGATGAAAGAGGGGTATCGGGGGGGCGGAAAGACGGTTAGAATCGCAACTCAGTACGAAACAGAGCATGTTACGGCCTGTTCAATGGACGGAGTCCATCCATTGGCTTGGCAGATCCCAGCTGAAGAGGTTACCAGGACTCGTGTTAGGACAGAAGCTGTAGAACCAGAGAAAGCAGACGAATGCGAATGTTCACGCCCGCAAGTAGCAAGAGTCGGTTAGATCAACTGGAGCTTGAAGACGACAGCTGTCGTCTTCATTCTTTGCTGACGATGAGGTTAGTGGCTGGTAATCAGGGAATAGTAATAAAACTATGTCAGACATACATCTAGGAAAGAATAGTTATACAACCACTACCACAGCGGAATACCGTAGACACAGTGCCTTCCAATAGGTATTTCACCGGAAACGTGGTGTGTGTATGCCGGAGTCATTTCTTGGGACATATCGAGCTATCATATTTCGACCTAAGGGTTCTCCGGACACAACCCACCGGAAACGTGGTGTGTCTCTTCGACCGCCCAATAGACGTAGCACCGTTAACCAACGATGCAGGACAACCGTCAATACTGTTGGTTAAACACGAGTTACAGAGTTGGCCCTCGGATATTTCACCGGAAACCCGGTGTCCCTTCTGGGGTACGGCAATTGCCATACCCGTGCTTGCTCTTCCTCGTGGAACTGTCCCCACTAATACGATAAGATTTGGTCACTACCCATGCTGCCCGACATTTCGAAAAAACGCCACATCCATTAACCAACAGAGTCGCTCACTGTGTCGGTTATGTTGGTTAACTACCGTCGACAAAATCTATCGACCGACAAAGCAGGCAGAGCGCACGGCCATTATCGAAAGATAGTGACCGTTTGCGTCTCTCTTCTTTTAGCCCAGCTATACACCTTCGTGAGGGGTGGCAAGTGGAGGGATGACGTCACTCCTCGTCCAACAGGAAGGTCCGGACATCGGGAACCGTCCGCTTCGGGTCTTCTTCCATCGGGATGTGGCCTAACCCCTGGTAGACAACGAGTTCGGCATCCGAAATTTCACGAGCGAACCGCTCCCCGTGTGCTGGCGGAATTACCACGTCCTCGCTACCCCACAGTACAAGCGTCGGTGCGTCGACCCGCGGGACGTCGGCGCTCCGATCGCCGGTCTGGACGTCCAGATTAGCGATTGCATCGCGGTTCCCCGCTCGCAGAAGTAGTTCATGATAGCGAGTCACAGTCTCGGGTACTATTCGCGCAGGGTTGCCGTATGCCTTCCGAACGACCACCTCCGTCAACGGTCGGGGAGTGAAGTACTGGAGCGGCCACGAGAGCGGGCCAAGGTCCCGTATTCGCCGCAGCCACCGCGTCTCCTTACGTGGATAGCCTGCGGCGCCGATTAACACCAGACGGTCGACGCGGTTGGGGTAGTCAACAGCGAACCGCCAAGCGATCTCACCACCCCGGGAACTCCCCGCCAGCGACGCTCGCTCGATTCCAATGGCATCGAGGAAGGCGGCGAGAAAGTTGACGGTCTCTTGGATTCCGTTGCGTCCTTCCGGGTGGGGACCGGTGAGCCCGAACCCCGGAAGGTCGAGGCTTACGACCCGCATCGCGCTGGATAGTTCGTCGGTCCACCCTTCCCAGGTATGGAGCGACGCGAAGACCCCATGGCAACACACCAGCGTCGGGGCGTTTGGGTCCTCGGGCCCGGTGTCGCGGTAGTGAACAGTTAGCCCGTCGACAGTCACGAACTCCGATTCCGGATACGTGTACCGCTCGCGGAGCTTCTCCGGATCCCGGTCCGATTCGTAGCCCGCATACAACGCTAGACCCAGCATGCTGGCCGCAACTGACCTGCGGCCCCACCGACTGACTTTCCTCGCAGTACTCCTAGTCCCACCGTCTCGTTTTTCGGTCCTTTCCCTAGGGGCCGGATGGTCCATGACGCTAAGACGGCGACTAGTCACATGTGCTTGGGGGATTCTGGAACGATCCATCGGAATACGGTCTGTGTCGCGTAGGAAATATGTGGTGAACATATTTGGTGGATATACACGTTGAACATAGGCGATGAACATACATGGTGAATATGTGGGGTGAATATATTAGATGAACATACTAACGCTCCTCCATCATCCGTTCTGGCGAAGCTCAGGCACTTGAATCACCGAACGACTCGTTGAACGTCGTCTGTCGACAACTGGGCCCCAGTAGTCGCCTGAAGATTCATTAAAGAATATATAAAGTAGCTGGTTAACTCGATATAACCCGATCACAATTGAGAGGTCTGCCGATAGAACACTGGCCACTGTTCATAATCTCCTCGCCGATACCGTTCGCCACGTTCGGCATGAGATACGGCTTCCCGGGCGCCAGCTATCACACTATGGCCTACGATTCGTTCAAAGGAATAGTATTTGATCCCGACTACATATGGTCGGATGACAACACAATCAAGTCGCTTCCACACGCGGGTAGATCAGGTAGCCCCGAATGGAACTCCCTGAACAACTCAACTGTCTGTTCACCGGCCACGTAGAAGAGCGCGGAGACTCATACGTCATCGAAATCCCGCAGCGAGAACTCGAGATCGGCCAGCTCAACACCGGTGATACCTATCGCGTGGCGCTGCTTCCCGCAACACCCGCCTCGAATTCATCCTCGTCGGCCTCGAGCCAGCGAGCTCAGGCCGAGTCCAATCCACCAGTCGAGGAAGGGGAGACCCGCCAGGTCGAAATCGAAACCCTCGGTGACGGCGGTGATGGCATCGCCCGCGTCGAACGTGGCTACGTCATCATCGTCCCCGATACCGACGTTGGTGAACGTGTTCGCATCGAAATCACCAACGTCCGCGAGAACGTCGGCTTCGCCAACGTCGTCGAGCGAATTGACTACTACGAGTAATCGCAAGTGGATTCGTCTCCGAAACAACCGGAGGAGTCGGCGTCCATCGGAGAACGTCCAGAATAGCCCACCTCTTCGGGCTCTTGGTGCCCACTCAAATCGTGTGCCACTCGTCTCTCGCGCTTCACGGATCACTTGCTCTATTCAGCTGATGCTGTCACCATTTGATAGTAGGTATCCAATGTGGCGATTATATGAATTAGATAAATGAAACCGCTTACGTACATATGCGCGAAACGTTGTGTGTATATGCTACAGAACATGCTTGAACAAACGATTGACATGTGGAAAGACGGATACGGCGTCGTCCAGATTGTCACACCCGAAGAGAATGACGCCACCCTGCTCAGGTTCTGTTACTACAAGGACAGTGAGTTGGTCAACCGGCCGCTCACAACCGCGCCCACACCAAGTGTCGCTGAACAAACCAGCGAGGTCGTCGAGACGATGTCGAGTCTCGCTCACACCTTCTCACCGGAGAAATCGAGCCCTCATCGAGGAGTTGGTCGAAGAGAAAATCCTCGAGTTGTCTGTCCTCATCTAGAAACTCGGGAAGAGCCGGCTCAAAGAAATCTCCGACAGAAAAAATGGACCGAAAGGGGAGTCTCAGATTTCGGTAATCCGGTTGTGGGAGTCAGAGAGCGCTTGAGCGTCTTCGGTCAGGAGTGCAACCACAAGAAAGTCGCTGTAGCCGGCGAAGTAGTCGACGAGGCGGCTGATTCGATCGGAGTCAATTGCCTCCAAGGAGTCGATTAGCATGAACGGGACGGTCTCATACACCTTGTGTGCGAGATAGCCAGCCAATGCGAAAATCAGCCCTGTCACTTCCCGTTCGCTCTCCGAGAGATTCGTAATCGAATCCTCGTAGGTCGTCCCCGACTCCGTTTGGCGGATGATGTGCAAATCGAAGACGCTTTTGGTCACCTTTCGACGACCCTCACGTACTTCCTGTTCCGTTCGCTCCAGCCAAATCCGAGCAATATTCTCGTAGGCGAGCGTCTCCAACACCGTTTCCATGTGGTCGTTGAACCCCTCGATGGCTTGCTGTTCGATGCGCTCGATTTTCGTCCGTAGCTCCTCGATTTCGTCGTTGACATCTTCGCGACGGTTCTTGAGGTCGGCTTCCTCGTCGAGTCGTACTTCGATGTTCTCGATGTTGTCTTCGACGCGTTCGAGGTCACTCTCGAGGGAGCCGAGGTCGTACTCCAGCTGGTTGGCCTCCTTGTGCAATTCGAGCAGTTCTTCGTTGGATTCGTCTTCCAACTCCTCGACCTCTGCTTCGACGGTCTTGATTTCCTCGCGGAGGTCGTCCCGGCGCTCGGAGAGCTGTTTGATCCGGGCTTCGGTGTCTTCAATTTCGGATTCGAGTTCTCGCTGTCGGCGTTCGAGGCGTTCGCGTTGGCGCTGTTGGTCTTGGCGTTCGCGGCGCTGTTCTTTCAGGTCACTGAGTTCCGCGTCGATGTCGTTGATGTCGCTGACGGTGTCTTTGCTGAGGTCTTGGAGTTTTTCGACGGTGGTTTCGATTTGGTCTGCCTCGACGTCGCTGCCGCAGGTCCAACAGGTGACGGTTTCATCGGGCAGTAGTTCGTCAGTCACGTCGTCGTTTTCAGCGTTGGTCTGGAGGGCGTCGAAGACGCCGTTGCCCGCATCTTCGAGCATGTCCTGGTTGAACCCGATGACGCTCTGGAGTTCGTTGACTTCGGATTCTAGGGCCTGTTTTTCACTTCGGAGCTGGTCGATTTTGGATTCGATTTCGTCGAGGTCGCCGGCGGGCGTCTCGGGGAGGTTCTCGTAGTCGTCTTCGACTTCCTGTTTCTCCGTCTGAAGCGATTCGAGGCTATCTTCTTCGGTTTCGAGTTCGTATCGGACGGTTTCGAGGTCTGAGCGTTTCGAGCGGAGGTCTTCGAGAGTGTTTTCGAGTTCGGCTTTATCGTCGCGGCTCTGTTCGACATCGGCGTCCCGATCTTCGATGTCAGCTTCGAGTTCCTCGAGTTCGGCTTGCTTTGCCTCGATTTGATTCTCCAGTTGAGTGCGCTTTTCCTCGAGGGAGGGGAGGCGGTCTTTGAGTGAGTCGAGTTCGTCGAGTTCGTTGGAGAGTTGCCGTCGTTCGTCGAGGAGTCGGTCGATTTGGGCTTGAATTTCGTCGGTATCGACCGGTCGCATGATGATGTCCCGGAGGTCCGCATCGGTGACGACGGCGCGTCGGGCCTCGTTGGATTCGAGGAGGAACGCGAACAGGTCGGCGACGGTTGGGTCGTCGAGATAGGGGTCACCGCTGGTGTGGATCGTGCCGTTGCGGCGCTGGAGTGTCCGGGTGTAGGTCTCTCCGTCGTGGGTAAGTTCGACATGTGCTTCGTCGGCATCTGACTTGATGGAGACGTTGTCGCTGCCAAGAGCGGCCATTATCGATTGGAGCAGCGAGGTTCGGTTCGTAGCATTGCGTCCTGCGAGGATGGTAACACCTGGTTCGAACGCGAGCTCCGCCTCATCGATCCCACCAACGTTCCGAACGGTAAGTGCCTGCTTCGATTCTATTTGTTTTGAACTCATGTACGGAATATTTAGTGAGGAGGATATATTAACGCTTTGCAGTCATCCAATACAATAACAACGTTAGTACTGTGATAGATGTGTCTTCGTTGATCGACATACACCGAGACTTAGTAGTCCCAATAACAATAACAACACTAATGATGTTATCCGACTCTCGCCATCATAAGGAATCTACTAGCGCTTTGTAGTCACACAACAAAACTAGCAGCATTAGTGGTGATAGAGATTTTATACTGAGTACTTACAACCGTCTTAGCTGTGAAATTCGAAGCTATCGTATTGAGGCTACCCACGGAACCGCTCTTGTTTCTCGGATCCCCTTTGTGGTGTTGTTGGGTGCTTGAATTGCCGGGCGATTTCGGAGCTCCGTACATGTATACGAGCGATTACTCGAATCAGATTACTAACCTCTACAGTATATCCGTAGCATGATTCAGATACCCGTAGGTTTCGGTATACGAAAATACCGATTATCATGGTGGCTGGCGTGACCATTGTCATAAATGCACACACTTGTAGCTCTATTTAGAGTGATATGGCCAATTATTTCACTATTCGAAATGGCTTGCAGCCCATTGATGATCGATGGATTTCCCCTTATTATATTATATTAGTAATAAATGATCCGGAAAAGAGCTTACGTTGGTCGATTTTTTCCTATCGATTATTGAAAATATGTATTGGTTACCATGGCGGCTTATCGATCTCTGATGAGCTACTCTGACCTTTTCGATAGTTCGAAATAATGCTTTTAGTGGCCTAAGCGGGCCTTCAGAGCAAAATTTGAACCAACTGGAGTGCCACAATCTACGCCTGACCTGCCCTTCAGCAATTATGAGACCAATTCACACACGTATATTTCGAGTATCGAAATAGATCTGCCGTTGCGGTCGTGAGTATAGTCTCAGTTGACTCATTTATTTTTTGCCTGATACTTTTCGAGTATCGAAACGATTTTCATTGAGTCTGTCTAAAGTGAAGTATGGAACACAAAGAAACAATTGAGACTATCAAGACTACAGAACGGTCCTTGGATGTCATCCAAGAGATTCAGAAGTCGGCCGGTGCTACACTCGGGGAAGTGGCTGAAGCACTCGATATTTCGAAAAGCACGGCATACAAGCACCTGATGACGTTGACTTCCCGTGGGTACCTCGTCAGAGAAGACGATCAGTTTCATCTTGGTTTGAAATTCGTGAATCGAGGGGAGTTCGCACGAGCCCGGCGACCTGCTTACCGGATAGCCGCTGAAAAGGTGGACGAACTGGCTGAAAAAACTGACGAGGAAGTCGATTTCGTTGTCAAAAACGACGGACGGGTCATGACGGTTCACCTTTCCTACGACCTGAATAATCCTTTTCAGGAGAAGAGTGTCGATCAGTCTAACAAGCACTGGCGGACCGGCACCTACTATCATTTCCACTGTATCGCAGCCGGCAAAGCGGTTCTCAGCACGCTGTCGGATGCCGAGATTGAGTCAGTAATTAACCGATGGGGTCTCCCCAAACGGACCGAGCAAACAATCACGAGCAGAGAAGAATTGTTCGCAGAAGTGGAGACAATTCGAGAGCGAGGGTGGGCATACTCTGAGGGGGAGTACGTTGACGGTCTTGCTGCAGTTGCGATGCCGGTGTATGAACCTGACGGCGAGGCCGTCGGCGCACTAGCAGTCAACGGTCCTACTTACAACTTCCAAGGTGAGACTCGGCTCGCGGAAATTCGTGGCGTACTCGCCGACGTGGTTGAATCCTTCGAGGAGGACCTCGCTGATGTGGAGGAATCTGATCCCTTCCTTGAGGGCCGAATGCTCTAAACGGAGCCACAGCAATGGAAATTTATGCGAGAGGATCACATACGCTATTAGTATGACCTCAGTTCATAGCGCGAGACGGATGCTTTTCAGTCAAACCTCACCTCGCAAACTGGTAACGTGGCAAGCCAGACACGGAGGCGAGGCCTGAGTGATGGGTGGCACGCCCACCGCGATGACGTACGCTCTCGGGGCGATGGTTCTGTGGGGGGCGTGGGGTATCTTGGCCAACCACGCTCTAGAACACATGTCAGAGACTGCAGTCTTGCTGGCGACGTATGCCGTCGCCATCGGTGTTGTCATCGCGCTTAATCCTAGTGTCTCCGATAGCCTGCCGACGACAATCGGACTGGTGTTTGCCATAGGCGCTGGTATCACAATGAGCTTAGGCACCTTGCTATACTATCAGTCTGTGAAAGTTGGTAAGCTCAGCATCGTTCCGGCTATTCCAGCGCTTTATTTTGTCGTTACGACCCTGTACGGCGTCACCATATTGGATGAGTCACTGAATCTCTCTCAGGTGGCCGGCATCATTCTAGCCGTTATCGCAATTGTCCTATTAACACGATAGAGCCTACCGCCCGGTCCATTCTGGCTCGCGATCCTCATCAAACGCGGCAACGCCCTCGGCGTGATCTTCAGTCCATAATAATGGTTGGTAGACTTGGCGTTCGTACTCGAGTGCCTCCTCACGCGACATCCCCTGACCGGTGTCGACAGTGTTCTTGACTGCTCGAATCGACAATGGCGGCTTGCTCACCAGATCGTCGACAAACTCCGCAATTCGACCATCGAGATCTGCGGTGGGCACTGCGTCAGTGACCAACCCATCTTTGAGAGCGGTGGATCCATCGAAGCGCTGACCAGTCATACAGAGTTCTTTCGTGCGCGCCGGGCCGACCAGCGGTTGGAGCCGCTGCGTTCCGCCACCGGAAGGGAATAGGCCAATATCTACCTCGGGGAAGCCAAACTCACTTTGGAGGCTTGCGATTCGGAAGTCACAGGCTAAGGCAAGTTCAAGACCACCGCCTAGACAGTACCCGTCGATTTTGGCAATAACGGGTACATCGTAGGATTCCAGAGCGTTGGTCGCCGCTCGCCAAGCGCGCTCCTCAACTGGGTATGTTTTCTCGTCGAATTGGGAAACATCGTAGCCAGCTGAGAATGCACGGTCTCCAGCTGCCTCAAGCACCAATGTGTTGACAGCGACGCCGTCTGCTTCGGCGTCGTACTCTTGGCAGGCATCTACTGCTTCGGCGATGCCTTCGAGCATCGCATCGGTAATAGCATTGAGTTTGTCTGGGCGGTTTAGCGTCAACGTGGCCACGCCACGATCCGTATCGAACTCGAATCGCAGGTGGTCGGTATCAACAGTTGTCACAGTATCTCTTGGCATGGTCTCCACTATAATTCTTGTGTGGGGAAATGTTCAAGGCAGCGGTCGTGGAATAGGGGGAGTGGATGTCCGAAACAGATCCACCGACAGACATTCGGGTCGACCACATCGGCGTGGCAGTCTCAGATGTTGCCGACGATTCGCTGTTCGACCTGCTAGGTGTATCGCTGGTTGATCGAGGCCTTGGTCCCGATGACGCCTTCCGGTACCACTACTACGACCTCGGCGACGCAAGCCGCTTGGAACTCATCGAGCCAGTGGCTGATTCATCATTCCTCACCGACTACCTCAATCGGTACGGAGAGGGGGTTCACCACGTCACCTTGGAGGTGGCCGACCTTGACGCAATGATTGCCCACCTCGAAGCTCACGATATTCGAGTTGTTGATTACGCTCGGGTCGACGGGTTTGTTAACGCGTTTATCAGTCCTGATGATGCTAATGGCGTACTGTATCAACTTGTTGAGTACGATGAGGACTTCGATGACGCTATCGGAGGCTGTCCACTGTCGCACACGGTATCAAGCGAGTGAGTGGCGCGGGTTACCAGAACAATTATGGTGAGGCGTATGATTTGGCATGACATGGAATCGAACGGTAAGATCGAAGTTATCCCGAAAGCACTGAGAGGGAAGTAACCAATGGCAGAGTTACATACCGAGAACCTCGTGAAGGAGTTCGGCGACCTAGTCGCCGTTGACGATGTTTCTCTGTCCGTTGAAGAAGGGGAACTATGGTGTCTGTTGGGCCCAAGCGGCTGTGGTAAGTCAACGACGCTGCGGATGCTCGGCGGGCTCGATCAGCCGACTGAGGGGTCCATCCACATCGGTGATGAGGAGGTCACGGGGACTCAACCATATGAGCGCAATACCTCAATGGTATTCCAGAGCTGGGCACTGTTCCCCCACAAGACAGTATTGGAGAACGTTACGTTCGGTTTGAAGATGGATGGTGTACCGAAGGATGAACGTCTTGAGAGGGCCGAACGGTTCCTCGAGATGGTGCAGATGGGTGAGTTCGCCGACTCATCACCACGTGACCTCTCCGGCGGCCAACAACAACGGATTGCCCTGGCCCGATCGTTGGCGCTCGATCCTTCTGTCCTCCTGCTGGACGAGCCACTGTCAAACCTCGACAAGCGCCTCAAGGAGGAGATGCAAATCGAACTTAAGCGGATCCATGAGGAATTGGAAAAGACAATGATTCACGTCACCCACGACCAAGACGAGGCATTCACCCTGGCCGACCGTATTGGTATTATGAACCAGGGAGAACTCGTCCAGGTGGGCGAGCCACGGGAGGTGTACGCCAACCCTAAGAACCAATTCATCGAGGAATTCCTTGGCGACACCAACTTCCTGACGGGTACGGTTGCTTCGGTCGGTGCCGACCGCATTGCTGTCGAGACTGGCCATGGAAACGTCCTCGACCTCCCGGTAAGTGGTGTTAGTTCGGTCACCGAAAACGACACGGTGACGGTCTCGCTCCGACCGGAGAGGCTAGCTGTTGAGGCCATGGCTGCTGACTCCGTTCGCTCTGACGGATCGGGTAATCGGAATTCGCTCAAAGGCGAGGTGACAACGACGCTGTACCGCGGCTCGACGATCCGCCACTATCTAGACATCGGTGGCGATGAAGTGTTCGTCGAGAGTGATGTTGGGCGGGGCGAACCGTTCGACACTGGTGATGTCGTCACAATCAGCTGGGATCCCGAAGATCTTCTCTGCTTCGACGGGAACCAAGAGCGGCTAGCCTGATCATGAGCACTGTAACATCCTCTTTGATGGACCGAATCGGCCGTCTCTTACAGCGTGGCTCAACGAGATCCAAGTTGCTGATGGTGCCGCTGGCAGTGTTTGAGACGGTATTTTTCGTCATTCCGCTGCTGTACCTAGTTCGTCTCAGTCTGTACGAGCCGACTAGTAGTGGTGCCTACGCTGAAGGCACTTGGGCTATTACAAGCTACGTAAATGTCCTTACGTCGCCGTTTCTCCACGAAATACTCCTCTTCACGTTCAAACTGGCTGTGGTCTCGACAGTGATCACAGTCGCAATTGGCTTCGCGTACGCCTACGCAGTCTGGCGGTCTAGCGGTATTCGGCAGACCATCCTGCTTTTTGCGATGGTTCTTCCGCTTCTGACGACTTTGGTCGCCAAACTCTATGCTTGGGTACTGTTACTAACGCCAAACGGTACTATCAACCAGTGGTTGATCGGAGCGGGGCTAGTCAACCAGCCGTTAGCACTGATGAACAACTTCCTCGGTACCATAATCGGTCAAGTCTACATCTGTCTTCCCTACGCCGTTTTGGCCATCTACAGTGTCATGAGTACCCTAGAGTGGGACACCGTTGAGGCTGCCCATGACCTCGGTGCGAGTCGGCCTCGGGCGGTCCTGGAGGTCGTTGTCCCCGGCGCGATGCCAGGTATCGCCGTTGCGACAGTGATTACCTGGGCTTGGGGTGTCGGTGCCTACGCTGCCCCATCCCTGCTGGGGTCGAGTTCCGAGCGAACCTTCGCCGTCGAGGTGGAGAATCGCCTTCTCACTCAGTTCAACTGGCCCGAAGCTAGTGCAATGGCACTGCTCATTTTTGTGCTAGTGTTGGTCAGTGTACTGCTTCTGTTCAACTTCCTGAACCGCTATGGCGGAGGTGACCACGATGTTTAATCGCGAACAGGCTGAGAACTGGCTGTTTAAGGGCTTCTACAGCTTGGTGATTTTCGCCATGCTGGCGCCGCTTGCAGTCGTGGTTTCGACATCCGTCGCAAAGTCAGGGAATCTCTCGTTCCCACCCGAACAGATCGCGCTCATCTGGTACGAAGAGTTCTTGCGAGACGATCGCTGGATGCGGGCGCTGACTAACAGCGCCATCACTGCCACGGCAACGATGGTCCTCTCGACGCTTCTGGGCGTGACTGCAGCTCTAGGTGTCCGTGGCGCTGGCCCACGCTGGTCCCGGGTTATCGTCCCAATGGCACTGCTTCCATTGCTGATCCCCGCGGTAGTTATTGGAGTCACGCTGCTGATGTTCTTCAGCGAGTTCCAGCTCCAGCAGACTCGCATAGGGATTGTCCTAGCTCATTCGCTGTGGGCAACGCCGCTGGTCTTCTTTATTATGCAGGCGGTGCTTTCCCGATTCGACTGGGAGTTGCGTGATGCCAGTATGGACTTGGGCGCCGGCCCTCTGCGCACTTTCGGCGAAATCGTAATGCCGAGCATCCGCCACGGTATCTTCGCCTCGGCGATGATAGCATTCATCATCAGCCTTCAGGAATTCATCATGGCCCTATTTTTATCAGGCTACGACACGCGGACGGTGCCAGTACTTGCTTGGACATCGCTCCGTCAGTCGTTGAGTCCGCTGATCAGCGTCGTCACCACAGTACTGATCCTTGCGGCACTTGCACTGCTAATTCCGGCAGCCTTCGTCCTCGGACTCGAACGGCTCTCCAAGCAGCTCTGAGTCGGCTCTTTCCTTTTGACAAAAAGCGCACGGAACTGGACCCGTTCTGGATCCATCTGCCCGTAAAAAGCGGACGTCGTTAGACCCGCTCTCGTAGCGTGTCGCGGTCGACCTTCCCTACATCGTTTAAGGGGAAACTGTCGACGAATTGGACTTCGCGTGGGTGTTTGTAGGCCGCAAGCTGTTCTAGACAGTGCTCTCGAACAATCGACTCAGTGACCCCGCTATCTGTTCGGGAGACAACTGCGACCGGCTTCTGGCCCTTACGCTCGTCGTCACGGCCGACAACGATCGCCTGCTTGACGCCGTCGAGGTCCTCAATGGTCGCCTCGACTTCCTGTGGGTAGACGTTGTGCCCGCCACAGAGAATGGTGTCATCCAATCGGTCAAGAATATACAGGTAGTTGTCCTCGTCCCGTTTGGCTAGGTCTCTGGTGTAGAACCATTCGCCATCAAAGGCTTCCTCCGTTAGTTCAGGACGTCGGTAGTACTCATCCAGCAGAGGCCGACCCCGCAGCCGGAGTTCACCGGGTTCGCCTGGGGGTTGTTCCTCGCCCGTCTTAGGATCAACAATGCTAGCCTCAATGAGCGAATCCTCCATCTGGCCAACGCTCGGCGGCCGGCGCTCATTATATCGGTCTTCCCAGATACCGGCTATGAATGTCTCCGTCATGCCATAGCCGTTCAACACCGGACAACCTAACAACGCCTCCGAACGCTTGATCAGATCGGCAGTGACATCCGACCCGCCAATAACTGCCGTGTGCATCGCCTCGCAGTCATAGGTACCGTCGTCGAGTGCCAGCCAGTCCTGAAACATCGTCGGCACCCCGGAGAAGGCGTTAATATCGTACTCATCGAGAAGTTTGAGGGTAGATTCGGCATCCCAGTCCTCATAGAGGACAACCTCTCCGCCGATCTTCAATGTCGATGTGACGATGCTTGCCCCGGTGCAATGATACAGCGGCATAGCCGCCAAGAACCGGTCGCCAACGGTTAGTTCGTAGGAGACTGCACAGGCATCCGAAACGGCAATCACCGTATCATGAGTGTGTACTGCCCCGCTGGGTTGACCCGTTGTTCCAGAGGTATACAGTAGGAATGCCGGTGTATCGGCACTGGTGGGTGGAATTCGGTAGCCTCCGTCCGCGGTTTTGAGTGAATCAACAAAGTCAACGGAAGTCGCTGTGGTCCCGTCGACGGTCAGCCACGTTGTCTCCATCGGGGCAATGTGACTAACACGGTCGGCGACGGCAGTTGTTGAGACAATGGCGTCAGGATCAGCTTCTGGGAGAATGTGATCGAACTCACCTTCGCGGTACTCGGGGTTGATAGGTGCGACCATCGCCTCGCGGGCAAGCCCGGCTAATGTCCCGACGATGAACTCGTAGGAGTTTGGCAAGGCGAGGGCTAGAACATCGCCGGCTTCGACACCATTGTCAGCCAGTACGGCCGCTCCGCGCTGGACATCAGACATGAGTTCCCCGTATGTCCATGTTTTCTCCTCATCCCGTACAGCAACTGCTTCGGGCTGCGCCAGTGACTGAAGGCGCACATAGCTCACGTAATTCATCGATTGGATGTACCCCGGCATAGAGTGGGAGGGTTATTAAATATTCATCCCCGATGTAGTCGGCAGCGTGTCACGCCATGACACCGGTAGCTATAATTAATGGAAGGGAGTAACGTTGGAACATGCGATTGACGGATGAGCAGCAGTTTATCCAGAAGCAGGTACGCACGTTCGCCACGGAAGAAATAGAACCTATCGCCGTTGAATACGAACACGACGGTACGTATCCGTGGGACGTCGTTGGGGAAGCCGCAGAGATGGACCTTTTGGCCCCCGGTTTCCCGGAGACAGTTGGCGGAGCAGGTATGGATTTGGTGACGGATTTGATTGTCAACGAGGAACTCCACCGGGCCGACCCTGGAATTGGTGAGACGGTCACTTCCATTACGTTCGGTTGCGAGTCGATTCTTGAGTACGGCACTGAAGAACAGATCGAACGGTACGTGGAGCCTGCGACAGCAGGTGAGAAGGTGAGTGCCGTCGCCATGACCGAACCCGAGGCTGGTTCGGACTTCGCAAACATCCAGACCACTGCTGAACGCGACGGCGACGAGTACGTCCTCAATGGCGATAAGGTATTCATTTCCAACGGTAGTGTAGCTGATTTCATCGTCGTCTACGCGCGGACCGGATCACCTGATGAACCCCACAAGGGTATTTCGGCGTTCATCGTCGACGCTGACGTCGACGGCTTCGAGGCAACTCCGATGGATGGATACTTGGGCCCCTCGACGACGGATCTCGGGCAACTGTTCCTCAGTGATGTCCGCGTCCCGGTCGAAGCCCGTCTCGGTGAGGAGGGTCAGGGCTTCTATCAGGCTATGGAGTTCCTCGATGAGGGACGACTCAGCGTTGCAGTTTCTGCCGTTGGCGCCGCCCGAGGCGCGCTCGACCTCCTTGAGGAATACATTGACGAGCGCCAGGCTTTCGGCGCCCCGATTTCAGATAATCAAGCAGTACGCCACCGGGTGGCTAATCTCCGTGCACGGCTTGCGGCTGCTCGAGCGCTCGTTTATGACACCGCTAAAGCCGTCGAAAGCGATGAGCCCGTTGATACCGAGCGAGCGGCGATGGCCAAGCTCGTGGCGACAACGTTGTTTGAGGACGTTGCCAGCGAGGCTGTCCAGCTTCACGGCGGGTACGGATGCTTCGACGAGTATCGTGTGGAGACGTTCTTCCGATTCTCGAAGATTCCCCAGATTTACGAAGGAACGAACGAGATAATGCGAGAAGTCATCGGCGACGCAACTTTCGACTGACGTTCTGTGTGCGGCTATTCGCTGTAATCGACCGCTATCGCCTTGGTCGTCGTCATTGACTCGAGGTGCCAAACCCCTTTGAACTGTCCACCGCTGCCACTTTCTTTGACACCACCGAAGGGAAGCTGGTGCTCCCAAGCATTGTTCGTTCCGTTGACTACGACTCCGCCAGCCTCAATGTCGTCTGCAGCACGCAGGGCGCGGTCCACTGAATCAGTAAACACTGCTGATTGTAGCCCGTATCGGGAATCGTTGGCCACAGTGATGGCCTCGTCGTAGTCGCTCACCTCTAGAATGGGGGTGACTGGTCCAAAAGTTTCCTCGCGAGCGACGGCCATCGAAGGTTCAACTCCTGAAAGTACCGTGGGTTCGATATACCGTTCACCCACTTCGCCGCCAGATTCGACAGTTGCCCCGTTGGCGACGGCATCGGCGACTTGCTCGCGTACCGTCTCCCGAACATCATCGTTGATTGGTGGTCCGACGTCTGTCTCGGGATCTAATGGATCACCGACGGTTAGTGCAGCCGTCTTTTCCGCGACGGCCGTCACGAGTTCATCATAGATGCCCGGAGTTGCCAGAACGCGCTCGGTTCCCGAACAGGACTGCCCGCAGTTGTAATTACTTCCGAAGACGATGTGTTCGGCAGCGGCCTCGATATCGGCATCATCAAAGACAAGTACGGGATCTTTGCCACCCATCTCCAGCAAACACTCGGCGCTGTGGTTAGCGGCGCTCGCCGCAATACCTTGACCGACAGTGGTTGATCCAGTAAACGCGATCAAGCGAATCTCGGGGTGATTGACTAACGCTGACCCGACGGTGCTGCCGCGCCCGGTCACAAAGTTGAACGCCCCTTCAGGTAGTGGGCTCTCGGCGAAGGCCTCGGCGATATGATGCCCAATTAGCGATGTCGTGGCGGCCGGTTTCCAGACAACCGGGTTGCCCACTGCGATGGCTGCACAAAGGTGCCCCATCGGGATTTCGAACGGGTAGTTCCACGGTGTTATGATACCGGTTGGGCCGTATGGCTCACGTCGGGTAAAATTAAGACGGTCCGGCATGCTTGAGTGGGTCACATCACCGAACAGCCGGAGGGCGTCCTCGCCGTAGGCACGCGCCGAGTGGATGCCGCCATCGACCTCTGCATGAGCCTCGGACAGCGGCTTTCCGACCTCACGGGCCAGTGTCTCGGCTAGTTCATCGGCGCGTTCACGCAGGTGGTCCGCGACCGCCTCCAAGCCTTCGGCCCGGTCTCCGACGGTCATATCGGCGAGCGTGTCGCTTGCCCGCTCAGCGGCCGCCACCGCACTAGCAACATCACGTTCAGTACCAGACGGTACCGTGGTTAGAACTGCGTCGTCAATGGGGGACGTTACTTCGATCGCTGCGCAGTCGTCACTCTCACACCACTGACCGTCGATATACAGATCGCGCATGCTAGCCGGGAGGTGGAACTATCGTATAAATTTTTGGCGTAATGCGGCGGGAAACTCCTACGCTAGGCAAACGTTCCAGACCCAGGCGAACTTTCGAAGCTACTTGTTCGTAGTTTCTCCATTGTGTTCGATAAATGAGGTGCAGAGCACGTCGAAGTAGCGCTTCAGATTTTGATTCACAGTTCAATTCAGCTTCGTATGCTATCGAAGTGTGTAACGCCGTGTTTGGTAACGACGGTGCCGATTCCTTCATCTGTCACTTCGTTTGACAGCGCTCATCCGTACAATTCGACGATTTTGGTCAGAAACCGCTGAGCCGTGTGACGGTTTACCGGTGGCATAGATGAGGTGGCACGTTTCAGGATCGACAGCCACAAACTCTGGTACGAGCCGATGCAGCTCAACTTCTCACTAAGATAGCGGTACCAATTGAGCATGCGATGGTTATTTGCAATGTGCTTACCAACCTGTAATTGTGTACCGAGTACTGTTACCCGTCGATGACGACCTTGATCGCTCGATGCGCCAAGCTACCTACGTTACGGACCTACCCGTCTCCCCCGATGAGATATCGGTCGTCGTGACACACGTATTGAATCGTGTTCAAGAAGATGCACCAACCGAGATGCGACAGCCGGAGCGGGTGAAGACAGTGAAACGGATCAGGGAGCTTCTTACTGAGAAAGGATATGACGTCAGTGTGGCCGCCGCGAATGCGCCGCCCACCGAGGGGATTCAAAAACTCGCTGACGAAGAAGACGTAGATGTTATTGTAATGGGTGGCCGCAAGCGAAGTCCAGCAGGTAAAGTCCTGTTTGGCAGCGTCACACAGTCGGTCCTGTTGAATACCAATCGACCAGTGGTCATTACTGGCGGCGGTGAGTGAACGCTTTCCTCTGCAGCGATACGGTTGAGAGCCGGGATCTCTCAAAAAAGTCGGTTTCTCTTCGGTAGGTGAGGTATCGAGATTGTTTAGCTAGACTGCTTGGCCTCGTTGTATGCTCCGTTGAACTTCTCTGAGTAGTCTGTCATGTAATCCCAATTAGGGAAGTTGAGTCTCTGTTCCATCTCCTCGTTGGTAGTCGGAAGGTCCTCGGCGACGAAGTCAGGGTATTCGCACTCGGAGTGGGATTTGACCTCCCAGCTCTCCTCGGACCACCGGCTCTGGATTTCGGGATCGAGCAGGAAGTTCAGATAGTGTTCGGCCATATCTCGCTTATCGGTCCCTCGGACAACACAGAAGTTATCGAAGTAGCCACCGGTAACCTCTGGAACAGCCAAATCGATATTCGTTGAGTCATCACGCGCCTTCAATTTTGAGGTTGCATAGTAGTATTGGCCGATATCGGCGATACCCTGTCTGAGCTGCTGCCAGACTTCCGCGCCTGAGGAGTACCACGAAGAAATATTGAGAGACTTGAGAGCGTCCCATGGCGCGGAATGGTACTGTTCGTCGTAGATCTCGCCGGTGCCATCAAGTTCGTCAGCGATTATCGCGCCGATCTGCATCGGATAAGCGTAGAACCCGCCATCAAGAGTGATATTTTTAGCCTCATCACTCTGCAGGTCAACCCATGTCGAGGGATCGAAATCAAGGTCCGCGTTGTACGGCATAGCAATCGGTTCGCCGTCAACCGGCACACCGTATTTGTTGTTATCACCACGGAATTCCTTGAGGAACTGGTGGACGCCTTCGTAGTTTGGGACGTTGTCGTACCGGACCGGCTCGAATAGTCCCGCCGAGCGGCCTTGGTAATAGTAGTAGCCGTCCGTGATTGTCACGTCGTAGGGAGGATTATCTTCCGGGGCGCTACGAATCTTCGAGAGGAGTTCGCTCCAGCCAGGGATTACTTTTAGAGTTGCTCCAGTCTCTTCTTCGTACCACTCTTTGATCGTATTTCGAAACCGCGTAGTATACTCACCGCTCCAAGTGGTTACGCGGAGTGTCTCCCCCGCAAATGGCTTGTCGTCGCTGGAACTACCGTTACCTCCATTGCCTCCATCGCCATTGCCCCCGCCGCCAATACAACCAGCCAAGCCGAAGGCAACCCCAGCCCCTGCAGTTCCGAGGAAGGTCCGTCGGGGTACTCCGACAGACGTATCTGATCCTGTCGAGCCGCAATTATTGTCATGCTTCGTCATTAGGTATCACGCTCCGATAACAGACCACATGAGGGCCAACATTAAATGTTTGGGATTGTCTCCCGATTACATTAAATAAAACAGAATTCGTCACTCGGAGAGCGTCCTTGAGGTGTTGCAGTCAGCGGTAGAGATAATTTCTCTCAGCTGATATGCTTGCCATCTCCCCCAGTCGCGGATCCTTCGAATAAGTATTCGATGGAGATGTCCTTACACAGTCCTCACAGTGTTTCTGGAGCTGCCATACCGGGTCGCGCCAGTCGCTCCGTACAATCTCCGCAATACCGACAACCTGCTTGGCCGAGTACCGAGCCGAAAACCCTCCCTAGAAGCACAGCGAAGACGTTCAGCTCAAGCAATCTCGCTAGGTGAAATGTAAACCGCTGCGACTTCACACACTGGGCGATCGTACGGGGGGTTCAGTTGCTGCGATTTTACCACTTGTCATCACGCGCTCGCGCCCACGCGCAAGTAAGCCAACTACCAGCGAGGAGAGAACCTGGAACCCACTATCATTATAGTACATAATTAGTTCTATTATGTCTTCAACAACTAGAATAAATGGGGCAAGCAAGCGTAGTAGCACAACCTATAACCGGGGGGGTTCCCTGTATTGAGATATGACAGTTGGCCCACCACCTGCAGAGCTACACTTATCAGACCATCCAAAGATGACCACTGCCCCGCCTGGGCCGAATTCCCGTGAACTGCTCGCTGCCCAATCCGAATTGGAGGCGAACACGGTTGCTTACCCAAAGAAGCTGCCAATCGCCCTTGATTCGGCTCGTGGGGCGACTATACGTGACGTCGACGGTAACGTCTACCTCGACTTCTTCGGTGGGATCGGAGTCGCCAACGTCGGTCACTCCAACCCCTATGTCCTCGAGGCTGCCAAGACACAGCAGGACGATCTTGTCCATACTATTGACTTCCCGACGGAGGCACGTGTGGAGTTCATGGAAGCGTTGGACGATATCGTTCCCGCTGACCTTTCGGGGTCGAGCAAAGTTGTTTTCGGTGGTCCAACAGGGACAAACGCCGTCGAAGCTACAATCAAATTGGCGAAATATAACACCGGAAACGACGCACTCGTCGGCTTCCGAGGTGGCTACCACGGTGGTACGTCCGGGTCACTTAGTCTCTCGGCTTGGTCAAGCTACAAGAGTGACTACGCGCCGTTACTTCCTGATGTCGTACACGCCCCCTATCCTTACCCGTTCCGTGAGGATCGGTCACCAGAGGATTCCGCTGAACGAGCGCTGGAAGAAATTCGTGAAATCGTTGCTGGCAAGCGCAGCGGCATCCCCGAACCAGCAGGAATCTGGGTCGAGCCCGTCCAAGGATCTGGCGGGGTCGTGGTTCCCCCAGAGGGCTTTTTATCTGAACTCGCAGCTATCGCTGATGAGAATGATGTTTTGTTAATCGCCGACGAGATACAGACCGGCATTGGGCGTACTGGCGAATGGTTCGCCTCAGATCATCACGAATTTACACCGGACGCAATCACTCTCGGGAAGGCAGTCGGGGGGATCGGTCTGCCCCTGTCGGCGACTGTCTTCGATGAGTCGCTAGATACCTGGGGCCCTAGTGCCCATGCGGGTACATTCCGTGGACACGTTCCTGCGATGGTCGCCGGTACCCGGGCTATCGAATATATTAAGGAGTACAATCTGCTGGAGCGTGCTGTGGAGCTCGGAGCCTACCTCGAGGATCGGCTTCGAGAGGCTGCAGATGGCAATCCTTTCCTCGGAGAGGTTCGAGGCCAAGGCGCCCTTGTAGGTGCAGAGTTTGTTACGACTGAAGGAGTGCCAGACGGTGATTACGTGAGCGAGGTCCAGCGTCGATGTCTAAATAAAGGGGTCATTGTCTGGAGCGGCGGTGTCGAGGGGAACGTTCTTCGGTTACTACCACCACTGGTCATGACTGATGAACAGGCCCGCGTCGGGATGGACATAGTCGTCGATACTGTCGAGGCCGTGGCTGCCGACCGGACAGCCTGACGACCGAACGTATTTTGTCATTGGCCCTCATCGGCCCTACATATCGTTGCCACATAGCATGTCAACCGACGATTATACCGGAGCGGACCTGTTCGTTGACGCCCTCGAGCAGTATGGCGTTACGCACCTGTTCGGTAACCCCGGCACGACGGAACTCCCCATTATGCGGGCGATAGCCGATTCAACACTCGAATACGTCTTGGGTCTCCACGAAGACGTAGCTGTCGGCATGGCCGGCGGCTACGCTTCCGCCCGGCGCTATCAGTCCCATCATGAGAACGTAAACCCGCTTGGCGTCGTGAACCTTCACGTTGCACCTGGACTGGCCCACGGTCTGGGAAATATTCAGAATGCCGCTTGGACTGGCGCCCCGCTGCTAGTGACAGCGGGCAACCACAGTACCCACTTCCAGCACGAAGAGCCGATACTCTCCGGCGACCTCGTGGACATGGTCGACGAGTACTGCAAGTACAGCGCCGAGATCCAAGATGTCTCAGCACTCCCGACGATGGTTCGTCGGGCAGTCCGGGTTGCCCTAACGCCACCGATGGGTCCGGTCTTCCTCGGGCTTCCGATGGACGTGATGATGGCTACGACCGACGACGAACCCGCTCGGCTGGGAGCAATACCTAGTGCTGGCCGAGGGGAACAAAAGCAGATTAAAGCGGCAGCCGATGCGCTTGAGACGGCCGACGAGCCAGTGATTGTCCTCGGTGACCAGGTCGCTCGGTCGGGTCACGAGGCTATCACTGCTGCTGTCGAACTGGCAGAAGCCACCGGTGCCGCCGTCTACAGCGAAATGATCACTGCGGAAATAAATTTCCCGCCGGACCATGACCAATGGGTCTCGTTTGTCTCACCCGGCGCAGATATGGCTAGAGCGGTCTTTGATACTGACACGCTCGTGTTCGTCGGCTGCTCGACGAATTCACCCTACATCCCTTACGACGAACCGTACATACCCGCTGACGCGACAACTATCCATGTCAACGCTGATAGTACTGAAGTCGGTAAGAACCAGCCGGCAGATGTGGCTGTTATCGGTGATCCTGGCGAAGTTATGGCTGAGGTAGCCAGTGCGGTCGAGGTTTCCGATGCTGAGAGTCAACAGCGCCAGGAAACAATCCCAACTCGCCGTGAGGAGGCCCGTGAATTTGTCTTTGCCGAGCGCGAGGACCGATCTGACGACAGCATCTCGAAAGCTGCGTTGGCTGACGCCATGGCCAAGGTAGTTCCAGAAGGATTCGTTGTCAATGAAAGCAATACCAGCAAGTACGCGTTGCTAACCCGTTGGAAGCTCCACCCAGAGCAATTCATTGCCAACAAGAACGGGGGTTTAGGTTATGGCCTGCCAGCAACGGTCGGTGCGGCCGTCGCTATGCGAGAACGTGAAAATGGTAGTCGGCCGGTAGTCGGATTTGTCGGTGATGGCTCGTATCTTTACTACCCCCAGACGCTGTACACTGCGGCCCGCTACGACCTAGACCTTACCGTCGTTATCCCCGATAACCGTAATTACCGTATCCTCAAGGACGGTATGCTGAACATCTTCGGTGGCACCGACGACGATCATGAGTATATCGGTATGGATTTCGACCCCGGTGTCAACTTAGTACAAAATGCAGAGAGTCACGGTGCGACTGGATTGCAGGTCGACCGGCGTGAGAATCTTGAATCCACGCTGCTAGAAGCTGTCGAGGCGGACGCCCCGGCTGTCATCAACGTACGGGTCCACGACTGAACAGTCGTATTCTCTCCGCTCAGTACTCACCTAGGTACTTCACGGTCGATTCCATTAGAGCAGGCTCTGCCGAGCGGGGGAAGAACCCAACTACCTCGTCAGCGGGCCCATCAGCGTAGGCGTCCAATTGGGTATGGGCTTCCTCAGGCGTACCGACGATAGCAGCTTGCTCTATCACCTCGTCGGTGACGGTATCTGCGGCGGCTTGGGGCCCCTCGTCGTGCCAAGTCTCGCGGACGGCGTCGGCCGTCTCCTCGTAGCCGGCTTCGGAGAGGGTACGGTGGTAGAAATCGCCCATTGCGCCAACGTAGAAGGCTATGTGGTGGCGCACCGCATCTCGAGCTGTCTCGCCGTCTTCGCTGATCGCCGCGACCGTGTTGGGTTGGACCGTCAGTCCGTTCGGATCACGGTCCCTCGATTCGGCGCTGTCGACGAACTCACTGTATAGCTCGGTGATACGCTGTCGCGGAACAAAAATCGGCATCCAGCCATCGGCAACTGCGCCGGCCATTCGGACGTTCGACTTACCGAGTGCACCGACGTATAGCGGAACATCACCGGACTCGCGATCGGCCCGGAAACGGAATCCCTCAAGCTCGAAGGCATCGCCGTCATGAGAGACGGTGTCTCCAGAGAGCACTTTCCGTATTACACTGATTGTCTCGGCCGTGTAGCCAATGGGTCGCTCAAAGGACTCTCCATGCCATTGTTCGATGACAGCTGGCCCGCTGGTACCCAAGCCCATAACGAACCTGTCGTCCGTCGCCTCCGCGACGGTTGCTGCCGCCTGACCGAGTAAGGCTGGCGACCGAGTGTACACTGGGACGATGCCCGACCCTAGGGTCACTTCGTCAGTCAACTGGGCGAGTTCACCCAGTACGGTGAATGCCTCCCACCCCCAGGTTTCACCGACCCAGACCGAATCAAGACCGGCGTCCTCAGCTTGGACGGCATACTCACGCATCTGTTCGTAGTCTAAATCACTGAGATTGACACCAATTCTCATGCGTTGTCCACCGACCGAGCTGTGAGATCTGCTGTTACTTGGTGCTGTGCTGCTGTCGCTACGCTATGATCCGCCATACCCGAACCATCCCTCGATATCACATTAAATCCTTGGATCGATCTGATAATTGATTGAGAAAACCCATATGTCGGTCCCGTTTGAACGAGGAATATGCCGACCGAGAAGCCTATTCGCGTTGTCCATCTTGATCCTGAAGGTTTCGCAAACCTCGACACCGAACGGACAATCCTCCAACGAGAAATTGACAGTGTGATATTCGATGAAGTTGATTCCTCTGGTGAATCCATCGGTACGGATGTTGATGGGGCCGATATACTGCTTACCCATTATAGCACGGTACCAGCCGAGGCGATAGATTCTACTGGTTGTTCGGTCATCGCGCGCTATTCAACCGGCGTAGACGGTATCGACGTGGCTGCTGCTACCGACCGTGGCGTGACGGTCACGAATGTCCCGACCTACTGCGACGAGGAAGTCGGTGAGCACGTCATCGCCTTGGCAATTTCACTGGTCAGGTCACTGCCTCACGCGGACGCTCACACAGCGGCCGGTGGGTGGCAATGGCAGTCGCTTCAACGTCCCCGCAGTGCTGGCGACCTCACTTTCGGCTGTTTTGCTTTCGGCCGCAAAGCCATGGCGGCAGCTGACCGGGCTGCTTCCCTTGGGTTTGAGGTCATCGCACATGACCCCTATATCGACGAACGTGATATACGTGAGGCAGGTGCTGAGCCGGTCACTTTCGAGGAATTACTCGAGCGAAGCGATGTCCTTTCGCTACATGCGCCGCTGACGGACCAGACTGAGGGGCTGTTCAATGCCGATGTTCTCGGTCGCCTCCCCCAAAATGCTATTCTGATCAACACTGCCCGAGGAGCGCTGGTTGATGAGAGTGCTCTAGTCGAAGCTCTTGAGGATGGACCGCTATCTGGAGCGGGATTAGATGTGCTGACAATAGAACCGCCACGATCGGACAATCCTCTCCTCGACCGCGACGATACAATTGTGACGCCACACATCGCTTGGTACTCCGATAGAGCCCTCGACCGTGTTCGAACTCGAGGAACCGAAAATGCAATTGCTGCGTTCCGAGGTGAGACTGTCAACGGCGTTGTCAACCCCGATGCTTTCGACAACCGCTAAACAATTAACGTCCACTCATCTCTGGAACGTGGTTGCTGGATCGGATTTCGCCGTCAAGAGTCTGTAAACAAATTCTACCCAGAAGTGGTCATACAAGGGGATGCCTTCAGATATGCTTAAGTAATAGGCGAGAGGAATCTTGGGATACATGACGGTAGCACTGCTTGGCGGTACTGGTGATATTGGCGAAGGGCTGGCCCTCCGGCTGGCTGTCGATACCGACCGGCGGATTATTATTGGCTCTAGGGAGGTATCAAAGGCACAAACGGCCGCCAGCGAATACAAATCTCGTCTCGCTGATCGAAGTACTAATGCCGAGATTACAGGTGCTGCTAATGCAGAAGCAGTAGATGCGGCAGATATTGTGATTCTTGCTATTCCACCATTCCACGTTGGCGATACAGTCGAATCCATCGCAAGCCAACTTGACGAGCAAATACTCGTCACCCCCGGCGTTGGGATGCAAGGTGATGATGACGGCCTTCATTACCATCCACCAGACACGGGAAGTGTTACAGAACTTATCGCCGAGCGTGCCCCAAGTGACGTGCCGGTCGTGGGTGCGTTCCATAATCTCTCTGCCGAGCGTCTGGCTGATCTTGACTCGGAACTTGACCTCGACACGCTCATTGTTGGAGATGACCCAGACGCGAAGGACAAAATCAGGGATCTCGCGAATGAAATCGTTGGCCTCCGAGCACTTGATGCCGGTCCGCTTGCTAACGCAGCCGAAGTGGAGAGCGTAACGCCCCTCGTCATTAATATTGCTCGGTACAGCGAGGGAATGCAGGATGTCGGGGTGAAATTTATCTGAGTACTCACAGACCACAGTGATGTTGTCCCGGTGAGATATGTGGTCTGTTGTAATTGACCGAGTCCCGCTCCCGGCAAACACACTAGCACTGATGACAAATGATATCCAGACTGGTCAGATGCCTGAAAGCGTAGCACTCCATGGACTGGAGGACCTACAGGGATTTCCTCCCAGTTGCAAGCTGGCGTTTTACGCGTTCTCTCAAGCGGAGGAGATGCTAAACGTACAACAGCTTGACGAGGAGATGCTACTCCCCCGTCGAACTATCCGTTACGCGTTGAGCAGGCTTTGGAACCATGACATCATCAGTACATGGTATTCGCTTCGAGATGCTCGAACCACCAAGCACCTGCTGCACGAGATGCCACCCACTACGAACGATACAACACAAAAAGTCGACAACCAAGAACAGTGACCGTAAATGTCAATCGTTCCATCGAACTTGTGTACAATGGTAGACAAAGATCCATTAACTGATCTCCGTATAAAAAAGGACGATGCTGAGAAGGGCGGTGGCGAAGAGCGCATCGCCAAGCAACACGAAAAGGGGAAGCTTACCGCTCGCGAGCGAATCGAGTACTTCCTCGACGACGGCACCTTCGAGGAGTTCGACCAGCTGAAAACCCACCGCTGTACGAACTTCGACATGGAGGAAAACCAGCCCTACGGCGACGGCGTCGTCACCGGCTACGGCGAAGTCGACGGCCGACAGGTGTTCGTCTTCGCACACGACTTCACCGTCTTCGGGGGATCGCTCGGCGAGGCCTTCGCCGAGAAAGTGTGTAAGGTGATGGACCGTGCCGTCGAAACCGGCGCACCGATTATCGGCCTGAACGACTCTGCCGGCGCCCGAATTCAGGAAGGCATCGACTCACTGGCTGGGTACGCCGACATCTTCCACCGCAACCAGAAAGCAAGCGGCGTCGTCCCCCAGATTTCGGCCATCATGGGCCCGTGTGCCGGCGGCGCGGTGTACTCGCCGGCGATTACGGATTTCATCTTCATGGTCGAGGAGACCAGCCACATGTTCATCACCGGCCCGGATGTCATCGAGACGGTCACCGGTGAGGAGGTCGGCTTCGAGGAGTTGGGCGGGGCGTCTACGCACACCAAGGAATCCGGTGTCGCACACTTCTCGTCGGCCGCCGAGAAGGAAGCACTCGACGACATCCGATACCTGCTGTCGTATCTCCCCTCGAACAACGTCGAGGACCCGCCGCGGGTCGAACCGTGGGACGACCCCGAGCGCCGCGACGAAGAGTTGGCCGACGTGGTGCCCGCCGAACCGCAGAAACCCTACGACATCGTCGATGTCATCGACCGCGTCGTCGACGAGGATTCGTTCTTCGAGGTTGCGGATGGATACGCCCGCAATCTCGTCACCGGGTTCGGCCGCCTCGACGGCCGCTCGGTCGGCGTCGTCGCCAACCAACCGCGCGTGAACGCCGGCACGCTGGACATCGACGCCTCGCTGAAAGGCGGCCGATTCGTCCGGTTCTGTGATGCGTTCAACATTCCCATCGTCACGTTCGTCGACGTGCCCGGCTTCATGCCCGGCACCGACCAGGAACACGGCGGCATCATCAAACACGGCGCGAAGTTGCTGTACGCCTTCAGCGAGGCGACGGTGCCGCTTCTGACCGTCATCACGCGGAAAGCCTACGGCGGCGCCTACGACGTGATGGCTTCGAAACACCTCGAAGCCGACGTGAACTACGCCTGGCCCACCGCAGAAATCGCGGTCATGGGTCCGAAGGGTGCAGTCAACATCCTCTACGACGACGAACTGGCGGCTGCCGACGACGTGGAGGCTCGGCGTCAGCAACTCATCGACGAGTACCGCGACCAGTTCGCCAACCCCTACACGGCGGCCGAGCGCGGATTCGTCGACGACGTGTTGGAACCGAAGGAGACGCGGCCGCGACTCATTCGCGACCTCGAGATGCTCGAATCCAAACGCAAGGACACGCCGGACCGCAAACACGGCAATATCCCGCTGTGAGCATGGAAGACAACATTCCGGGGTTCGTCCCACAGGATGCCAACGGTGAGGAGGCTGCTGCCATCGTCGCGGCCGTCTCCACATACATCCAAGAACAGAACGTTGAGGCCAAGGATGACCCCTCGTGGCAGGGTAATCGCTGGCAGTTTGCAAGTCGAATGGACGCGGTCCTGCAGCGTAGCCCCCGAATTCCGACCGACGCCCCGACTGACGGCTGGTCGGCGAGCGGGCGAGCCGGTCGGATGGGCTGAGTCGCCCGGTTCACGGTATGGGGTCTCTCGCTCTGTAGCAAATTCAATGTATTCTGGCCGGCGTCCTATCGCAGCGTTCGGCATACAGCGTCGGTATCGACGCTATAAAGTCGCATGCCCCACGAACAACAGTTATGGACGTTTATAACACATACCACCAGATATTGGACAGATCCTCTATTGCATACCATGTCGGATGAAAGCCGTTCTATTCGGTGTTTGGTAGCGAAAGTCGGGCTTGATGGACATGATCGTGGTGCACACGTCATCTCGCGTGCCTTCCGTGACGCCGGCTTCGAGGTTATCTACTCGGGACTACACAAGACGCCGGACGAACTCGTGCAGGCAGCTGTCCAAGAAGACGTTGACGTCGTTGGAATCTCTATCCTCTCGGGGGCGCACAACACGCTCGTCCCGAAGGTGATTGATGGGCTCAAAGCCTACGAGGCGTTTGACGACACCCTCGTGCTGGTCGGTGGTATCATTCCTGAGGAAGACCGAGCTGACCTTCTGAATTTGGGCGTTTCGGAGGTCTTTGGGCCGGGGGCCTCTATGGCAGAGACGATTGACTTTATCCGCGACAATGCACCTGAGCGGTAAGGTACCATTCACTTTCGAGTAGAGATAAACCCAGAGATGGGGCTAAGCAGCAAACCGCACTCGTAACCGATAGAATAAGGTGTGTTCCGGAGGCAGACCACAGCGGGAATGTTCGACAAGGTACTCGTCGCCAATCGGAGTGAAATCGCGGTGCGTGTGATGCGCGCCTGCGATGACCTCGGTATCGACACCGTCGCCGTCTACAGCGACGCTGACAAACACAGCGGCCACGTCCGCTATGCCGACGAAGCGTACAACATCGGTCCCGCCCGGGCAGCCGATTCGTATCTCGACCACGAGGGCGTTATCGAGGCTGCTGAAAAGGCCGACGCCGACGCCATCCACTCCGGCTACGGGTTCCTCGCAGAGAACGCCGAGTTCGCCGGGAAGGTCGAGGACACCGAGGGTATCACGTGGGTCGGCCCGTCCTCGGAGTCGATGGAGCAGGCCGGCGAGAAGACGAAGGCCCGGAAGGTGATGGACGCTGCCGACGTGCCAATCGTCCCCGGGACGACTGACCCCGTCGACACCGTCGAGGAGGTCCACGAGTTCGGCGAGGAGAACGGCTACCCCATCGCCATCAAGGCCGAAGGCGGCGGTGGTGGCCGCGGGATGAAAATCGTCCGCGACCCCGACGAGGCCGAGGAGCAACTCGAAACCGCCAAGCGAGAGGGCGAGGCGTACTTCGACAACGATTCGGTGTACCTCGAGCGGTACCTCGAGGAACCCCGACACATCGAGGTACAGATTCTCGCCGACGAACACGGCAACGTCCGCCATCTCGGCGAGCGTGACTGTTCGCTCCAGCGCCGCCACCAGAAGGTCATCGAGGAGGGCCCCTCGCCGGCACTCTCGGATGAACTCCGAGAGAAAATCGGCGAGGCCGCCCGCCGCGGCGCCGACGAGGCCGACTACTACAACGCCGGTACCTTCGAGTTCCTCGTCGAGGAAGAGGACCGCGAGGACGGCGAACTGCTCGGTCCGGACGCGAACTTCTACTTCCTCGAAGTCAACACTCGGATTCAGGTCGAACACTGTGTCACCGAGGAGTTGACGGGCATCGACATCGTCAAGTGGCAACTGCGGGTCGCCGCTGGCGAGGAGCTGACCTTCGAACAGGACGACGTGGAACTCGAAGGCCACGCCATCGAGTACCGCATCAACGCCGAGAACGCCGCCGACGACTTCGCGCCCGCCTCGGGCGGGGAACTCGAAGTGTACGACCCGCCGGGCGGTATCGGCGTTCGTCTCGACGACGCCGCCCGACAGGGCGACGACCTCGTCACCGACTACGACTCGATGATAGCGAAACTCATCGTCCACGGCGAGGACCGCGAGGAGTGCTTCGCCCGCTCGGCCCGTGCCCTTGCGGAGTACGACATCGAGGGTATCCCGACCATCATCCCGTTCCACCGGCTCATGTTGGACGACGAGGAGTTCACCGCGGGCACCCACACGACGAAGTACCTCGACCATCACCTCGACCGCGACCGCCTCGACGAGGCCCAAGAGAAGTGGGGCACCGGTGACACCGAAAGCGAGACCGACGAGGAGGTCGTCGAGCGTGAGTTCACCGTCGAGGTCAACGGCAAGCGCTTCCAGGTGAACCTCGAAGAGCGCGCCGAGATGGCCGCGGCCCGTCCCGCACCGGGCGCCGCTGGCGGAGGCGGCGGTGGCGGCGGTGGCGGCGGAGGGGGAGGCGGTGGCGGCAGCAGCGCCCCCGCCGTCTCCGCGGAGGGCGAGGTCGTCAGCGCCGAGATGCAGGGAACCATCCTCGAAGTGAACGTCGCGGAGGGCGACACCGTCGAATCCGGTGACGTCATCTGCGTGCTTGAGGCGATGAAGATGGAAAACGACGTCATCGCCGAAATAGGTGGCACGGTCACGGAAGTCGCCATCGAGGAGGGCCAGTCGGTCAATCAGGGCGACCCGTTGGTTGTGCTGGACTAATCGTCTAGATGGGAATCCTCAAAGATCAATATACAAAATAACAACATATGTTCGACCCCGACGACCTCGAAGCCATCCGCGAGGGCCACGAGGACTGGACCGAGGACACCTTTGGCCCCACCGTCGAGCGCTTCGGGGAGCGCAAAGAGCAGTTCACGACCGACACCGGCGGCCAGGAGGTCGACCCCCTCTACACCCCCGCCGACATCGCCGACATCGACTACGATGAGGACATCGGCTTCCCCGGCGAGTCGCCGTACACCCGCGGCGTCTACTCGACGATGCACCGCGGCCGACTGTGGACGATGCGGCAGTACGCCGGCATGGGCACCGCCAGCGAGACCAACGAGCGATTCAACTACCTGATGGACGAGGGCCAAACCGGCCTCTCTATGGCCTTCGATTTGCCGACCCAGATGGGCTACGACTCCGACAGCGAGATGGCCGAAGGCGAGGTCGGCAAAAGCGGCGTCGCCATCGACTCTCTCGACGACATGGAGACCGTCTTCGAGGGCATCCCGCTGGACGAA